>CAZNHN010000175.1:0-12294 GCA_964572415.1 uncultured Phaeodactylibacter sp.
CCACCTCCAGGCAATCCATCGCTTTTTCGAGGTCTTGCTCATTCAGAATGTAGGCAATCCGCACTTCATCGCGGCCCAGCCCGGGCGTGGCGTAGAACCCTTCGCCCGGAGAAAGCATGACCGTTGCGCCTTCGTGCTCAAAGGACTCCAGCAGCCACTGACAGAAATGCTCAGCACTGCGCAGCGGGAACTTTGCAAAGCAATAAAAGGCACCACCGGGCAGATAGCTCACTACACCGGGCATAGCTTGCAGGCGGTTGTAGACCACCTGCCGCCGCCGGTCGTACGCTTCGGTGACCTGATCAAGATAACTGGCATCCATATCAAGTGTGGCTTCCGCCAGAATCTGCGCCAGCCCCGGAGGGCTTAGGCGAAGTTTGGCATAGCGGGTGGCGGCTTCCAGAACGCCCTGATTGCGGGTAACCAATGCCCCGATGCGCGCTCCGCAGGCACTGTAACGCTTGGAAATCGAGTCGACTACGATAACGTGATCCTCCAGCCCCTCCAGGCGAAGGGCAGAATAGAACTCCTTCCCATCGTAGCAAAACTCCCGGTACACCTCGTCCACAAACAGGAACAAGTCATAGGCTTTGCACAACCGCCCCAGCTGTGTTAGATCTTCCCGGCTGTAAAAGCAACCGGTAGGGTTATTCGGATTGGTGATAAAAATGCCCCGGGTCTTGTCGGTGATGACGGCTTCAAAGGCTTCTACCGGGGGTAAGGCGAAGCCATCTTCAATATCACAGGTAATAGGCCGGATATTCAGGCTGCCAATTTGCGCAAAGCCGTTGTAGTTAGCGTAGAAAGGTTCAGGCACGATGACTTCGTCTCCTATGTCGAAACAAGACAGCATGGCAAACTGAATGGCTTCCGAGCCTCCTGTGGTTACAATGATGTCATCCGGTGTGAGCGAAATGTCGAACTTGCGGTAATACTCCACCAGCTTTTTGCGGTAGCTCAATTGCCCCACTGCCGGGCTGTAGGCCAATACTTTTAGCTGGTTTTCACGCACCTGCTTCAGGGCATACAGTGGCGTTTCGATATCGGGCTGACCAATATTCAGGTGGTACACATGCTTACCGGCCTCTTTGGCTTTGTCGGCAAAGGGGACCAGTTTTCGGAAAGGCGACATGGGAACATTTTTGCCCCGGCTGGAAATTGAAGGCATAGCGCTAATGTTTCTTATAAAATTAGGGCCAAATATAGATTAATTTGAGTCAGCGGCGACTCCCAGGTGTGTTAAATCCAGACTTTTTGTACGATGCCTACTCCAGGCGGAAGGCTTCATCGGGCAAGTTCCCCAGGACTTCAATCCCGGTGATTTTTCGCTCGCCCCGGTCGCCACTCAGTTTCAGCCCATTGTATTCCTGATAATTCTGCCACGGAACTACAAAACCCGGCGCTTCATCCGCAGCATTGCCGAAGTAAGCCCACTGCCGCACCAGGTGCTCTTCCTGATCCACCCATACCAGGTATTTGTTCTGTGGGGTATCCCCAACTTCTTCAAAGGTCAGCTGCAGGACATCTGCCACTTGCCCGGCCTGCGTGGTATCTACACCCTGATATTTCAAGGTTACGCCAGAGTCCTTGAGCTTAAAAGGCATAAAAACCCAGTAGGCATCATTAATCCAAATGCTTTTGCCTTGTTGCAAGAGATTTTTCAGGCTGTCCGGCTCCGTAACGAGCGCTCCATCCACCCGGGCCTGCCCCTCTCCGGTATTCAGGTTGAAAGCCATGACGGTACTGCTGTCCGGCAGCATCGTGATCCGAACATTACCGGTTTTCTTATCCCAAAGCAGGGTGCGACGGTTGAAAAAATTCCAGTGGAAGTAGCGGGATTGGTCCCAGGTGCGCCGGCCTCCCATGGCCTCCATCACCGAATCTGCGATGGCTATCGCCTTTTCATCTGATGCACCTGCATTGAAACCCGGGGCTGCCGGATTGGGGTAAGCCTGTGGTGCCGTCGTTGCGGTATTGTCCGTTTCTCCGGAAGGAGTACAGGCCGACAGGCCAGTCAAAATCAGGAGCAAAATTAAGTAGGCGATTCGCATGGTGTTTTGTTTTTCACCACAACAGGCCGGAAAAATAAGGGTTCATGATTTTCAGCTTTTTAGTCTCCCTCAGTTTTTGTCTATGCCTCCCTGCAACTCATCCTGTAACTTTTGTAAAGCTTCCCACTGCCCGGCTGCGGCTAATGCGGCCTGCCGGGGCCAGGAGTCAGGCCTGGCCAGGCGGAAACGTTTACCAGCTTGCTCCAGGATTTCCTGAAGCCTTTCTACAGTAGTATTTGCCAACTCTTTCCAGGTATATATTCCTCCGGCATTAAGCAGCCCCTCGATTTTTGGGCCGATGCCCTCAATTTTTGTAAGGTCATCCGGGTTGGACGAGCGCCCCATAGCCATTACTGACGTACGACCCGTTGCCAGCTCTACGCTCCCCTCTTCTTCACCGGCCTGCGCTAATTTGGATTCCAAGACCCGTTTGTCTGCTTCGCAGCTGTTCAGCTTTGCACGGATTTCCTTGAGGGTACCCTCCAACTGCTCGTGCTGATACTTCAGCCCCATGTAGTCCTTTTCCCAGTTGGTGCTCCGGGCCTGTAGTGCAGCATTGTCAGCTTCCAGCTCCCGGAGCTTCTTTTTATTGCCACACAGCAAACAGCCAACGATAGCGCCCAGTATAAAAGCCAGGGCGGATAAAATGAGCCACCATAGCCAGCAAGGCTCAAGCGTGGCGAGAAATAGTGTTCCGAATTCCATGGTTGATTTCGTTTTGCTGAGGTTTTTTATTGCGGTTCAATACGGACTTCCACCCGGCGGTTCTGATATCGTCCCTCTTCCGTAGCGTTAGAGGCAACCGGCTGGGCATCGCCTTTGGAATCTGTGGCAACCTGTGAGGCAGATACGCCGGCTTTTACCAGAAACTGCTTTACCGCTTCTGCTCTTGCCAGACCCAAACCAACATTCTTCTCTGCCGAACCCGTATTGTCGGTATGCCCGGTAATCCGCACCCGTTGCCCCGACGACCGGAGCTGTTCGGCCAGCTCAATCAGGAAGGAATCTACTTCGGGCGCATAAACCCGGTCCGCAGACCCTGTGGGAAAACGAATGGATACCCGATCAGCAAGCTGATCTACCGCACTTTGGGATTTGGGGTCCACCCATTGAAATAATGCCCCCTCAAAAGGCGCGGATTGGGCTTCTTCCGGGGCCTCCACCTGACGTGCGCGCAATTGCAGGCGCGTACTGTCCAGCAAGCCGTCAAATAAGCGGGCGACTTCTCCGGCACGCGCCAGGCCGAGATTTCCAGAACCAGCTGCAGTTTTTTCACCCTCGAAGTAAAGCCCCGTGATTTCCAGCAATTGCAGGGAATCGCCTTCCATTACCTGCTTCTGCAAAAAGGCTTCCACACCTTTTCCAATATAGGCTTCTGCATCCGACCATTTGAAATAAACGGGCAGCCCGGCGTCTTCCTGAAGGGTATCAGCTACGGTCACGGGCGGAGGCGGGTCGCAAGCCAGGCAAAGCTCTTCCTGGCATCCTCGAAAGGTGATCAGGTAGAAAAGCAGCCAAACGAGGGCAGCAACCAGGAATTTGAAAAAGGTTGACATTATTCCATTTCGTTTTGTTAGAGGCATATGAAAGCTCGATGCTAAGTATGGTAAGCGTTTTAAGGCAACAAGATTTGTCTCTACAGTTGCATATTACCTGACGGGCTTACCGATATAGCTTTGTGCCTTCTTTGAATGGGTAAGTCTTTTCCGAAGGGGAACTTACTCCAAAATAAGCTTTTTCAGTGAATTCTGCACCTGATTTCCACTTACGGCCGACAAATATTTAAGGAAACCCACGGTCAAGTTTTCCCATCTCCTTCCAACCTCTTATCCTTAGCCGTGTTAGTAGATAGGTTGAAGTAAATTTTTCTTACTTTTGCACGATTAAAAGCCCGGCGGAACAGCGTGCCATGCCTAACAAGCAATTGAATACCCGGCAGCCCGCCCTTTACTAAAATCAGTCCATATTTATGTTTGACAGCCTGAGCGAACGTTTGGAGGGAGCCTTCAAAACCCTGAAAGGAGAGAGCAAGCTTACGGAGATTAACATCGCGCAGTCCGTAAAGGAAATCCGCCGTGCCCTCGTTGCGGCCGACGTGAATTATAAAATTGCCAAAGATTTTACGGATACCGTCAAGGAAAAAGCCCTTGGCCAGGAAAATGTCCTGAGTTCAGTGAAGCCCGGTGAGCTGATGGTCAAGATCGTCAACGACGAGCTGGTCAGCCTGATGGGTGGCGAAGCGGCTTCCTTCGATCTGAAAGGCAAACCATCGGTCATCCTTATTGCCGGCCTGCAGGGGTCTGGCAAAACCACTTTCTCCGGAAAACTGGCGCGCCACCTGAAAGTCAACAACAAAAAGAGCCCGCTGCTTATAGCCTGTGACGTATACCGTCCGGCGGCGATCAATCAGCTTGGGGTAATTGGCGATCAGATCAAGGTGCCGGTGTACAAGGAGATGGAGAACAAAAATCCGGTAGAGATCGCACTCAAAGGCATTGCCCATGCACAGGCGCACAGCCACGATGTGGTGATTATTGACACCGCCGGGCGTTTGTCGGTTGACGAAGAGATGATGGAGGAAATCTCCAACATCAAAGAGGCCGTACAGCCTAACGAGACACTCTTTGTGGTGGATTCTATGACCGGTCAGGATGCGGTGAATACCGCCAAAGCCTTCAACGACCGGATCGACTACGATGGTGTGGTGCTGACCAAACTCGATGGCGATACCCGTGGTGGTGCGGCGCTTTCTATCAAGTACACCGTAGGCAAGCCAATTAAGTTTGTTTCCACCGGTGAAAAGATGGACACGCTCGATGTCTTCCACCCCGACCGTATGGCAAGCCGTATTTTGGGCATGGGTGACATCATTTCTTTCGTGGAACGTGCCGAGCAGCAGTTCGATGAGGAGCAGGCCAAGAAGCTGGAGAAGAAAATCAAGAAGAATAAGTTTGACTTCAATGACTTTCTGGAGCAGATTGGACAGATCCGGAAGATGGGCGACCTCAAGAGCCTGATGAGTATGATTCCGGGCATGAGCAAAATGACCAAGAATCTCGATATCGACAATAATGCCTTTAATAAGGTAGAAGCTATTATTTTCAGTATGACACCTCAGGAGCGCGCCAACCCTGAGCTTATGAATACCAGCCGGAAGCGACGCATTGCCGGCGGCTGCGGGCAGTCGATTGAGGAGATCAACATGTTCCTGAAGCAGTTCGACCAAATGCGGAAGATGATGCACAAGATGAGCAAGATGCCGGGTATGGGCATGGGCGCTCCGGGGGGCAAAGGTGGGTCAGTTGGCAAGCGCGGCAAAAAAATGGGCGGTATTGCCCGCCGCCGGGCTAAGCGTAAGCGCTAAAGCTCAAAATAATTAATAAAAAAACGGATACTCGTTAAATCGGGCATCCGTTTTTTAGTCGGGTGGTGAAATAAAATTAAGGCTAACTTGCCGGCAGAAAACGCTTTCCTACTTCAAACGCCTTTTTGATCAGGCGCACATCGGGTAAAACAACAGAACCAGATTCTGATTCAATGCGGTCTTCATAGTCCACTTCCTCAATAGCCGCATCCTCTCCAATACTCAACTGATGAGAAGCTACATTAAGAAAAGTGTAAGCGGAAATACTAGCTGCCAGTGCCAGCGAAACGAGTACAGTACGGGTGTTTGGCTTTTTCATTTCCTAATTTTCTAATAAGTCACTGCAATAATACAGATTTTCTACCAGCATGTCCGGTAGAATCGACGAAAGTGCCTGTTTTTCAGACGCATTTCTGTACCAATGACGGATGACCGGCATAAAAAGTTGCACGCCATTTAAAATTTAACAACCTCATACTTTGTCAGTAAGCTAACATATCCCTATTTTCATTCCAGAATTTAAATAAAACACCATTTAGTATGAAAAAACTTTACCAACTGCTGGCAGTATGCTGCCTTTTAAGTTTGGCTGTCAACCCTTTAATGGCACAGATTCCAAACGATTCTCCAGTCCCGGTTGATGTGATTTTTGAGGTACCGGGCACAGGTCTGACCCGGGTTATCGGTGATTACACCTCTGTAAGCAACTCTACGGAGTGGGGCACCCAACCACTCCGTACCACCGTATCTGCAGAAGTAATGTGGGTAGATGATGACGATATTGCAGGTGACGGTTTGGATACTTTAGGCTGCGATACTTCCACTATGGTAGACTACACGGACAAAATGGTCTTAGTCCGCCGTGGGGAATGCTTTTTCAGTGACAAAGTCTACTACGCACAAGAAGCTGGTGCTATCGCTGTAGTTATCGTCAATGCTGATGGTAGTGACGGTACCGGTGGTATGGCCGCGGGTGACGAAAAGGGTTTGGATGTGACCATCCCTTCTGTTTTCCTGAATGATCCAAGCGAAGCTGCTGGCTTTATTGCTGCGCTGGATGCTGGCGAGACGGTGGTTGGGACTTTCCAGGTGCGCGGATTCTTTGGTGACCTGGGGCCTGACCGCTACGGTACACCGCTGGCACAGGTGACTCCGATAGACAGTATTAAGGTAAACTTACTTAACCTGGACCCGGAAGAACCTATTCTTGATGTTTCGGCAACGGTAGACATTATCGCTCCTGACGGCACAGAAACAAAGCTGACCGCTGAGGTGGATACCATCAACCCCGATGCTATTCACACTTTTGAGTTTGATCCTTACACGCCTGCTGAATTAGGTACCTACGAGATGTTGTATACCAACTCTCTTACTGCGGATACCCTCCGCCGGCAATTCGAAGTTACCAACTTCACCTTCCAGATGGATAACGGCAATATTCCGGAGTGGCCGGTGGATAGCTGGATTGCGACCACAAGCGAGGGCTTCATAGAAGACCTCCTTACCTATGACTTTGGCAACTATTTTGTGACCAATGATCAGACAGCAGTGGCTACCCATGCGACCTTCTCCCTGGGCAACCCGGACTCTATCCGAACGGGATTTAATGATGCTGATATCTTCTTCCTTACCCTGTTTGATACAGACCCCGATGGCGACGGCGTTGGTGCGGTGCCTGGGCAGATCGACTACTCCCAGTACGAGCCAGTTGCTACTGCCGTTTATATTCTATCGGGTGAGGAAGAGCCCTACGATCTGCTCACCGTTGAGTTTCCGGAACCCGTCAATTTAAAGGCTAATACCGGTTACTTGCTTATGGCACAGTATAACGGCGTAAACGCTGCTTTAGGTATTCCACCCTGGTACACTTATGCTGGCAATGAAGCTTATCCCGGTTTGAGCACTATGACTTTTACGGATCAGCTATACACTGGTGGCTGGGCTGGCGACTTCCGCGCGGTGGTACGCCTGCACCTGGAAGGCTTCACCGTGGACGCAGAGGACATCACACTTGCGGATAACAAAGCGACTGTCTTCCCTAACCCTGCTAACGAGACCTTCCAATTGGAGCTGCAACTGGAGGAATATGCAGATGAAGTACGTACGGCACTGGTAGATATGTTCGGCAGAGTGATAGAGCGCAATGTCTACGAAGGGGTGAAGGGCGGCACCTTCACTTTCAATACCGCTAACCTCGCTGCTGGTACTTACTTCCTGGGTATTCAAACCCCGGAAGGACAGGCCACTAAGCGGATTGTGGTCATCCACTAAGCAAATCGCTTTAGGTTTTTGAAAAACAATGGGCTCAGCTGGTCGCGTACCGGCTGAGCCCGTTTTGTTTTAAACCAGCCGGCTCCGCCCCTGCGGGATCGCCTGAATCAACTTCTTCGTGTATTCGTTCTGAGGGTTTTCATAGATTTCATCGCTGTAGCCCTGCTCTACAATCTTACCGGCATTCATGACGATCATGCGGTCAGACATGAACTTCACCACGGACAAGTCGTGCGAAATGAAGATATAGGTGAATTTGTACTTCTCCCGAAGCTCCATCAACAGGTTCAGTACCTGCGCCTGCACAGAGACGTCCAAAGCAGAAACAGACTCGTCACAAATAATGAACTTGGGGTTCAGGGCCAGCGCCCGGGCAATAGCGATACGCTGCCGCTGCCCACCGGAAAACTCGTGCGGATAACGGTCAAAGTACTGAGGCGGCATGCTTACCGTTTCCAGCAGTTGCAGCACCCGGTCCTGCCGTTCAGCATCTGAGCTGTACAATCCATGTACCTGCATTGGCTCCATGATCGCCTTGCCGATCGTCATTCGGGGATTGAGGGAAGCGTAGGGGTCCTGAAAAATAATTTGCATATCCTGCCGCATCGGCTTCCAGTCCTTTTCAGAAAGGTCGAGCAGAGATTGCCCTTTATACTCCACACGGCCACTGCGCACCGGTGCAAGGCCGAGGAGGCTCCGCCCCAGGGTCGTCTTCCCACAGCCCGACTCGCCGACCAGCCCAAGGGTTTCTCCGGGGTAAACTTCAAAGCTCACGTCGTCAACGGCACGGATGAAGTCTTTTGGCTGGCCCCAGAAGTTGTGTTTGGCCGGGAACCACGTTTGCAGGTTACTGACTTTCAGGATGGGCTCCTGTTGCTTGAGCATCCGGCTCCGGCGAAGCTGTTCCATAGCCGGTACCCGCTGCCCACGGATTACGGCATCAAGGGTGACGGCTTTTTCCAGGATTTCCACAGTACCATTATCGGCCGTTTTCACTTCCATAAAATCGCTGACGACAGGGAGGCGCTTCAGCCGGTAATTGAGTGGCGGGCGGCAGGCCAGCAAACTTTTGGTGTAAGGGTGCTTTGGATTGGAAAAGAGCGCCTCTACCCTGCCCTCTTCAACGATTTTACCTTTGTACATGACCAGCACCCGGTCCGCTATTTCAGAAATCACTCCCAGATCGTGGGTGATAAAAATGACAGAAGAGCCCAGCTCGGTTTTCACCTTCGCCATAAGCTCCAGAATCGCTTTCTGTACCGTCACATCCAGGGCGGTGGTCGGCTCGTCGGCAATAAGCACGCCCGGCTTGCAACTCATAGCCATGGCAATCATAACCCTTTGCTTCTGCCCCCCGGACAATTGGTGAGGATAAGCCTGATAAATGCGGGCGGGGTCGGGCAACTGCACTTCTTCAAACAACCTCAGGGCATGAGCTTTGGCTTCACTTTTGGAAAGCTTTAGGTGGTGGCGCATCCCTTCAGCGACCTGTTCGCCACAACAGAAAACCGGATTAAGGGAAGACATGGGTTCCTGAAAAATCATAGCAAGCTCGCTGCCGCGGTAGTGGCGCATTGCTTTTCTGGACAGCTCCCGCAAATTCACCCCGGCAGGCGCTTCCTCAGGAAAGTACTCAACGCTGCCTTCCAAAATCCGGCCCGGGGAAGGAATCAGCCGCATCAGCGATAAGGCGGTGACGGACTTGCCCGAGCCCGATTCGCCTACAATGCCCAGCGTCTCGCCCCTGAAGAGGTCAAAACTGATCCCATTCACAGCACGGACTTCTCCGGCATCCGTGAAGAACGAGGTTCGCAGGTTATTTACCGCTAAAAGTTTATCTTTAGTCATGCGTTCATTTTCCTTCCTTAGTAGTGGGGCAAAAATAAAATACACAACTTTCAAAAAGTTTTTGCCCCAACGTTGCACAAACCCGCCCTCTGGTTGGTTTTGTGCAACGTTGGAACAAAACCAGTTGTGTATTTTATTTTTCGAGAAGCCCTTAAACAAATTGCAAAATAAAAAAAACATCATGCAACGACTGCTTATCCTGCTGCTTGTTTGCAGTGGACCTTTTTTCGCCCAGGCTCAGGATAGTCTCAACCTGACCGCCCTCACACAGTGGGATGACAATAGCCTGCCTTCCATAGGCACACTGAGCTATAACGACATCTGGGGCTATACCGCACCGGATGGCCGGGAGTACGCCATATTGGGAAACGTGGGCACTACTGTGTTTTTTGACATCACCAGCCCGGAAGCTATCGTGGAAGTCGGCCGGTTCCCCGGTCAGCTCAACTCCATTTGGCGGGATTACAAAACCTATGGCGAGTACGCCTACATGTGCGCGGATCAGGGCTCAGAGGGGCTAACCATATTTGATCTGAGCCAGCTGCCGGATACGGTGATTCAGGTATCTCAGAGCACCGAATTCTTCACCCAGGCCCACAATATCTTCATCGATGAGGCGAACGGGCGGCTCTACGTAGCCGGTGGTAATAATCCTACCAATGGTGTTACCATTCTTGATCTGACACAGAATCCGGCAGCCCCTACCCTTTTGGGTAATCCGGTGCTGCCGGCCGGCGGGTACATTCATGACATCTTTGTCCGCGACAACATCGCTTATTGCTCCCATGGCACAAGCGGCTTTTCCATTTACGATCTTTCTGACCCCTCCACTCCGGTGACTCTGGGCACCCTGAGCAACTATCCGGAACAGGGGTACAACCACTCCAGCTGGCTGCACGGGGAAGGAAACTATCTCGTATTTGCAGACGAAACCTTTGGGCGCAGCCTGAAGATGGTCGATGTGAGCGATCCGCTGGAAATGGAAGTGGTAGACCTTTTCAAATCGGAATTGCTGGCACCACAAGCGACCGGTTCGATTGTACATAACCCCTTTATCCGAGGGGATTATGCTGTTGTTTCCTACTATCATGAGGGTGTACAGATTTTTGATATTAGCGACCCGCTCAACGTGGCCTCATTTGCCTACTACGATACCCATCCGCAGAATACCAATTATCAGGGGTTTAATGGCTGCTGGGGCGTATATCCGTTTTTTCCTTCCGGTACGATTATCGCCTCCGATACTGAAAATGGGCTTTTCGTCCTTCAACCGGAAGGCTGGAGCTTTGAAAGCGAGCCGGTTTTCTCAGCCAGCCTGAGCCAAAGCGGAAGTGTGCAGCTTTGCGAAAATGAAACGCTTACCCTCTCCGCTACCATCGCCGGGGAGGGCTGGATGTGGGAAAACAGCGGCGCCACTCTGCCGGACGACCCAACGGAAAGCCTGATCATTCAGGAGCCCGGGCTATACTATTTGGTCAACAATACCGGGACATTCCCAGCTTATTCTGATACCCTGACGGTCAGCGTAACCGAGCTGCCTGCCTTTACCGGTCTGGAAGCAGCGTATACTTTCTGTCCAGGCATACCTATGGAAATTGCCTTTGATGCGGAGCCGGACTTCGACACTGTCCTGCTTTTGCAACAACCGGGCAGCGTACTGATCGAAAATACCGATGTGGAGTCCTTCCTCCTTCCCGCGCCTGGCCATTACAGTTTCCTGGGTATGCTGAATGATTGCACAGCTGAGTCTGAAGTTTTTGAAGCCGAACAGCTGCTATCTGCACCAGCACCAGAGGTTGGGGCATTTATTCCGCCACTTTGCGAAGGAGACAGCCTGGCCCTGACTCTGGAGGAAAGCCTGGGCTACACCTATACCATTGCAGACCTTGGGCTCACCTTTACGGATACGAGCCTGCTATTTATACCTGCTGATGTGTACCAAATTACAGCCAGCAACGGACAGTGCGATACAGCCTTTATCCTGGGTGAAATGCCGGCCTCATTGCCTGTTCCCGGCATTCAGCAAGTGGAGGATTCCCTCTTTTGCGACCTGATACCACTACGGTGCCCTATTTTCTGCCTGAGGAGGAGGGGACTTATCAGGTAGGTGCTCAAAATGAGGCGTTTTGCTGGGGGTATTCTGACCCGATTGAAGTGATGCTTAGCAATACTAATGCCGCGCAGATGGCGCAACTTCGGGTTTTCCCTAATCCGGCGTACGGTCAGCTCTTTCTGGATAGCCCGGTGAGAATTGAAGGGATTCAGGTTTTCAATGCACAGGGGCAGCGGGTTTTTCAGGCCTCGGTGTATGCCGAGCCGCTTTCGATAGGTCAATGGGCGGCTGGGCCTTACTTTATTAGTATCAAGCGGGAAGGGTTGCCCTGGGTGCATTTGAAGTTTATTAAACGGTAGGAAAATGAAGAAGCCCGCCCTTCGCACTGTTGCGAAGGGCGGGCTTTGCTTTAGTCACGAACAGGATGCTACCTTAAAATGGTCACATCACCTTTGATGATCTCTCCACCACCAATATCCAGTCGCAGGATAAAGTAGTAAGTGCCATCGGGCAGGTTGGTGCCATCCATATTCTCTCCCTGCCAGTCGTTGCCGTATGGCTGAGCCTGGAATACGATGTCTCCCCAGCGGTTAAAGACGATCAGTTCGTTATTCGGATATTCATCGGGGTTCAAAATCAGCTGGTCAAAGATTAGTGCATCATTCAAACCATCGCCGTTTGGTGTGATACCATTAGGCGTTTCGATT
>CAZNHN010000176.1:0-4346 GCA_964572415.1 uncultured Phaeodactylibacter sp.
AAGTTTATCCCGGTCTCACAAGATACAGACCAGGATTACCGGGAAGTCCCTCCACTCGCACAAGGAGAAGACGAAGCAAGTGGAGGGGCGAGAAGTCTATCCACCAATAAAAACAAGATTGCAATCTATATGCGTTGCAATCATCCAAATACTTAGCGAGCGTAAAATACATGTCCTACTCAGGCATGCATTGAAACCCGCTAATCGTGAAGGCTGCATGAGCACTTAGAGTTATGCAGCCTTTATTATACATACCCGATAACCAAGCATTCAACTTTCACTTCGGGTTACGGGTTCTCACAAAGCTCAGAGCCTGCATTCTAATATTGAATTCATCAAACGCCAAGCGTTATGCCAAAAGTCGAACACGAAAATATCGACACCCTGAACGCCGTACTCACGGTGACTCTCGAGAAAAGTGATTACGAGCCTAAGTTCAAAACAGAACTCAACAAATATCGTAAGCAAGCCAACATGAAAGGCTTCCGGAAAGGGAAGACACCTGCATCTGTTCTGAAGAAGATGTATGGTAAAGGCGTACTGGCAGATGTCATTAATGAAATGCTCCAGAAAGAGCTGTACGACTACCTGACCGATAACGATATCAAGATACTGGGCCAGCCCCTGCCTTCTGCTGATCAGGAACCACAGGACTTTGACCTGAAAACCTTTCAGGACTACGTTTTTAAGTTTGACCTCGGGCTCGCACCGGATTTTGAAGTACAGGGTGCGGATGAGCACACGACTTTCGAAAAGATGGTCGTAGAGCCGAGTGAAGAGATGGTAGATGAAGACTTGCAGGCTGCCCGCAAGCGTGCCGGGGAGCGCAAAGCCGTAGAAGACACCATACAGGACAACGACATGGTGAAACTGGAAGTGGCCGAGCTGGACGGAGATACACCTAAGGCAGGAGGCATTACTTCAGAATTCAGTCTGCTTATCGGTCAAAATACCAACGAAGAGCTGAAGGAAGTCCTTAAAGAAAAGAAGCAGGGCGACAAGCTCAAAATTGACATTCTCAACGTAGAGGAAGGCCGGGACGAAGATTACGCCCGCAAATACTACCTCAACTTGAGTGAGGAAGATGCAGACAGGGAATTCAACAATGAGTTTGAGGCTACTGTCGCTGAGGTGACGCGCATCGCGCCAGCCGAAATGAATCAGGATTTCTTTGATCAAAACTTCGGAGAAGGAGAAGTGACTTCTGAAGCCGAAGCCCGTGAAAAAATCCGCGAGCAAATCAAAGGCTTTTACAACAGTCAGGCAGAAGCGCTTATGTCCCGCGATATTCAGGAAAAGCTGCTCGAACTGAACCCGATGGAATTCCCGGAAGCTTTCCTCAAGCGGTGGATGCAAGCCAATAATGAAGATGTTGACGAAGAGACCATCGAAGAAGAGTATGACAATTTCGAAAAGAACCTTCAGTGGTCGCTGATCCGCAACAAGTTAGTAGACCGCTTCGAAATTGAGGTCGGCAATGACGATATCGTAGAAGCAGCCCGCCGCCGCATCCGTCAGTATTTCGGGGGGCAGTCCATGCCAGGTATGGAGCAAATCGTAGACAGCACCGCGCAGCGCATCCTTCAGGATCAAAAGCAGGTAGAGCAGTTGTACGAGGAAGTCCTCACCGACCGTACCTTTGAAGTGCTTATAGAGAAAGTCAATGTAGAGGAAAAAACGGTGAGCCTGGAGGAGTTTGAAGAAGCTGTGAAAGCAGCACAGGCGGCCAATGCTCCTGCCGTAGCGGAGGAGGAAGAGTAAGCAAGGCTGAAGAAAGGCTTGGATGATGCGCTGATTAAATATTTTCCGATATTTAACCGGTGGTGCTCCAAGTCTTTTTTTTATTTATTCAACCCCAGGGCACCAAAGTTGTTAATACTGGTGATATTCAAACCGCATCGGAGTTTTTGCTCCGGATAAGACCTTAAAGCAAAAAGCGCATGTTCCAAAAGAACGAATTCATGAAGTATGCTACCAAGCACCTTGGTATGAGCAGCATGCACCTCGAAAAATACATTGACCAAACTACCCCGATGGGTATGGGCGCAGGCCCGAATGTACAGGGCTTTACCACTGCCATTATTGACGAGCGTATCAAGAACGTCTTTCCGATGGACGTCTTTTCCCGCCTGATGATGGACCGCATCATCTTCATGGGTGTACCGGTAAACGACTATGTTGCGAATGTTATTCAGGCACAGCTCCTTTTCCTGGAATCTGATGACCCCAAGCGTGACGTGCAAATGTTCATCAACAGCCCGGGCGGCAGCGTTATCGCCGGTCTAGGTATTTATGATACCATGCAGTATGTGGCTCCGGATGTGAATACCATTTGTACAGGCCTGGCTGCCTCTATGGGCGCCGTATTGCTTACAGCAGGAGAGACAGGCAAGCGTACCTGCCTCCGTCACAGCCGGGTTATGATCCATCAGCCACTGGGTGGTATGCAGGGTCAGGTCACAGATATGGAGATTTCCTATAAGCTGATCAAGGATCTGCAAAAGCAGCTTTACGATATCCTTGCACAGCACACCGGACAGCCTTACGAAAAAATCGAGGAGGACTGTGACCGTGATAACTGGATGACCGCAGAAATGGCTAAGGAGTACGGGCTAATTGACGAAGTCTTGGACCGTAACAGCCCACGCAAAGAAAAAATATAAACAACTCTGACGGGCGAATCCTCCTGCAATAGTGGGATTCGCCCTGTCTTTTTTTAGCGATTCAAGCCTGGTTGTTTTAGCCAGCAGATTATAAACAGCAGCGTATGCGAAAAAGCAAACAAAGTTACCGCTGTTCCTTCTGCGGGAGGGACAAGTCCGAAGCACTCATCCTCATCGCCGGTATTGACGGGCATATCTGTGAGGTTTGTGTGGAACAGGCAGGGGAAATCATTGAGGAAGAACTCTACGGTGGCAAACGCAAGGAGGAAGAGGAACCCCAAAAGGACTTTCTGCTCCCCGATCAAATTACACCTCAGGAGATCAAAGGTCACCTTGATGAGTATGTAATTGGGCAGGATGAAGCTAAAAAGTTCCTTTCTGTAGCCGTTTACAACCACTATAAGCGCCTGCGGCAGCACCGCAATGATGACATCGAGATCGAAAAGTCCAACATCGTCTTTGTAGGGCAAACAGGTACGGGCAAAACGTTGCTGGCAAAAACTATTGCTAAGTTTCTTAATGTTCCTTTCTCCATTGTTGACGCCACAGTCTTCACAGAAGCCGGCTATGTTGGCGAAGATGTTGAAAGTATTCTCAGCCGCTTGTTGCAGGTCTGCGACTATGATGTGGATGCCGCTGAAAAGGGCATTGTTTACATTGATGAAATTGACAAGGTAGCGCGCAAGAGTGATAACCCTTCCATTACCCGAGACGTGTCTGGCGAGGGCGTACAGCAAGCGATGCTAAAAATGCTTGAGGGCACCGATGTTAACGTACCGCCGCAGGGCGGCCGGAAGCATCCGGAGCAAAAGCTGGTCAAAATCAATACCAGTAACATCCTGTTTATTTGCGGTGGTGCCTTCGATGGAATTGAGAAAGTCATTGCCCGCCGGGTGAATACGCACGTTATCGGCTTTAAAAATAAGGAAGCCACTACAGAAGCCATTGACCGTACCAGGCTCCTTCAGTACATCAGTCATCAGGATTTGCGCAGCTTTGGGCTTATACCTGAGCTTTTGGGCCGCCTGCCTGTTTTGGCCTACCTGGAGCCTTTGGATATCGAAGCGCTAAAGCAGATTCTTGTAGCACCACGAAATGCGCTTATCAAACAGTACCAAAAGCTGTTTGACCTGGAAGGCATTAAGCTGGAGTTTTCAGAAGACGCGATTGAATTTATTGCCGAAAAGGCACTGGATTTTAACCTCGGTGCCCGTGGATTGCGGTCTATTTGCGAGGCGGTGATGACCGATGCGATGTTCGAACTGCCTTCCCGGCAGGATGTGGACCGGTTTGAAATCACAAGGGCATACGCAGAAGAGAAACTCAGCCGTTCTAAAATC
The DNA here is from genome assembly GCA_964572415.1 of uncultured Phaeodactylibacter sp. Taxonomy (GTDB): domain Bacteria; phylum Bacteroidota; class Bacteroidia; order Chitinophagales; family Saprospiraceae; genus Phaeodactylibacter. The sequence goes on from CAZNHN010000176.1 coordinate 4,004, forward strand.
AGCAAGCAACTGAAGGCTGCCTGAAAATAGCCAAAAGCATAAAAATCAACGAAGGGCGCTGCGTACAGGCAGGGCCCTTCTGTATTCTAAAAAGCAGGTTATGGCCAATGCACTTTTTTTCTTCAAAGCTTTACATGTGGTGGGTTTTGTCTCCTGGTTTGCCGGGCTGTTTTACCTGGGCCGTATTTTTGTCTATGATGAAGAAGCCTCAGACAAGGCAGAGCCGGAGCGGACTACGCTCAAAAAGCAGTTCAACCTTATGGAGTGGCGGGTGTACCGCATCATTTGCAATCCGGCGATGATGATCACCTGGGCTGCCGGGCTGGTCATGCTGGGACTGGGG
>CAZNHN010000176.1:4364-8961 GCA_964572415.1 uncultured Phaeodactylibacter sp.
CTAATGACTATTTATCATCTTTGGAACAAGCGCATCATTCGCCGTATGGAAGCCGGAGAGCGGCCTTTCTCTTCCTGGCAGTACCGCCTGCTCAATGAGATGCCGACCCTCTTTCTGATTTCGATTTCTTACATAGCAGTGTATGGAAAAGCCGGCACCCTGAACTATCTCTACCTCTTCGGAGGGATACTGATCTTTGTGGGGCTTATCTTTTTCGGGGCGCGGGCCTACAAAAGGGCAAGGGAAAAGAACTAAAGATTTAATTTAGAGTGGAAAATTGCTACCGGCCGAGGCCATGCTCTTCATGCGGATAGCCTTTGTCCTCCAGTGGCTCCACAACCAGCACACGGCCCTCTTCAATGACTTCCACGACCCGGATGGAGGAGCCTCTGCGTAGTTCCATCCCTGCGGTCATCGCTTCAATTTCGTAAGGTGTACCTTTAACATTCAGATGGACTTTGCCAAAGCCATTGCGGTGGGATGGCACTGTGTACAATACTCTTCCGGTGGATTGCACGAGACCCTGTGGGTTGGAAACCGTAGGGCGCGGTGCCAGCCGTAGTAGCATCAAAGTAACGCCTTTGGCCATTGCAGCAGCAACCAACCCTGCAATAGCGCCTCCACCAACCACGTAGTATTCTGTTATGTCAGTGTAGGATATCAGAAGCCCCGTCCAGCCAAAAAAAGACAAAAAGGTAAGAATTGTCCGGGGGTTGAATACCCGGGACAAACGGGCAGTGGTTTCTGCTTCTGTTTCCGGATCGATCAGGCTCATCACGATGAGAATAAGCAACAGCAACGTACCTGCTACAGCAACCAGCCATAGGCTTTGCTGCAGTGCCGAATGGGCTTCCCACCAATTGGAGAAAATTAATCCTGGCATAAGGCCGTAAGGTTTTACCGGGCATTTTTGATAAGACACACCCGGTGTACAAGTATAAAAAGCCCTACGCTGCTTTACATATCCCTTCGACAAAGCCCTGCTGATTCTCGTCGAAAGCCATCTGTTACGCTTCACGCCCATCAAAACCCAGGCAGCATTCATATCTTCCCGGGTGTAGCCTCTGCCTTAAATCCTTGGCCTGATCTGTGAAATACTACCTCAGAAGTTTTACCTTTGTCAAAGGCATAACCCACGACAAATGATCAAAGGCCCAATGGTAGAAGTTAAACTCTTCTCAGGTACGACATCCGCATATTTATCCAAAAGCATTGCCGACCACTACGGGCATCCGCTGGGCGATATCAATGTCCACCGTTTCAGCGATGGTGAAATGCAACCAGTTATCAATGAGTCCGTACGTGGCGCATATGTGTTTTTCATACAGTCGACTTACCCGCCAACGGAGAACCTAATGGAGCTGCTGCTTATGGTTGATGCAGCAAAGCGGGCTTCAGCCGGCTACATTACAGCCGTCATCCCGTACTTCGGATACGCCCGTCAGGACCGGAAGGACAAGCCCCGTGTACCCATTTCAGCGAAGCTCATTGCCAATCTTCTCCACACCGCTGGCGCCAACCGTATTATGACAATGGACCTGCATGCGGATCAGATTCAGGGCTTTTTTGATATTCCGGTGGACCACCTCAAGAGTGAAGCCATTTATATCCCCTATTTCCAACAGCAGGACCTCAGCAATACCATTTTTGCTTCTCCTGATGTGGGTGGGGTAAAACGGGCCCGTACTTATGCCAAGCACTTTAGGCGTCCTCTTGTAATTTGTGATAAGTACCGCAAGCAGGCCAATGAGGTTGCAGAGATGACCGTGATAGGCGATGTTGAAGGCGCAGAAGTTATTTTGGTGGATGACCTCGTGGATACTGCCGGCACCCTTTGCCGGGCAGCCGCCATTCTTGTGGAAAAAGGGGCTAAAAGTGTGCGGGCCATGTGCACCCACCCTGTGCTTTCGGGCCAGGCTTATGAGAAGATCGAAAATTCTCATTTGGAGGAGCTCCTGGTCTGCGATACGATACCGCTGAAGCAGGAATCCGAGAAAATTAAAGTACTCAGTACCGCCAAGCTATTCTCCCGGGCCATCCGGAATACACATGAACACCGCTCTATTTCCGCCCTTTTTGTGGGCGATTAAGCCCTGGAGCGCCGTTAAAACCTTTTCGCTCAACTTTTTAGCCGGTCAATTTTTTCTTTTTGGCCGGGAATGTCTATCTTTGCGTGCCTTTTCAGGGCTAAATGTGTATTGAGTACACGAATCATTGGAATACAGAAAAAGACAAAGTCTATAAAATCATGGAAACGATAGCTTTTACAGGACAGCCGCGCACCGATATGGGCAAGCGAAGCACAAAAGCACTGCGCAAGGAAGGTCATGTTCCATGCGTTGCGTACGGAAGTGAAGATTTGATTCACTTCTCCGTTAACCCTATTGACGTTAAGGATTTGATTTATACACCGGACTTCAAAATCGCGGAGGTTTCTGTTGACGGTAAATCTTTCCGGGCTATCGTCAAGGACATCCAATTCCACCCGGTGACCGACGAAATCCTGCACCTCGACTTCCTGAAGCTTGAGGAAGGCCGTGCAGTGAAGGTGGAAGTCCCGATCCGCTTCAAAGGTACTTCTCCTGGCGTAAAAGGTGGTGGAAAGCTGATTCAGCGCCTGCGCCGTCTTAAGATCAAGACTAAGCCAGAGCACCTGGTTACCGAGATGCGGGTTGATATCTCCAAGCTTGAGCTAAACCAGTCTATCCGTGTACGCGACGTAGACCAGAAACTGGAGACGATCGAAATTCTGAACTCTCCCGGCGTTCCTATCGCCAGTGTTGAGACACCACGTGCTCTTCGTTCTGCCGCATCAGCTGCTGCTAAAGCGGGAGAGGTTGCACCAGAAGAAGAAGCAGAGGAAGCTACTGAAGAGTAACCATCATCGTATTTTACAAAGACGCATCATAACAAAGAGAGGTGTAGGCATCGTGCTTTACACCTCTTTTTGTATTATGGCGCTATGAAAGAGCAATTAACCGTTTCATTACTGCAGACCGAACTGGCGTGGGAAGACCCCTCTGCCAATTTTGGTTACCTTGATATGATGCTCCAACGGCTTCGGCCCGGGCAGACCGACCTGCTGATCCTTCCGGAAATGTTTACCACTGGCTTTTCTATGAATGCCGCCCACCTGGCAGAGCCCACACAAGGACGAGCCTACCAATGGATGACCGAAAAGGCTGCCCACCTTCATGCCGTGGTCACAGGCAGCATCATTGCTGAAGTCGATGGGCAATATTTTAACCGACTTCTTTGGGTACGCCCGGATGGCACCTTCGATTCCTACGATAAAAGACACTTGTTTACCCTGGCCGGAGAAGAAAAAGTCTATCAGCCCGGGCAAACCCACCTGCTGACTGAGCTCAAAGGCTGGACCATCATGCCCCTGATCTGCTATGACCTCCGGTTCCCCGTTTGGAGCCGCAATACTATGGGGTACGACTTGCTGATTTATGTGGCCAACTGGCCCAGTAAAAGACGTAACGCCTGGAAGAGCCTGCTTGTCGCAAGAGCCATAGAAAACCAAGCCTACACTATTGGTGTTAACCGGGTGGGGGAAGACGGTAATGGCTTTCCACATGCCGGCGACACTTGCATACTGGACTACGCCGGTGCTTCGCTATTGCAGGCCACTGATGTGGAGAGTGTTTTCACTGTAACGCTGAACCCGGAAAAACAGGACGAATTCCGAAGTAAACTACGTTTTCTGGATGACCGGGACATCTTCGAATTGAAGTGAGCAGCACTCCCCCTTGTTTCAGAGGCAAGAGTTTAACCTTTCATTTAGCAGCAGAAGGAAAATGAAGAATGTAGTCCGACGTTAAATTCAGGAGTACATCCAAATTTTATCTATAGACACGACTTTACAACGCAAGCAACAATGTATCAATTGCTCCCCCGATCTATTCAGGTCGTACTGGCGCTGACCGCCATTTTTCTGCTCAGCTCATGCGGTCTTTTCACCAGCGAGTACAACTACAATACTTCCCGGGGCGGGTCGCCTGCTCAGGAACGCCCTCTGTATGAAGAAGAAGACACTCCTCCCGAAGACAGCCGCCCCTCCCGTGAGAATGAAGAGGACCGCGACACCGAACTTGTCTTTGAAGAGGACGATGACCCGGAGCCCCCTCTCCTCGATGAACCTGCTGAGGATCCTGACCTCCCTGAAACAGAAGAGGCGCTCTTACGTAAAGAGGCTGTTGACTATGCCAAGACCTTTCTCGGGACCAAGTATAAACTGGGCGGCACTTCACCAAGGAGTGGCTTCGACTGCTCGGGTTTTACCTCCTATGTCATGAAGCAGGTAGACATTGGGCTCTCACGCACTTCTCAGGCACAGGAGAACAACGGCAAAAAGGTGCGCCTGAAAAAAGTACAGCCCGGAGACCTGATTTTCTACCGTCGCACCCCACTTGGCAAAGTCTTCCACGTCTCTATGGTTGTCGCTAATAAAGAAGATGGCATCTATGTTATTCACAGTACTTCCCGGGGCGTGGTGATTGATAATGTGACTAAGTCAAGCTACTGGTCGCCAAAGATTTCTTCGGCCCGAAGTGTTTTTTAGATAAAGGCTTAGGCAGGGCTGCTAATACGA
>CAZNHN010000176.1:8971-12221 GCA_964572415.1 uncultured Phaeodactylibacter sp.
AGTCTCAAATGAAATACACTCTTATGCAGCTACAGGAAGGGTTTAAATCGATATAATCTATGGATAATAATTATGATGTTATAATCATAGGCGCTGAAGTAGGAGATTACTACACTTAATAATCTTATATAAAAAATATAGAATAGGTTTTCATGTCGTCGATTTCAGACAAGGCCTCTGATACATCTGTTTCTGAGAGAGGGTTTCGAGCGTGCAGTGAATGGTATCAGTATCAATCTGATACTCTTTGGCCCTCCGGGCTCAGGCAAAGGGACACAGGCTTCCAAACTGGTTGAAAAGTATAGCCTGCTGCATATCTCCACCGGTGACCTTTTCCGCTACGAAATGGGCAATGATACCCCACTCGGCAAAGAAGCCAAAAGCTATATCGAAAAAGGGGAGCTTGTACCGGATAGCGTTACGGTGGGCATGCTACGCAATAAGGTAGAGGCCAATCCCGATGTGGCCGGTTACATTTTCGATGGCTTCCCTCGCACCACCCCACAGGCTGAAGCCCTGGATGAGCTGCTGAGCGAAAAAGACCAGGCTGTTTCGTCTCTCATTATGCTCGATGTGCCAGACGAGGAGCTGGTTAAGCGCCTCCTGGAGCGGGGCAAAACCTCCGGGCGTAAAGACGATGCCGATGAGAGCATCATCCGCAACCGCATTGAGGTCTACAAAAGCGAGACCACTCCGGTATTCGACTACTACGCTGCCAAGGGCAAAGCGGTCAAGGTGCACGGCGTAGGCAGCATAGAGGAAATCTTCGGCCGTTTGTGCGCGGAGATTGACAAGCTATAAAATGCCTACATTTGCCCTAACCAAATTTTAAACATGTCCGGAAACTTCGTCGATTACGTAAAGATTTGCTGCCGATCTGGCAAAGGTGGCGCGGGCTCTGCCCACCTGCACCGAAGCAAAGCCACGCCCAAGGGCGGGCCCGATGGCGGCGACGGTGGCCGGGGCGGGCACATCATCCTGCGGGGCAACAGCAACGTGTGGACACTGCTGGCCCTGAAATACCGCAAGCATGTCATCGCCGGAAGCGGTGGCAACGGCGGCCGTAATCACATGTTCGGCGCAGATGGTGAAGACATCATTCTGGAAGTGCCCCTGGGTACTGTAGCCAGAGATGCAGAAACCGGCGAGGTGGAGTTTGAAATCACCAAACACGACGAAGAACGCGTTTTGCTCAGCGGTGGCCGGGGCGGGCTGGGCAACAGCCACTTCAAATCCGCAACCAACCAAACCCCACGCTATGCACAGCCCGGCGAACCGGGACAGGAATCCTGGAAAATCCTGGAGCTGAAGACGCTCGCGGATGTAGGCCTCGTTGGCTTCCCGAATGCAGGTAAGTCCACCCTCCTTTCCGTAATCACAGCGGCGAAACCGAAAATCGCCAACTACGCCTTCACCACCCTCGTACCTAACCTGGGCATTGTTTCTTACCGTGATGGCCGCTCCTTCGTCATGGCCGACATACCGGGCATTATTGAGAATGCCCATCAGGGTAAAGGGCTGGGCTTCCGCTTCCTGCGCCACATTGAGCGCAATGCGACGCTGCTCTTTATGATTCCCTGCGATACGGAGAATATCCGAAAGGAATACAATATCCTCCTCAATGAACTCCAACAGTACAATGAGGAACTGATGCACAAGCCCCGCGTCCTGGCCATCACCAAAAGCGATATGCTGGACGAGGAGCTGAAGGAAATGCTCAAATCAGAATTACCCAAGGACTTGCCCACGCTCTTTATTTCCTCCGTTGCCCAGCAGGGCTTGCAGGAACTGAAGGACTTGCTCTGGACTACCATCTCTGAATATAAGGCTATTGATCAGGCGCGGGAGGAAGATCATTTTCAGGGTTGGGGGGAGGAGGAATGATCACTTCGCCACCCCCTGCCGCAACAACCGTTCGATCGCCTCCTTCTTCAAGCCTTTCCCAATCACAACCAAAGTGGAAGGGCTATCCGTTGAAAGCGGTGCAACTGCCGGTGTGATTTGCAGCGCCTTGCCGGTGGACTGCAGCAGATAGCTTTGACCATCTTCCTTACTCTTTAAGATACCCTTGATGCGGTAAATCTGCCTGGCGTAAAGCATCAGGCTTACGGTCAGTACGTGCCGGAGCTGGTTGAGATCAAAGGGCTGGTCGAAAGTATGAGTAGTCGAGGAAATATCAGACTGCTGAAGATGGCCCGTTGCTTTGGGTTTTGCAGCAGCAGTTACGCTGGCGGGTAGTTGGAAAGCCATGCGGGAACGCCGGGTTTCCAGCCAGGAAATGGGAATACGGCCGTCTTCACTGGGCACTACCGGCGCAAAAGGATTGAGCTGGCGGAGCAAATCACGGGCTTCTGCAATTTGCTCCTCCGTGGCTTCCTGCATTTTATTCAGCACCAGGAGGTCGGCGGCGGTAATTTGACGGCTGACTTCTTCGGCTTCCCTAAGGCGCTGGGCAACATTGGTCGCATCCACCACACCGATGACCTGAGCCAGCTCGTAGCGCTGACTGATATCCCGGCGCAGGAAAATGCCCGACAGGCTGCCACTGTCGGCTACACCAGTGGCTTCGATAAAGAGATGATCGGGCACCGGATCTTCGTGGATAAGCTCGGTGAGCACATCAAACAGCTCATCGTCAAGTGAGCAGCAGATGCAGCCGTTGCTGATCTCATAAACATCGCTGGAATACTGCCGGACTAACCCGCCATCGATGGACACCTGCCCGAACTCATTCTCAATGACCACATTATTCTGTCCGTTTAGCTGGTACAGCAATGCATTGAGCAGAGTCGTTTTACCGGCACCCAAAAAGCCCGTCAGTATAGTAACTTTTATCTTTTGCACCCTTCAGATATTAAAAAAAGCCCGGGAGATGCTTCCCAGGCTGCTATATATTGAATTAGTATGAAAAAACAAACCTATTAAATGCAACGATGTTGCAATAATTTTCATTGTGCACGCCCTCCATTCAACCTAATTCCCCTCAATTTTGTACATTTGAAAGGCAATTAATTTATAAACCGCGCAGTATGGTCCGGGAAGAAGATATTCTCCAAAAACTGGAATCGCACCAACTACGAAAGACCGCTTTCCGAAAGGAAGTCCTTGAGCTTTTCATGGCTTCTGAAGGGGAGGCACTTTCTAATCAGGAACTCGAATCTCAACTCGATAACCCGGACCGCATTACCCTCTACCGCACCCTCAAAGCCTTTGAGGACAAGGGGCTGATCCACCTGGAAGCAGACAGTGG
>CAZNHN010000177.1:0-3525 GCA_964572415.1 uncultured Phaeodactylibacter sp.
AAGCAGCAAGTGAACGGTAGTGGTGTTGCCATCCCGCTCCGAGGTATTGATGGTTTCAATATTGCTATCGGTTGCGGAAATGGCGTTGTCACTGTTTGCGGCTAACGAAGGTGCGGGGGAAGGCGGGAAACCCTACCCCCGCACTTCACGGATATACCTGGAAGACTGAACCAAAGACGGCTTTTTGCGGCAGTACTACGAAGCCGGGGCAGCGGAAGCTACTTTTGAACTTACCCCTGCCGCAGAGCAAGCTCTGGTCTGGATAGCCGAGCTGGACAAAAGGGAATTCGTAGGGGCGGAGTCCCGCTTGCTACAACTTTTCAATATGCTGCAGGACCTCACCTACGGCAGCTCCACCGATGCACAGGCCCGCCTGGAGCAACTGCTGGCACAGCGCCTTGAGCTGGACCGGGAAATCATGGAGCTGGAAGAAGGGCAAATCAACCGCCTTGACCCCACCCGTATGCGCGAACAGCTCAAATTGATTGAAGAAACAGCAGCCAAGCTGCTGGCAGACTTCCGGCAGATTGAGGAAAACTTCCGGCAACTCAACACTAAGGCCCGGGAAGAGCAAATCAACCGGCAGCACAGCCGGGGGCAGGTACTGGACGAGATTTTCTCCGCTCAGGACGCTATCATGGAAACGGATCAGGGCAAGACCTTCACTGCCTTTTGGGCGTTCCTGATGGATCAGGACCGGCAGGACCGGCTCGACCAAATGGCTGCGCAATTATTTGAACAGCCCGAGCTGGAAGCCTACCGTAACCACTCTGTCCTGCCCCGCCTTAAAATCCTCCTGGTAGAGGCTGGCGAGCGGGTAGACCGGACCACCACCCGGCTTATCGAACAACTGCGCCGGTTTTTGGCCTCCCGTACCTTTTTGGAAAACCGCCGTGCCGGGCAGGTTATTGAAGAAATTGAGCAACTGGCGCTTCAGGTCAAAAACGAACCTCCGCCTCAGCGCTTTTTTAGTGATATTGCTGGCAAGCCTGCAGTGAACCTGGTGATGGAACGCCGCCTTTTTCAGCCTGCCGATGAGCTGCAGCTGGCATCCGATCAGCCGGTAGCGGGGAATGCCGTCAAAGTCCTTACAGAGGGGCTTTACAATCAAATGTACATTGACCCTGAGGAACTGAAGGGCAGAATACAGAAAATGCTGCGGGGCAAACAGCAGGTGAGCCTGAAAGAAGTGGTGGCCCAAGCACCGGTGGAAAAGGGGCTCAGTGAGATAGTGGCCTACTTTGGCCTGGCTACGCAGTGGGAACCCCGCCAAAAAGCGGTCATCAATACCGGGCAGCAGGAAAAGTTGTTTTATGAAAGCGAGGGACAAACTTACGCCGTGGAACTGCCCCAAATCTTATTTTTGAAATGAGCGAACCAACTGTAAAAGCGGAAATCCGTGCGCCGGCCATCTACTTGCTCAAGGGCATCCTGTACCGGGAGCAGCACCTTGATGCCTGGAATCTGCTGCTGAGGTACCGGGAGCGCCTGCGGGCTTACTTCGAAGTGCTTGGGCTGGAGCTGATAGTGGAAGAGGGGGACGGGTATGCCTATTTGCGGCAGCAACCGGAGGAAGAGGAAGCTGATCCTCAACCCCGCCTGATGACCCGACGCCGGCTAAGCTACCAACAGACGCTCCTTATTGTACTTTTGCGTAAACGCCTCCTCGAGTTTGAGTCGGAAGGCAACGAAGTCAGGCTGGTGCTCCGCTATAGTGATATCGCCGAGATGATGCGCCTGTACTGGGATGATACGGCTGCCAACGAGCGCAAACAGGAGGACAAGCTCCGGGCTGATATCAAGAAAATGATCAGCTTTGGCTTCCTGCAGACCGTGCGGGAAGAAGACCGCTACGAAGTGAGCCGCATCCTGAAAGCCTACGTCCCTATCGAAAAACTGAACGAAATCCTCGGACAGCTCAAAGCCTACGCTGAAGCCCAAAAAGAATCCTGATGCCATCTCCATCTGAAATACCAAGCCCCCCGTCCGGTTACCGGCTGCACCGCCTGGAAGTCCTCAACTGGGGCACTTTCGATAAGCATATCTGGGAAATCAGCCCCAATGGGCAGAACGCCCTGCTTACTGGTGATATCGGCTCCGGGAAATCCACACTGGTCGATGCCATCACGACCTTGCTGGTACCACAGCAAAAGATCACCTACAACAAGGCAGCCGGAGCTGAAAGCCGGGAGCGCAACCTGCTGAGCTACGTGCGCGGTGCTTACAAAAATGAAAAGGTCAACGCGGCAAGCAAAGGGCGGGATGTGTACCTCCGGCCCGATAACAAGCACCTGACCTTGCTGCTGGCTGTGTTTGTCAATGCCGCGCAAAACGATTTCGCTACGCTGGCGCAGGTTTACTGGATGCAGGATGATAGCGTCAAACGCTTTTACGTGCTGGCTGAACAGGCTCTGCAAATTGACCCCGACTTCAGCAATTTCGGAACAGATATCCGGCAGCTCAAAAAGCAGTTGCGCAAACAGCGGGGCGCCGAGCTGTTCAATAGCTTCAGTGCTTATGCAGACCGCTTTCGGCAGGTTTTTGGCATCCGGCAGCCTGAAGCCCTGGAGCTGTTTTACAAGACCGTCTCCATGAAATCGGTAGGCAACCTCACGGAGTTTGTCCGGGAGCAGATGCTGGGGCAGACAAATATTCAGGAGGATATCAATGAGCTGGTCGCTAAATACGCCGACCTAAACACCGCTCACCGATTAGTAGCGCAGGCCAGGCAGCAGCGCGATCTCCTGCAGCCTATGATTGAAGAAGCGGACGAGCGCGGGAAAGCACTGCATAAAATTGGTGAGCTGGAAGCGCTTTTGGAGGAAATCCCCGGCTATTTTGCGAAAGCAAAACTGCAGGCCGCTATCCGGGGTATGGGGCGCCTGCAACAAGACTGGGAAACCCTGGAGGCAGAAATGCTGGCTTTACGGCAGCAGGAGCAGGCGGCACAAGGGGAGTTGGCTCGCCTGAAAGCTGCCCGGGACAGCCTGAATGTTAATCAGCAGCTGGCTCACATCAAACTGCAAATCAAAGAGATCGGGGCAGAGCGTGCGCGCCGCCAGGATCAGGCCCGCACCTACGAAGACCGGCTCGCAGAACTTGGTCGCTTCCTGCCGAAAGGGCACGGGCTTCCACTCGGGATGCCGGAAGACGTAGGCGGTTTCATGGCACAGAAACATCAGTTCACGGCGCAACGGGAGCAGGCGCTGATAACGCTGGAAGAACTACAGGATGCCCGGGATCCCTTAGCTGTTCGGATAAACAAGCACCGGGCACGCCTGGAAGAGCTGGACAAGGAGCTGCAATCCCTCAGGCAAAGGCCCACGCAAATCCCGCAACGCAATTTAAGGCTACGGCAAAAGCTGCTCACCGGGCTGCATCTAACGGAAGAGGACCTGCCCTTTGCGGGTGAACTGCTACAGGTGCTCCCGGAAGAGGCTAAGTGGGAGGGGGCAATCGAGCGGCAGCTGCGGGGCTTCGGCCTTAGCCTGCTGGTTCCTGACCAACACTACGAAGCCGTCAGCA
>CAZNHN010000177.1:3688-12153 GCA_964572415.1 uncultured Phaeodactylibacter sp.
CTGCGTTCCGGCGGGCTCCCCGGGCGCTTACTGTCGAAGGGCAGAGCAAAGACAACCGGGTGCGGCACACCAAAGATGACCGCTATGATGTCAACGACCGGCGGCAGTATATTCTGGGCTGGAGCAATAAACCGAAAATCAAGGCCCTGGAAGCGGAACAGCGGGAAGTGGAGGCGGAATTAGCTCAGGCGGAGGCCGAATATCAGCGACTGCGCAATACAGAAGGGGCGCTGAACAAACAGCGGGGTATACTTGAGCGGCTGCTGGAGTATCCTTCCTTTGAAAATCTGAATTTCAAGCCCTTGATTATTCGTATTCAGGAACTGCGGGAAGAGCAGGGGCGCCTGGAAGCCGGCTCAGAGGCGGAAGCTGCGGTAAGTCAGCTGAGTGCTCAGGTCGGCGTAAAGTTTGAGCAGAAAGGTGTCCAGAAAAACGAACTCACGCAATTGCTTGGTGCAATCACGGCATTACTCCACCAAACCGGATTGCCGCCACTCCCTCTGAGCGCATTGGGCGAAGTGGTCACCAATGAGGCGGCGCACAGGGTGTTTAGCGATTGCAGGGCAGTCACGATACCCCAACAGGCACCTTCCGGCCATTTGCAAAAGCACCTGCCTGAGCTGAGCCCGGAAGCACCGGCCGAAGCGTGGGCACAGGCGGAGCAGAAGCTTAAAGAAAAAATTGAAGGCAATAATGGGATGATCCGGAAGTACCGTGATCAGGAAAGCCGGCTGGCACAGCGTATCGTCAGGCAAATGACTACCTTCAAGCAACAGTTTCCGGAGGAAGTCATAGATGTGGATGCGGACATCCGGTCTGTGGATGAGTTCCGCGAGCGTTATGTGCGGTTGCAAAAGGACGATATCCCACGCCATGAGCAGCGGTTCCGGGAGCTGTTGCGCACCAAGACCATACAGAGCATCCTGATGTTCAAGTCGAAGCTCGACACTTTTGAACAGGACATTAACCGTAAAATAGAGGAAATCAATCAGCACCTGCGCGAGATCGACTACAATCCCGGTCGGTTCATCCGCATTTCGAAGGAGCCGGTTCACAGCGAGGATATCAGTACCTTCAAGCAAGACCTGAGGGCCTGCCTGTCCAATACATATGGAGATGTGGCCGACGAAGATCTGTATACCGAAGAGAAATTTGAGCACGTCAGAAAGCTCCTCGACCGTTTCGCCGGGGGGACGGAGGAAGACAGCCGCTGGACAAAGAAGGTGACTGACGTAAGACAGTGGTACACCTTTGGTGCCGAAGAGCTTTACCGGGAGACCAACGAGCTGCATGAGTATTTCAGTGATTCTTCAGGTAAGTCCGGTGGGCAAAAGGAAAAACTGGCCTATACGATCCTGGCTTCCGCCATTGCCTTTCAGTTTGGTCTGGAATGGGGGCGCTCCCGCAAAAGGTCTTTCCGCTTTGTCGTGATTGATGAGGCCTTCGGGCGCGGTTCGGATGAGAGTACGAGGTACGGGCTTCAGCTGTTTGAGCGGCTTAATTTGCAGTTGCTTATTGTGACGCCGCTGCAAAAGATCAATGTCATCGAAAAGCATATCTCGACGGTGCACTACGTGTCCAACCCCACCGGGCAATCTTCCATGGTACGCAACATCAGTATTGAGGAGTACCAGGCAGAGAAAGCAGCCCGGGAGCAAGCCGTTAATACTTCAAAGTCATGATTACCGAAAAAGCAGCCCTTCAGCAGCTGGAAAAGTGGTGGCCAAAAGTGTTGCGGGCCGGATTGGAGCAGGCAGATTACTTTCCGCGCTCCCTGAGCCGCATCGGCAAGCCCAAACAAAAGGATTGGATAGAAAACTTTGAGCAGGTACGATCGGCACAAGAGCAGTGGCTGAAGCGCAGCCAACCGTATAAATCTAAAGGCTGGAGCCTAAGCTGGGAAGAGCGCGACTACCGCAGCATTGGTCGCAACCGCTTTATCCACAGTATTGATGTGGAAACCCTTGAAGATTATTTGTACCTGCTAAAGCGCGAGCAGGCTTATGCTCAGGTCATGGCAGATGCAGCTATGATAGCCGGAGCAATCCCTGGGCTGCAGTCCTGGTGCATCGCTTCTCCCCTTGATGTGGAAAGCCATCACACCCAATGGAATGGGCTGTTAAAAGTAGTCCGTTACTTCATGGAGGAGCACAGGCCGGGGCAATATTACATCCGGGAGCTGCCCCTGGATATCCCCACCAAGTTTATTGAAACCCATAAACGGCTACTCATCAGCTTGCTGGATGAAGTGCTGCCGGGATCCCGCATCAATGATCAATTTCGGGGTGTGCGCCATTTTGAACAGCGCTACGGGCTAAAATACCGGCAGCCGATGGTCCGCCTCCGGCTGATGGATGTATCTCTGGCGGATCCGTATTTCTCCGGGGTACAGGATTTGGCGCTGCCTCTTGATGCACTTGCACAGCTGAAGTTGCCAGTGCGCCGGGCCATTATTTTGGAAAATAAGACCAACTATGCCAACCTGATGAATTTGCTAACGCTCCCGAAGGCAAAGGAGACGATTGGTATTTTCGGAAGTGGCTTTGGGGTGGGAGCGCTATCGGAAGTGGCCTGGCTATCAGAAGTTGAGCTGTTCTACTGGGGAGACATTGACGCACACGGTCTGCAAATCCTCTCCCGGTTGAGGGCCCATCATCCTCATGTCCGGCCTTTCCTGATGGATGAGCAGACGCTGAAGATATTCGCGGAATACGTTCATTACGATGCCCCATACAGTCCGGCCGCGAGCTTGCCCGGGCTTAATAATAAGGAGAAAGCCTTGTTTGAGGAGCTCAATGCCCGACAGATGAGGCTGGAGCAAGAGCATATCCCCCTGGACTATGTCAAACAGATCCTTGAGGCGTTGTTTTAATGGTTCTACCCGGTTTTAAGACCACAGTAGTGGCTTTTCGTATAAGAATCATCTGCCAGGTTATTCTGCATTAATACCGGCTTCTGAAAAAACTGCTATTTTGAGCAGCGATGTATCAATCTGGATCATTATGGCAAAACGGAAAATGAAAAAGCAGTCGTCAAAGGCAGGCAAGACCAAAGTTAAGCGTTCCGGCTTTTGGTGGCGCTACGCACTGCCCGGGCTGCTGTTGTTCGCCCTGCCTTTTTTACTGTACGCCACTACGCGTACGTTCGGTTATGTGCTGGACGATGTGCTGGTGTTGTCGGAGAATAACTTCGTGAAAAAGGGACTGGCAGGGATTGGTGATATTTTCACAACGGATAGTTTTACCGGCTACCTTGGCGAGCAGCGGGAACTGGTAGCCGGTGCCCGCTACCGCCCTTTGTCGATCGCCACTTTTGCGGTGGAGTATGCATTATACGGCTTGAATCCGGGCAACAGCCACCTGATCAATGTCCTTTTGTACAGTCTGACCGGTCTGCTGATCTTCCGGTTGCTGGCTATCCTGATCCCGGGAAAAAAAGGGCAGGCCTGGTACGAAAGGCTGGCGTTTTGGATTGCGCTGCTGTTTGTGCTACACCCTATACATACCGAGGTGGTTGCGAATATCAAGGGGCGGGATGAAATTCTGGTGCTGCTGCTTTCCCTTAGCACGTTGTACTTCAGCCTCCGCTATACCAAACAACAGTCCTGGTTTGCGCTGCTGCTGTCAGGCGGGCTCTTTTTACTGGCTTTGCTGGCCAAGGAAAACGCAGTGACCTTCCTGGCGGTAATCCCGCTAAGTATCTATTTATTCACTAATGCCAGCCTCAAAACTACGGCTGTTAGTGTGCTGACCCTGTTGCTGTCCTTTGGGCTGTATTTGCTGATCCGGGTCAATGCGGTGGGGTATTTGTACAATCCGGATTTGGTGGTTTCAGGTATTATGAACGACCCCTTTATTGGGATTGGCCCGGCCGAGAAGTACGCGACAATTACCTACACCCTGGGGCAATACCTGAAGCTATTGGTTTTTCCGCACCCGCTCACCCACGATTACTACCCTTATCAGGTGCCCATTCTCAGCTGGGTGGACTGGCGGGTCCTGGTATCACTTGCCGCCAATCTGGCACTGTTGGGCTGGAGTTTGCGTTCATTCCGGAAGCGATCCATTCCAGCCTGGAGCATCCTGTTTTACTTTTCGACCCTGTCCATTGTATCCAATATTGTCATTTCAGTGGGCGCTCCGATGAACGAGCGGTTTGTGTATATTTCCTCCCTGGGTTTTTGCACCTTATGGGCGTATCTTTTCCTCGTCCGGCTGCCTGCCTGGCAAAGCCGGCTCACATGGGCCAAACAGGCCGGTCTGGGCATTTTACTGGTTACAGCCTTAGCATACGCTGGAAAAACCTACGAACGCCTCCCCGCATGGAAAGACGCCATGAGCCTCAATCGTGCTGCAATTAAAGTGTCAACGAACAGTGCGCGGGCAAACAGCTATATGGCTTATTCTCTGTATCAGCGAGGCTTGCAGGAGCAGGGCGCACAGCAACTGGCTACGTATCAGGAAGCCCTTCCTTACGTGAACCGGGCGCTGGAAATCTATCCGGCATATTCCGATGCTTTGACTTGTAAGGGAGGTTTACTTGGTGGGTTGTATCAGCAGAACAGGGATCTTGATCAGCTGTTGGAAGGGTTCTACGAGATACTCAGTGCCCGGCATGTCAACTTCATTGATCAGTATATGGTCTACCTGAATGGCCGGGAGGATGGACAGCGGCTGGCGCGGTTTTACCATCGCGCGGGGTATGAATTAATGGGTAAGCAGCAAAAGCAATATGCTTTGGCGCTGCAGTACTTGAATTACGGGTTGGAGGTAAGCCCGGACAATGTGACCCTCCTTGAAGATTTGGCAGAAGTCCATGCGCTGGCCGGCAATACCGGGCAGGCACAACAGATGGCGAGGCGGGCTTTGCAGCTCAATCCGCAATCTGAACGGGCAGGGGCTATACTTCGATAAGCGGCAGGTTAGAATGCCTGGATTTCTATTGTTTCCCGGAGAAGAGGGCTTTTAACTTCTGCATAGAGCAAAATAGCTCAACGACTCATATTTTAATGGATCAGTAAAACATCAAGTTATGCAGCTCAATCCGCTCGTCAGCATGTCACCGGTTGTGAAAGCCGCCCTGCAAAATGGACAGCCCCTGGTCGCCCTCGAATCCACCATCATCTCCCACGGTATGCCCTACCCGAAAAATGTGGAAACGGCCCTGCGCGTGGAAGCCACTGTTCGGGGGAGCGGTGCTGTCCCCGCAACCATAGCGGTGATCGGTGGACAGTTGCGGGCCGGGCTTTCCGAAGCAGAGATTGAATATTTGGGCAAAAAGGGAACGGCTGTGACCAAAGTCAGCCGCAGGGACTTACCGGTGCTGGTTGCCCATGAAGGAGATGGTGCGACCACCGTTGCTGCTACTATGATCATTGCAGCGCTGGCGGGCATCCACGTATTTGCGACCGGTGGCATAGGCGGGGTGCACCGGGGGGCGGAAAGAACGATGGATATCTCCGCCGACCTTCAGGAACTGGCCCGGACGAATGTGGCTGTGGTCTGTGCGGGCGCCAAGTCTATCCTCGATTTGCGCCTGACGCTGGAATACCTGGAGACCATGGGCGTGCCGGTGTTGGGCTTTCAAACAGATAAGCTGCCAGCTTTTTATACCCGTACAAGCGGTTTGCCGGTTGATTACCGGATGGAAACGGCATTGGAAATTGCGAAGGCATTACACACCAAATGGCAGCTCGGGCTACATGGCGGCGCAGTCATTGCCAATCCCATTCCGGAAGCCTTTGCCATGCCGCAGGAGGAGATGGACCGGGTCATTGGGCAGGCTATTGCAGAAGCAGAGGAGCAAGGTATAGTTGGCAAAGCGCTCACCCCCTTCCTGCTTTCCCGCATTGAGCAACTGACCAAAGGCGACAGCCTGGAAGCCAACATTGAATTGGTGCTGAATAATGCGCGGTTGGCGGCAGCGGTGAGTGGAGCACTGGGTAGCTTGTCCGGATAAACCACCCCTGGATTTTCAGAAACTGTCTTGCCAGAATTGAGAATTCAACAATGTTTATTAGCTTTAGCACTATATGAGTTGAAAAAGCTCACCTGAAACTCCATCCACCCGGCTGACTGACACGGTAACAGTCTAAACTCAAGGTTATGAATAATGGCAAAGTACTGCTGTTGTGGGCAGTGGTGGTATGGTTTTACGGGCCTGTGTGGGGGCAGGAGGAGAAGGTGGATAGTTTGGAGCAGCTCCTTGAGGAAGCTAGAGGAGAGGGTATCCGGGAAGCTGAAATTCTTCTGGAATTATCGGAAGTATACCTGAACACCGATCCTGAAGCAGGGGAGAAGAAGGCATTGGCTGCACGACAACTACTGAAGGGGAAGGATGAAGTGGAGCTTTTTGTTAAGGCGCTGAATATTCTGGGGGCCTTATCCGTTAAGCGGGGGGATTTACAGTCTGCAAAAGACAACTATGATGAGGCATATCAAATGTCGCTTGAGCACAAAATGCCAATTGATCAGGTAATAGATGCAGTCAAAGGTAAAGGCACAGTTGCATCCTATACCGGAAATTTTGAAGAAGCTCTGGAACTTTACAATGAGGGTCTTTCCATTTGTGATTCGCTTGGGCTATTAGTACAGAAAGCCGACCTGCTGACCAACAAGAGTATTGTGTTGCAGAATCAGAGGAAGTTTGAGGAAGCCCTTACGCTTCAAAAAGCCACCTGGCGTCTAAAAAAACAACTGGGGGTGAGTAAATTAGAGTTGGGGAAAACTTTGCTCGGCATAGCTAACACCTTTGCGAGAATGAGCCAAAATGATTCTGCATCGGTTTATGCCAATCAGGCACTGAGCAACTTCAGAGATTCCGGGGATCAGTACGGTATAGCCCTTACCTTCTCTGCTAAGGGTAATATCGCACAGAATCTTGGCAAACTGGAACAAGCAGTTGCCTGCTTCGATTCGGCACGTGCATATTACACGAGAACAGGCAATGAACAGCAAGTTGCGATATCTGTAATGCAGGCTGGGTCAGTCATGAATACCATGCAGCTCTCTGATCAGGCGGCAAAGTACCTGAAGGAATCATTAGCTATTTTGGAAAAGGGACAGAACAAACGGGCTTTACTGTTCGCCTATCAATCCTACGCTAATGCTCTAAGCGGTACTATTGACGGAGAGGAAGGCGCATCTGCACGAAAAGTACGGGATACGGTAATCTTTACAAATTTAAAGGCAGCAGCCCTGGCTAATGAGTTAGGTGACCGTTACAATGAAGGGCTCACGTTGTCGAATTTGGGGTTAAATTATTACCGGATTGAAGCGTACAAGGAAGCGGTTTCTGCATTACAAAAAGCCATTGAAATAAGAAAGGACCAAGGCTTGTACAATCCATACCTGACATTAGGCAAGTGCTATCTTGAAATGGGCATGCCGGCTAAAGCGCAGCGTGCATTGATGATTTCAGATTCGCTGGCCAGTCAAATTGACGGACTGACGAATACTGCAGAGTACTATAAAGAATTATCCCTGGCCTATGAAAAACTGGGCATGTACGCGAAAAGCAACAAGGCGTTATTCCAATATGTCGATATCCGGAACCAATTCTATGATGAAAATAAAGCAGCAGCCATTGCTGAAATTGAAGAGCGCTACCAAACCGAACAAAAGGAACTCCAAAACCAAGCCCTCCAACGCGAAAATAACCTTCAGGTACAAATCAACCGCAATCAACGCCTGGGCTTAGGCGGGCTGAGCCTGGGGCTACTCGCATTAGCCGGCTTATCCATTTTCCTCTATCGCCAATGGCAGCGCATCCAGGCCCAGAAATCCGAGATTGAGCTCCTCCACAGGGAGCAGCGCCATCGCATGATGAACAACCTCGTCTTCGCCAACAGCCTGATGAGCCTGCAGGTCAACCGCCTGAAGGAACAGCCCGAAGCGCAGCAGGCCGTCAAAGAGGCCGATGCCCGCCTGCGGGCGATGTCGGTCCTGCAGAGCCGCCTCCACCACGATGGGGAAGGGCAGAAAACGGTCGCCATACGTGAGTATCTGGAAGAAATCACTACCGCTCTTCAGCGCAGCTTTGGCAGTCCGGAACAGCCCCTGCGTATCCACCTGCACGCACCGGATGCTGAGCGGGTGGACGGGGAAGCTGCCATGCGTATCGGGCTCATCGTCAACGAGCTGGCGACCAACTCCTGCAAGCACGCCTTTGCCGAGCAGCCGAACCCTGAAATCAATGTAGCGTTGCAGCCTGAAACAGAAGGGCATTACCGCCTTATCTACACCGACAACGGCAGTGGCCTGCCCGCCGACTTCCAGGTAGATACGAAACAGTCGATGGGGCTTTTCCTGCTCCACAACCTGGTCAAACAGCTCAACGGCCGCATCGCCTTTTCCGGTGAGAAAGGTACCCGCGTGGAGTGTGAACTCGATTTAAAAGCCGCATAAAAACCCCTTTGCCGAAATGAAAGCCGCAAGCATTTTACTCGTCGAAGACGACCACATTAT
>CAZNHN010000178.1:0-4127 GCA_964572415.1 uncultured Phaeodactylibacter sp.
GGTTATGCCCATGCCGTGCTGGCCGAGGATTTCCACTTCAAGCCCGACCTGACGTATTTCCTACAGGTCAAAACGCACTACGATACCGCTACCGGCCGCCTCATGGCTCAGCCTGTGAAAGGCCGTGGCTCCGGCGACCTGGCTAACCTCGCGGACGCCGATGCGTTCCTGGAATTGCCCCGTGGGCGCAACGACTACGCCGCCGGGGAAGTCTTTCCACTGATTTTTTACCGTTAAACCAAGACCACGATGAGCACATTTACCCACCTTGATGCCGAAGGCAATCCCAACATGGTTGATGTGGGCACCAAAAAGGTTACCCGCCGCACCGCCCGCGCCCGTTCCATAGTTGTGCTGGGCGATGAGATCATGGATCAGCTGGAGGGGCAGGAACTGCATACGAAGAAAGGGCCTGTGTTTCAGACCGCTGTCCTGGCCGGCATCATGGCTTCCAAGAAAACCGGAGAGCTTATCCCCCTCTGCCATCCGCTGGGGCTGGACAACTGTGAGGTGCACATACAGGTAAATGAGCAGCGCGAAGTGGTCATCGACTGCACGGCACGCATCACCGCAAAGACAGGCGTGGAGATGGAAGCCCTGACTGGCGCTACCGTAGCCGCCCTCACGGTATATGACATGTGCAAGGCTTTCTCCCATGATATCATCATCAAAGAGACCAAGCTCATGGAAAAGACCGGCGGAAAGCGGGATTTTAAGCGCCCCGGGTAATTGGGGTTTGCTACGCTTTTACTACATTGAGCATTGGGAATTTTGAAACCGGCAGTTTACAAACCACTATGTCATGGCCAATTCAGAGAAGAAGCACCAAAAACACACCAAGCTTACCCGCCCGGCAATCGGGGAATTCCATCGCAATGAATGGGCCATACTGGGCACGCCCTGTGGCAACATTCAGCAGCTGGCCTATGCCATTATCGACCGGTTGAGCGAGGTGTACAACGTAGGTTACGTAGATGCCGATCATGCCCACGGCGACGATGAGCCCTCCTACGACGGGGCGATGGCGCACGGTGCCTGCCTGAATTATACGGACAAAATCCACTATCACCGCTTTGATCAGCAAGCGGAACTGGGCACCCATCAGTTCCGGTGGCGCTTCAATGATCAGGATGCGGTCATCGTCAATGGCAATCACTTCAAAGCCAAACGGCAGATTGTGGTCATTGACCCCCGAAAGGAAGATTCGCTCCGGCGCAAGCTCGACCGGCTGACTGATGTACGGCTCGTGCTGCTGGCAGAGGGCGTCAAGGAGCCCTATCCCTGGCTGCGGGAAGCGCTGGAAGGCTTCAGCAACATCCCGCAAATGAAGCTAGAGGACCATGCCGGTATCCCGCTTTTTGTAGAAAAAGAGCTCAATGCCTCTGCCCCGCCCCTGTATGGGCTGGTGCTGGCAGGCGGCAAAAGCGAGCGCATGGGCGAAGACAAGGGCCTGATTGAGTACCACGGCCGCCCACAGCGTGACCACGTTGCCGACCTTATTGCGCATTACTGCAAGGAAACCTTTCTGTCCTGCCGCCCCGATCAGGCAGAAGACCTGAAAAACCCCCTTACCGACACCTTCACCGGGTTGGGGCCCTTTGGCGGCATACTCTCTGCCTTCCGGCAAAACCCGGATGCAGCATGGCTGGTGGTCGCCTGTGATTTGCCCCTGTTGGATGACGCCACGCTTTCCCAACTGGTCGGCTACCGCAATGTGTCCAAAGCAGCTACCGCATTCAACAGCCCGGTTACCGAGTTTCCGGAGCCCCTGATCACGATATGGGAGCCCCGCGCCTACCCTATTTTGCTGCAATTCCTCGCCCAGGGCTACTCCTGCCCTCGCAAGGTTCTCATCAATTCCAGTGTAGAACTGCTGGATGCAGAAAACCCGGAGGCGCTGCGGAACGTCAACAGCCCGGAAGAGCGGGAGGAGGTTCTGAACATCATCAAAGAAAAGACCGCCTAGATGGACAGCGGATTTGCGCAAACCCTGTTGCTCACCTTTCAGTTGGCGGCGGTTACAACTGTACTATTGCTGTTTATAGGGATACCGCTTGCTTTTTTCCTGTCCCGTACCCAAAGCCGTTTCAAACCAATTTTGGAAGCCCTCATCAGTATGCCGCTGGTGCTGCCGCCTACGGTCCTGGGCTTTTACCTGCTGCTCGCTTTCAGCCCGCGCTCGGCACTGGGCAACTGGCTGGTGGAAACAGCTAATATCCACCTGGTCTTTTCTTTTTCCGGGCTGGTCATAGGCTCGCTGATCTACAGCCTGCCCTTCATGGTGCAGCCCATTCAGTCGGGGTTTGAAAGCCTGCCGAAACACTTGCGGGAAGCCTCGTACAGCCTCGGAAAGTCGGTCTGGCAGACCCTGTTGCGGGTGGAATTGCCAAATATCAAGCCGGCGGTGCTGACCGGCATTGTGCTCGCCTTTGCCCATACCGTAGGCGAATTTGGCGTTATCCTTATGATCGGCGGCAACATTCCCGGAGAGACCCGGGTCGCTTCCATCGCCATTTACGATGAAGTGGAAGCCCTGAACTATGGAATGGCCAATCAGTACGCCCTGGTACTGGTCATTTTTGCCTTTACCATCCTGGCCCTCGTTTATACCATCAACCGCCGAATGCTCCGAACGGCATAGCTTATGATTCAGACCTCACTGCGCAAAGCCCTGCACGCGGCGACTGGCCCCATGACATTGGATATTCAACTGGATATTCTGACCGGGGAATTTCTTGCCATCACCGGGGCATCGGGAAGTGGGAAAACGACCCTGCTGCGCCTTCTGGCCGGGCTGGAAAAGCCTGAGGAGGGACGCATTCTGGTGGATGATACGGTCTGGCTGGACTCCGCCCGGGGCATTCAACTGCCCATACAGGAGCGGAAGGTCGGGCTCGTTTTTCAGGAGTACGCTCTCTTTCCCAATATGACGGTACGCGAAAACCTGGAATACGGGCTGGGCAAAGGGCAGTCGAAAGCCATCATAGATGAGCTGATCGGCATCACAGAACTGGAGCAGTTGCTCGGCCGTTATCCAGCTAAATTATCCGGTGGGCAACAACAGCGGGTCGCCCTGGCCCGCGCACTCGTTCGCCGTCCCAGGCTCCTCTTACTGGATGAACCGCTTTCCGCTCTGGACAGCCGTATGCGGGAGCGGCTGCAGAACTACATCCTGCAGGTCCATCAGGCCTTCTCACTCACCACCTTGCTCGTCAGCCATGACCACCGGGAAATTTTTAAGCTTGCCGACCGGGTGATCACCTTAAAGGATGGACATATTACACAGCCCGATCTACCTGATACCATACAATATGCCAATGCCAATGATGGTTCCTTTCGCCTGAGCGGAGAGGTCTTGCAGCTGGAAGAATCCGGTAGCGGCTTTTCAGTCAGTGTACTGATTGGGTCCAACGTACTGCGCGTTCCGGTAAACATGGACGACCTTCGCCGCCTCAAACCAGGAGACCGGGTGGACATACTGCTTGATGCTCAACGTGCAGCACTTCTCAAAGCATGAAGCCAAAAACGCTGTAGACCGCTTGGTTATTCATATATATAAAATCTAAAGCTGTGCAGGCAATAGTCAGCAATGACACCAACAGAATTGTAACATTTACATTTTTTCACCGTATTTTAGCTGTAGTCCCTTTTTCTTTCACGGCAGGAGCTTCAGCAAGTTCTAAGCAATACATCATTCTCAGCCTTTAAGAATTAGGCCATAGAACCAAATATGTACAGATAGACCAGAGCAGGTGGTGCCGTAGGAATACCCTTTACCATAACCATAATCCCATTAACTAACTACTAAGCAAACTAGTCCCCCGATGCAAAAATCACATACCCCAGGAAACCGTTTTAATTGGCTTCTTCCCCCTCCGCATGTAGCCAACCTATGCATAGTCAAAATACTTTTCAACACTATGAAAAAATATTTTCCCTCAAGAGGTCTAAAGCTTTTTATCATCCTTACCTGCTGGGTAATGACTGTCCAACTACAGGCACAGGAAAGCACCCAACAGGAAACTTCGCCCGCAGAGGATCCTGTGGTTCATAATTTTGCCCGGTGGGAAGCTGGCCTGTTTTTAGGCGCAGCGAATGCCTACGGCGACCTCATCGACACCCGCTTT
>CAZNHN010000178.1:4137-12099 GCA_964572415.1 uncultured Phaeodactylibacter sp.
AACCTGGGCTACGGCGTCTTTGCCCGGTACAACGCAAGCCGCAACCTGAGTGTGCGGGGCAGCTTCACCCGTGCCAAGCTCGAAGGGTCTGACCTGGATTTTGAAAGCCTGGCTGCACGCGGGCTCAGCTTTGAGTCCACGATCAACGAATTTGCAGTAATCGGTGAATGGGACTTTTTTGGCGACAGACGGTATAACAACAAAGGAGGGTTCAGGCGAATGATCTCGCCCTATATATTTTTAGGGGTTGGCTTGGGCATAAATGATCTTTCGATCGACTATTCCAGCCTGGAGGGAAAGCCCCGGCAGGAAGTAAGGGCGATACAAGACCAGGAGAACACCAAAGGCACCCAAATCTCTACCCCAATTGGTATAGGGGTAAATGTCGACCTGAGCGAACGTTTGCACTTATCTTTCGAATTTGGGTATCGTCCTGTTTTCAACGACTACCTTGACGGGGTGAGTGCTACCGGCAACCCCAACCGAAACGACTGGTATAGCATGGCCGGCGCCACTATTGCATACCGCATTGCAGGTAAGGATACAGATGGCGACGGCTATCCGGACCACGTAGACCCTTGTCCGGACAAAGGGGGCTCCGAAGCTCACTTGGGCTGCCCGGATACTGATGAGGATGGGATTCCTGATCGCCTTGATCGTTGCCCGGAAGCAGAGGGCCCGGCAGCCACTAATGGCTGTCCGGATGGCGACGGGGACGGCATTGCGGATGACGAAGATGAATGCCCAACCATTCCAGGCTCTAAAGCTGCCAACGGCTGTGCAGACATGGATGGCGACGGCATCATCGACTCAGAAGATGAATGCCCGTCCATAGCAGGCGCAGCTGAATTTAATGGCTGCCGGGATACTGATGGCGATGGAATCCAGGATTCTGAAGACCGCTGCCCTTATGAAAAAGGGCCGGTAGAGAACGAAGGTTGCCCTCCACCCCCGGACCGCAACGACCCTAATCTGGACAGCGATGGAGATGGTGTTCCTGACATTGAGGATGAATGCCCGTCCATGCCTGGTGACCCTGCGCTGAAAGGCTGCAAAGATGTAGACAACGACGGAGTTGCTGACCCTTACGACAACTGTCCTTACGAAAAAGGCACCCCGGAACGTAATGGCTGCCCGGATCCCGACGACCCGGTTGTGGATTCGGATGGAGATGGTTTTGCAGACCAGGATGACCTATGCCCTGAAACGCCGGGATCGACCAAAGGGTGTCCGGACTCCGACGGGGATGGATTAACCGATAATGAAGATGATTGCCCGCAGGTAGCCGGGCCGAAGAACCGTCAGGGCTGCCCTGAACTCACCGATGAGGATTTGCAGTTGTTAGAAGCCGCTGTAGACAATATTACTTTCAACCAGGCCAGCTACAGCCTGCTGAGTTCTTCTCATCAGACTTTGGACCTAATCGCCGAACTGATGCAGCAATACCCCACTTACCACCTCAGAATTGATGGGCACACTGACAATCAGGGTGACCCGGATGCGAACAAGCAGTTGTCTCAGCTCCGTGCCAAAGCCTGCATGGAATACCTGAATGAACAAGGGATTAGCCGGGACCGAATCATTTACGAAGGCTACGGTGGCGAAAGACCCAGAGCTACGAATGACACCCAATCCGGCCGCCGCCGCAACCGCCGGGTAGAGTTTGACCTGTTTGACCCGAATAAATAAGCTGCTGTAGTAACATCCAAAACCTTTTGGAACGGCTTGTTCCAAGAGATATTTTCTCTGGGGCGGGCCGTTCTAAATTTTAGACCATGTTTGGAGCTGGTTACCGGCAAGCAAACCTTTTAATGTGTATTTCCTTAGAAAAAACGGAATACTCTACCCCCTTTCAATTTAATTTCACCTTGTCAACCGGGTGTGTATCTTTGAAGCATAAACAGAGTCGCAGAAGACTGTAAAGCTTTGATAAACATCATAAAACCTTGCTTTGCCTACCCAGTCGCAAGTATTCATCAGCCTGGTGCTACTAAGCACACTTGAAGTGTTGGCGCAAACCTTTCTGCAAGCCTATTGGAGTAAAGATGCATCGGCCGTCATTTATGCTGTTTCAGGGCTTTTGATTGGTATCCTTCCTCTTTTAGAGACAAGGCCGGGGGCAAACGCCTCTGTAGAGATGAGGGGCAAAACGGCCTTACATTACTTGCTTTTGGTCTTCCTTTCTTTATTCATAAGCTACTTCGGCTGGCAAGCTATTCGGCAACAACCCCTCGACTACACTTTCGCGGATATGCTCCCAATTATTCAAATTATGGGAGAGCGCTGGCTTGATGGCAGTGCGGTCTACGCTATCATTCCTGAAATATGGGATGGCATGCAGCCCATATACCTGCCGATGATGTGGATACCCTATACCTTACCTATTGCAGCCGGGCTCGACATTCGCGTAATCAACTTGGTCTTCATTGCAATGGCTGTATTTCTGGCATTGGGAGCTAAGCCCCAGAAAAGCTGGCTTGCCTACCTAATCCTTTTACCTGTTGTCTTAGTTTTGGCCTATATTCTCGTCGACTACTCCACGCTCCTTACAATTTCTGAAGAACCGGTAGTGGTAGGCTTTTATGCGCTGCTGGGGTATTTTTTAGTTAAAAACAAGCCCCTGGGCATTGCGGCGGCGCTGACCTGCTGCCTGTTAAGCCGGTACACTTTAATTTTCTGGGCAGTGACTCACATTGCCTATACTTTTATACGGGGAGAACGAAAAACCGCGATAACGATAGGCGGCTTCGCTTTAATTTTGGGGCTCCTAATCATGTTTGCTTCTCAAGGGTGGCATCAACTGGAGCTTTTCTATTCTCTAAGAAGTAGTTATCAGGAAACGCTAGCCAATCCGGCGGAGGAGTGGGGCGTTACCAATACCATTAACGGCAATATCGGGCTTGCCAGATTTGTGGGGTATGAGCACCTGACAGAACTGTACCGCCTTCTGTTTTGGGGAACGCTTCTTTTGCCTGCCCTGCTATACCTTTGGTATCATTTCAAACTCAAGAGCAGCGTACGTTTGGGGCTCTTTGGTTTATGTAGCCTGAAGTTGTGCCTTGTTTTCTTTTTCAATGTCAATCCAATGCCATATTCCTATCTGTTTTATACCTCTACCTTTTTGAGCCTGGTCCTAATCGGACAATACAAACCTTATGGCAATGAGCTTTCCTGGCGCGGAAACGGCCCACGGTAGTACCTCTACAAAATGAATTCCTGCCTTAAGAGCCACTTAATCTCTCCATCACTAATCCAATTGAGCTCTAAAGCGTTTTTTTGTCAAAATTATCCATAGCCTATGAGCCACCACCTTACGGATACTATTGTTGCATTAGCCACACCCTCAGGGGTAGGTGCCATTGGTGTCATCCGCCTCAGCGGGCCGGACGCTATCCGGATTGCCAACAGCGTATTTCACGGAAAAGACCTGGAACAACAGGCCTCGCACACCGTACACCTCGGCACCATACGCAATGACGAAGGCCGGATACTGGACGAGGTGCTGGCTACGGTATTTGTTGCCCCCCGTTCCTACACCGGTGAAAATGTAGTGGAAGTCTCCTGCCACGGCTCCGACTACATCATACAGGAGCTGATGCAGCTGTTCATACAGAAAGGAGCCCGCACGGCCAATCCCGGCGAGTACACCCTGCGCGCCTTCCTCAATGGGCAGATGGATCTCAGTCAGGCCGAAGCCGTGGCCGACCTGATTGCTTCCTCCTCCAAATCCAGCCACGCCATCGCCATGCAGCAGATGCGCGGCGGCTTTTCGGATGAGATCAAAAAACTGCGGCAGGAACTGATCGACTTTGCCAGCCTGATCGAACTGGAACTCGACTTTTCTGAAGAAGACGTGGAATTTGCCGACCGCAGCAAGCTCGAAGCCCTGGTACAGCAGATACAGCGCATCATCAAAGCCCTGCTGGATTCCTTCCAACTGGGCAATGTGCTCAAAAATGGCGTCAGTACCGTTATCGCCGGCCGCCCCAACGCCGGCAAGTCCACCCTCCTCAACGCCCTGCTTAACGAGGAGCGCGCCATCGTCAGCGAAATCGCCGGCACCACCCGCGACACCATAGAGGAGGTCCTCAATATCAAAGGCGTGCAGTTCCGCATCATCGACACGGCCGGCATCCGCGACGCTACCGACACCATCGAGGCTATAGGCGTCAGGAAGACCATGGAAAAGGTGCAATCGAGTGCCCTGCTCGTCTACGTCTTCGATGTCGTGGAAACACAACCCGAAGAAGTCCGCACCGACCTGGAAAAGCTCGTCCACGAGAACATCCACGTCCTGGTCGTCGCCAACAAGATGGACCTCAACCCTTACACCAAAAAGGAGCACTACTTCCCCGAAAACAGCACCGCCGACTACCACTGGGTGCCCGTCTCCGCCCTCAACAAAATGAATATCGATTACCTCAAGGAAAGCCTTCACGACGCGGTCCTCTCCAAAAAAGTCAACCTGGAAAGCACAATCGTGGCCAACGCCCGCCACTACGAGGCCCTGCAAAAGGCCTACGAAGACCTGGACCGGGTGCTGCAGGGCTTATCCACCGGCATCACTTCAGATTTTGTGGCGATGGATATCCGGGCTTCCCTGCACCACCTGGGGGAGATTACAGGGGAGATTAGTACGGATGATTTGTTGGGGAATATTTTTGGGCGGTTTTGTATTGGGAAGTAGGAGGCGAGAATCTTCGAAATTCACTCTCCCTATATAAAACAGCCTTGCTTTTTACTGTTTTAAAACTTTTTTCACCCATACAGCATCTTCAGACCAAACCCGGATCACAAACCACCCGCTTGGAAGCTTGGATAAATCCATTTCAATTGTGTTACTTTTTTCTTGCAGGGTTTCGAGAACGATGAGACCATTTGCATCCTGTACTTGCACTTTAAGACCTAAAACTTGACTGGGAGCTACTAGGGTGATAACCTCTTTGAAAGGATTTGGGAAAAGACTTAACTTTTCCAAGGTAGAGGGTGTTTTTTCCACATTTGTAGGAGTCGAAAACCCCGAGACGAGGATTATTCGGTTACCCCCTCCAAATGTTGAAAAAAGGAAATCTCCGGTTACCGGATCAATAACCGCTCCTTCTGCGCCGTTAAGACCGGTAATTAAATCTTTCCCTGTGTTTGGTATAGGCAGGCCATTAGCACCTACTTCAAAAGCTACGACTTTTCCCAGGTCATACGCAGAAATCAGCATGGAGCTGACTTCAAAGCCTTGGGAACCTATTGGAACGTATGCTATCCCTTCTGGTCCTGTTGCTATTCCAGATACGGATATATCATTAAAGCTATTGCTAAAAGAGTATTGTCCGGAGCTGCTAACTGAAAAAGGAACGTTGTAGATATGAGAGCCATTATAAGAAGATAAAATTAAATTGCCAGCACCGGGATATCCATTTGGCACGATAGCACTGCTGCCCACTGAACTGATAACACCAAATTCGTCCAAAGGCGTACTTAGATAAGAATCATCGGGTAATATTTGCCCTATTGAGTTGTTGGGATACTGAGTGAATAATAGGGTAGATTCGGGCGTAAATATTATTCCCCCATCTATATTAGGAGCATCCACATAATGCTGTGCTGTGCCAAAACCTATAATGTGATTAGTGACAGGATCCCGCTCCAGGGGTATGGCATAGATGGCTCCGTTACTCTCATTGGCTGCGCCTCCCAGATACATTACGTCAGGCTGATCTGGCAGTATCGTAAGCCCACCGTAATTAACAGGGACACCACCCACACTCCCAAGATCAAACAATGTGTAACCAGCGTTAATGAAATCTGGCGTTAGAGACTGAGCGTTTAATTGACCAAAGCAAGCACCTAAAAGCATGATTATTACCTTGACCTTGAAAAAGGCGCTTCGAACTTTCGATCTGTTTATTCCACATCGCTCAAAAAACTGCAAATTAATCATCATAATATTCTGTTATACTGAAGATTAAGTGGCTTGCTCCAATGTCGAAAGCCACTTCGTATTACGTATATTTTAGCTTTAAAACCACGTAAATGTTCGGGTTCGATAAACCAAATCACATTACACACCTCCTGAATCACTTGGAGAAGTCGACTTTGCACCAAAAAACCTACGGTTCAATCGATGCGCTACTACCTCACCAACCGGAATCAAAATAAAGGGTAGGAAAAAAATAAGCAGGCCATAATAAATGGTCATGAAATAGTTGCCCACCAGATTGTTACGTAAATTATTAGAAACCCCTCCAAAGAAACCGGCGTTGAGCTGTTCAAGATTTTCACCTTCTACCATTTGAGCAATACCAGCTACATCATCTGAATACCCCAACTTATTAAGTAAAAAAGATATGATATTGCGGTTAAACCAAAAGTAAAATTGTTCAGCCCAGGAGCCTTCAGCAAAACCTGAACCCTCTACAACTTTAGCATATAGGTCCTCTTGAGTCTGTTGACCGCTCTCTATAAGCTGCTGGCCAATCTTCTCTACCTGGGGGATATAGCCAACAGCATATTCCTTTATTGCGCCAGTCGAACTTTCTATCCAATCATCGGTGGTATTTTGTATGCTAAAAACTGAAGCAAAAATTCCAAAAAGGAGACCAAATAGGATGGGGATGTAAACTAAATGCGCCTTTGCAAGAATCGTCCAGGCCCGATTCGGCCGATTAAACGCCTTCCTTTTATTGGCAATAATTACCAAGGCAATACCTAGTGCAGATCCAAGTATTCCATAGAAGAACCCTCTCGTGAAAAAATTCCAGATAGCGGATCCAAAAATACCTGTTATCTCTCCGATTAACCAAGATGCCATTTCCATACTGATACCGTTTTATTGATTGTTGATTTTCGTGTTTTTCGAATTTAAAACGACACATCCCGCCCCGGCAACTGCTCCCTGAGAATCAGCTCGCCATCCAGTCCTGGCCGGTTGACGGCACCGATGCTACCAAACCATATCCGGGAGGTCGCCCCAATCCGAAGGTCTAAAAATTGCCCTAAGTTGATCATGTAGCCTATGCCAAGACCTGCACTGTTAGCGGTAATGTGCAGGCGTGCCCAGTAGAAGCGGTCGCGCTCCAGCTTGAAGTAGAGCTGCGGGTAGAATTGCTGCGGGGCGCTGTAGTCCACCCAAAGGACGGGCTCCAAAAACCAGTCGCCCTGCATTTTGAAGCTCCCCCCTGCCATGAAGCTGCCGTGGATTTCCGGCCGATATCGCTGCAGGTCATTGCCCAGCCCTCCCGGGATGGCTGGATACACTGCCAGTCCGGCAAAGTAGATGGTCTCGTCGTAGTAGTCATCATCGGAAGCAAAGAAGAGTCCAGCGCCTGCATTCATGCGGCTGTAGACCTGACGGGCAGAGCCAATGAGCGGGTCACCAGGGTCATTCACTATCGGGTTATCGATGGACAATTGCATTTGTTCCCAGCGGACGGAGATGCCGATAGCGATCTGCCGTTTCCCCCGGTGCCCAAATCGTAGCTTGTAATTCATCGCTGCAGTCACATCCGTTCGATCGTAAGTATTGGAAAGCTCTCTGCCCACAGCAAGCCCTGCGCTCATCTTGAGTGGTTTGATTGGGGATTCTGCAAATACTTGTATGTTTTTGGGAGCATCCTCAAACTCGCTCCATGGTTGATTATAGCTTGCCCCTGCACTGCGGAAATTAAAACGGCCCGCCAAAGCTGGGTTCCAGGCAAAGGCATTGGCGTCAATACCGTAGTGGTAGGGCAATTGCTGCGCGCAAATATTCAGGCTGAAGAGGAGTATGCCGCAAAAAAACACGGTTCTTGTAATGCTCATTCCCGAATGATTGATAAGGTTTGCTGAATGCGCTCCCCGTTCACTTCCAGTAGATAAAAATATTCTCCATCGGGCAGTGGGCGCCCGTTGTGTGTGCCTTCCCATAGCTCGTCGTCTTGCTGGTAGCCCAACTTTTGATAAACAGCCTGCCCCCAACGGCTCCACACT
>CAZNHN010000179.1:0-1011 GCA_964572415.1 uncultured Phaeodactylibacter sp.
CCCCAAT
Source organism: uncultured Phaeodactylibacter sp. (assembly GCA_964572415.1). Classification (GTDB taxonomy): domain Bacteria; phylum Bacteroidota; class Bacteroidia; order Chitinophagales; family Saprospiraceae; genus Phaeodactylibacter. Next base: position 8 of record CAZNHN010000179.1, read on the forward strand.
CGGCCGACTATCAGTCTAAACTCACCCTGATGTCGGAGTCCCTGCGTAATGACGGCCGCATCTGGGTACCCCAAAAAGCCAACGACCCACGCAAACCGGGCGACATTCCCGAAGACGAACGCGATTATTACCTGGAGCGCCGCTACCCGGCCTTCGGCAACCTCGCACCCCGGGACATCGCTTCACGTGCTGCTAAGGAACGCATCGATGCCGGATTTGGCGTCGGCCCGCAGCGCAACGCGGTCTATCTCGACTTTGCCCACGCCATTCAGGAGTACGGGGAGGATACGATCCGGGAACGCTACGGCAACCTCTTCCGGATGTATGAGAAAATTACCGGGCATAACGCCTACCAACGGCCAATGATGATTTCCCCGGCTGCCCACTTTTCTATGGGCGGGCTGTGGGTGGACTATGAGCTCATGACAAGCATTCCGGGGCTCTATGCCATCGGAGAGTGCAACTTCTCCGACCACGGGGCCAACCGACTGGGAGCCAACTCCCTGCTTCAGGCTTGTGTGGATGGCTACTTTATTCTGCCGTACACCATCGGCAACTATCTGGCGGATGAGCTGCGGGCGGGCAAGATCAGCACTGATCACCCCGCTTTCGCGGAAGCAGAAACGCAGGTCCGGGAGCAGCTCCAGCGTTTCCTCGACATCAAAGGCAACCGCACTGCTACCGATTACCATAAGGAACTGGGCCTGCTGCTCTACGATAAGTGCGGAGTACAGCGTACAAAAGAGGGGCTGGAAAGCGCTATCGAAAAAATCCGGGCGCTACGGGCCGACTTTTGGGAAAACCTCCGCGTACCCGGCACCTCTGAACACGTCAATACCGAGCTGGAAAAAGCCGGCCGGGTTGCCGACTATCTCGAACTGGCGGAGCTGATGTGCTACGATGCCCTTACCCGGGACGAGTCTTGCGGGGCTCACTTCCGGGAGGAGTTCCAGACGGCAGAGGGCGAAGCCGAACGTCGGGACGAAGAATACCAGTTCGTATCC
>CAZNHN010000179.1:1083-4173 GCA_964572415.1 uncultured Phaeodactylibacter sp.
ACTCCACCGTGAAGAACTGGAGTTTGAAACCATTCAACCTAGCGTAAGAAGTTACAAGTAATGAAGATACAACTCAAAATATGGCGGCAGGAAAACGCCCAGGCAAAAGGCAAAATGGTGGACTACAACCTTCCGGATGTCAACCCGGAAATGTCCTTCCTCGAAATGCTTGATGTCCTGAACGAAAAACTGATCCGCTCCGGGGATGACCCCATAGAATTTGACCACGATTGCCGGGAAGGCATCTGCGGGCAATGCGGGCTCTTCATCAATGGGCGGGCACACGGCCCAATGTCAGCGACGACCACTTGTCAGCTGCACATGCGGCACTTTGAGGACGGGGACACCATTTACGTGGAGCCGTTCCGCGCCAGCGCTTTTCCGGTAATAAAAGACCTGCGTGTCGACCGCTCCGCTTTTGACCGCATCATTCAGGCTGGTGGCTTTATTTCCACCCGTACCGGTGATGCGCCAGAGGCCAATGCCATTCCGATCGGGCACCAAACCGCGGAGGATGCCTTTGATGCTGCCGCCTGTATTGGCTGCGGTGCCTGTGTGGCGACTTGCAAAAATGCCTCTGCTGCCCTCTTTACCGGCGCAAAGGTCAGCCACCTGGCCATGCTGCCACAGGGCGAACCGGAATCTCCCGAACGGGCAGAAAAGATGGTCGCACAAATGGAAGCCGAAGGGTTTGGGCACTGTACCAATACCGGAGCCTGTGAGGTCGAATGCCCGCAGGAGATCTCCATTGAGCACATTGCCCGCATGAATTTTGAATACAACAAAGCTGCGGTGCTGGAGAAATAGCACCTGGCAAGACACACAATATTATGGAACAAAAGCTTCAATCCCTACTCGAAAAGATTCAGCAGGAGGGCGTAGACAAAGGGCAGGAGGTGGCCAACAGCCTCATCAACGATGCTGAGCAAAAAGCCGAGGACATCGTCACCGCTGCTCAGCGCCGTGCCGAAGAAATCCGGAAGCAGGCCGAACAGGATGCGGAGGAACTGAAACGCAACGTCACTTCCGAGCTGAAGCTATCCGCAGAACAGACCGTGGAAGCCCTGCAGCAGCGCATTACCGAACTGGTAACCGCCAAAGCCACCACCACACCAACTCAAGCCGCATTCAGCGATAAATCCTTCCTGAAGGATATTATCCAATCGCTGATCGAAAAATGGCAAAAGGATGGTCAGGGCGCTGCGTTGCACCTCTCGCCGGAGCGGGAAAAAGAGCTTTTCGACTATTTCTCCGCCCGGGCGCAGGAAAGCCTGAAGGAAGGCCTTGTGGTCAAACCCGCGCCTTCTCTTACAGAGGGTTTCCGTATTGGTCCGGCGAATGGCAGCTATGTGGTGTCTTTCACCGAAGAAGACTTTCAGGCTTTCTTTGCCGACTTCCTGCGACCAAGGACCAAGACCCTCTTGTACGGCGAAGGCTAAATTTTATTCACTGTCACAAAGCAAAACATGAGCCAACTGCAAAAACGCGATTATTTCTACCTTATCTCCAGCTTACCGGAGATGGTGCTCGACCAAAGCCGGGCGCCTTATACCATGGTGGACTTTGTGGCGCAGTTGGAAGAGGCGCTTGAGCCTGATGATTTTAAACTCGTCCGCATCCTGCTGCGCCCCCACGACAACCGCAACCTGCTCCTGCTCCTGGGAGAACAGTCTGGCGACTGGGATACGCTGGGGCAATTTTCAGAAGCGGAAATGCAGGAGGCCCTCAAGGCAGACGACGGGCTGCCGGAATACATGCACCGGTTTTACCGGGCGTACCAAAGCGAGCAGCCCATCCACCCGGAGCAAAGCTGGACCAATCAGCTGTCCGGGCTCTACTACGAAGCTGCACTCCGGCAAACGGAAGGCTTCCTCCACGACTGGCTGGTATTTGAGCGCGGGTTGCGCAACATACTGGCAGCCTGGAATATCCGCCATTATGACCTACAGGGCGAAGGGCAACTGATCGGTCAGGGAGAAAACATTGAAGCGCTGAAAAAATCCCGCGCCCGCGACTTTGGGCTGGGCACCGATTACCCCTACCTACCGAAACTACTCAATCAACTGGAACGCGAGGACCTCATGATCCGCGAAAAGGATATCGACCGCGTACAGTGGAATTATATAGACGAACAGCTGACTTTCCACTACTTCACCATAGAAGTGGTACTGGGCTATCTGTTGCAGCTCCGTATGCTGCAGCGGTGGCTTTCTCTTGACCCGCAGGCCGGGCAGGAACGGGTCCGCAGCTTCATTTCCGAAATGGAACAAAAGATAGAACTCTCATGACGGCAACGCAGCAACATACCACCGGCCGTGTCAACGGTATCATCTCCAACCTCGTCCTCGTGGAAGTGGACGGCCCGGTTGGGCAAAACGAAATTTGCTTCATTCAGCACGGTGATACCTCCCTGATGGCAGAGGTCATTAAAGTGATGGGCGATAAAGCCTATGTGCAGGTTTTTGAGAGTACCCGCGGGCTCCGGCCCGGCATGGAGGTGCGCTTCGAAGGGCACATGCTTGAGGCCACCTTTGGCCCGGGCATTCTTTCCTGCAACTACGATGGGCTTATGCATGATCTCAGCACCATGAGCGGCATCTTTCTGCAAAGGGGCGACTACACCTCTGCCCTCGACCTGGAGAAGGAATGGGCATTCGAGCCTTTGGCTAAAGCCGGGGACGAAGCCACCGCCGGGCACTGGCTCGGGCAGGTGGACGAAAATGGCATCCCCCATAAGATTATGGTGCCCTTCAAAATGCAGGGGCGATATACAATTGAGGAAGTAATGCCTGCCGGCAACTATAAAGTACAGGACACTATAGCAGTGCTCAAAGATGAGCGCGGGACCGAGTATAAAGTGAGCATGCTCCAAAAGTTTCCGGTAAAACAGGCGGTGAAGGCCTACCGGGAGAAACCGCGCCCGTTCCAACTACTGGAAACCGGCGTGCGCACCATCGACACCCTCAACCCTATGGTGGAGGGCGGCACAGGATTTATTCCCGGCCCCTTCGGTAGCGGCAAAACCGTGTTGCAGCATGCCATTTCCAAACAGGCAGAAGCTGATATCGTAATCGTAGCTGCATGTGGCGA
>CAZNHN010000179.1:4264-12092 GCA_964572415.1 uncultured Phaeodactylibacter sp.
TCATGGAGCGGACCACCATTATTGCCAACACCTCCAATATGCCGGTGGCGGCAAGGGAAGCTTCCGTTTACACCGCGATGTCGATTGCCGAGTACTATCGCTCAATGGGGCTGAAAGTGCTTTTGCTGGCCGACTCCACCTCCCGCTGGGCACAGGCGCTCCGGGAGATGTCGAACCGGATGGAGGAACTACCAGGCCCGGATGCCTTCCCGATGGATCTTCCGGCTATCGTATCCAACTTCTACGCACGGGCGGGTTATGTGTACCTCAATAACGGAGAGACCGGCTCTATCACCTTCATCGGTACGGTATCCCCTGCCGGTGGTAACCTCAAGGAGCCGGTTACGGAATCGACCAAGAAAGTGGCACGTTGTTTTTATGCCCTTTCCCAGTCCCGGGCGGACAGTAAGCGCTACCCGGCCATTGACCCCATCGAGAGCTATTCCAAATACCTGGAATACCCCGAACTGCAGCGGGTCCTGAACGAGCAAATTGAAGAAGGCTGGACCGAAAAGGTCAACGAGCTAAAGAATATCCTGCTGCGGGGCAAGGAAGCCGCCGAGCAGATCAACATCCTCGGTGATGATGGGGTGTCTATTGATACCCACCTGGTCTTTTGGCGCTCTGAGATAGTCGATGAGATTATCCTGCAGCAAAATGCCTTTGATGAGGTGGATGCCCGTACGCCTATGGACCGGCAACAATACCTCGTCAATAAAGTGCTGGATGTAGTAGCTACCCCTCTTAGCTTTGAGGGATACGAAGAGATCAACCCCTACTTCAAGCGGGTTATCAATGCCATGAAGCAGATGAACTACTCAGAGTTCGAGTCGGAGGCCTTTAATCAGAATATGAAAGAACTGGAAGACATCCTGGCTGAGCGTAAACAAGCAAACTAAAAAACGAATCATCATGCCCACCGCATTTCAAAGGATATACACCAAGATAGAGGAAATCACCAAAGCGACCTGTACGGTGCGTGCTACGGACGTTGGCTACGAAGAACTGGCTACCGTGAACGGGCAACTGGCTCAGGTGGTAAAAATTATGGGCGACGAAGTCACCCTTCAGGTATTCGCAGGTACGGAAGGGGTACCTACTAATGCCGAGGTCATTTTCCTGGGCAAAGCCCCAAGCCTGAAGGTGAGCGAAGCCCTGGCCGGGCGTTTTTTCAATGCCTACGGTAACCCCATCGATGGCGGGCCGGAAGTAGAAGGAGAAGAACAGGAAATCGGCGGGCCCTCAGTAAATCCCGTGCGGCGTAAGCAGCCTTCGGAGCTCATCACCACCGGTATTGCCGGTATCGACCTCAACAACACCCTGGTCACCGGGCAAAAGATCCCCTTCTTTGCCGATCCCGATCAGCCGTTCAATCAGGTGATGGCTACCGTGGCCCTGCGTACCGCTGCCGACCGTATTGTGCTGGGCGGTATCGGGCTGACCAACGATGACTATCTCTACTTCAAAAGTGTATTTGAAAACGCCGGCGCCCTCCACCGTATCGTCAGCTTCGTGAATACCACCGAAGACCCGACTGTGGAGCGCCTGCTTGTGCCCGATATGGCACTGACCGCTGCGGAATACTTCGCCGTGGAGAAAAAGGAAAAGGTGCTGGTGCTCCTCACCGATATGACCCTCTACGCCGATGCCCTGAGTATCGTCTCCAACCGTATGGATCAAATCCCCTCCAAAGACAGTATGCCGGGCTCCCTGTACAGTGACCTGGCCAAGCTATACGAAAAAGCCGTGCAGTTTGAAGATGGCGGTTCCATTACGATTGTGGCCGTGACTACGCTTTCCGGTGGAGATATTACCCACGCCATTCCGGATAATACCGGGTATATCACCGAGGGGCAGCTCTTCCTGCGCCGGGATACCGATATCGGCAAGGTGATCGTAGACCCCTTCCGGAGCCTCTCCCGGCTCAAGCAGCTGGTAATTGGCAAGAAGACCCGGGAAGACCATCCGCAGGTGATGAACTCAGCTGTGCGCCTCTATGCCGATGCCGCCAACGCCCGTACCAAACTGGAGAACGGCTTCGAGCTGACCAACTACGACGAACGAACCCTGGAGTTTGCCCGTGAATATTCCGATAAGCTCCTGGCTATCGACGTGAATATTGATACGGACAAAATGCTGGATACGGCCTGGCAGTTGTTTGCCGCCCACTTCTCTAAAGCCGAAGTGGGCATCAAGCAATCCCTGACTGACCAATACTGGCCCGAAAACCAATAATGAGCTATGGCAATCGCTTTCCAATATAACAAGACGTCCCTGCAGCACCTCAAGAAGCAGCTCAAGATTCGTGAGAATGCCTTGCCTATCCTGAAGAATAAGGAGGCAGCCCTGCGCGTGGAGGTCAAAAAAGCCCGTAAGGAAGCGGAGCAGGTGGCCGCAGAGTTGGAGCAGACGATTGACCGGCACGAAAGTATGGCCGGACTTTGGGAAGAATTTGATTTCAACCTGCTGGAGGTGGAATCCGTGGAAATGGGCAGCCAAAAAGTGGCTGGCGTAGCCACTCCGGTCCTCAAAGATATACAGTTCATTCGCCACTCGTTCAGCCTGTTCAACCGCCCTGCCTGGTTCCCTGCAGGAATGGAGCTACTCAAGCAGTGGATAGAGCTGGCCCTGCAGCGCAAGGTGCTGTTGCAGAAGATGGACCGCCTGGAGTTTGCCCGAAAGAAGACCACCCAAAAGGTTAACCTCTACGAAAAAGTACAAATACCCGGTTACGAAGATGCCATCCGAAAGATTGAGCGCTATCTGGAAGATGAAGAGAATTTGGCGAAAGCCGCCCAGAAGATTGTGAAAAAGCGCAGCAACAGCGATGCCTTATGATTGTACCGATGCAAAAATACCTGTTCCTCGTCCACCACTCCGAATACACGACATTCCTGGAGGGGCTGCGGCAGCTCGGCGTACTGCACGTGCAGCAACAGGAAGGCGAACGCTCGTCCGGTCTAATAGACCGTTTGGCGCTGCAGCAGCAATTCCAAAAGGTGCTGAAAGCCCTGGAAAAGCGGGAAGTGGAAGTGGAACAACGCACCGCCACCGCAGAGGAAGGGCACAGTGTAGCCGCAGAATACGATACCCTGACCGACCGCCTGGAGCCACTCTTGCAGGAACGCGCCACCGTGCGCAAGGAATTTGATATTCTGAAGCCCTGGGGCGACTTTTCCATCGAGACCGTTAAAAAGCTGGAAGCCGCCGGGCTGGAAGTACAGTTCCTGGTTTGCCCCACCAAAAAATACAATCCGGACTGGGCGAAAGAATACCCCATTGCCCATCTGCGCAACCTGGGCGCCAATTCCTACTTTGCAGGCATTACCAAGGCGGAAGCGCCCGTTGAAATTCCCGGCGTGGAGATGATCCCCGACCCCAAAAACGGGACGGTGGAGCTTCAGGCCCGGCAGAAAGAGCTGGACAATTCCATCGCTGATATCAATGCCCGCCTGGACCGGCTGGCACAAGTCGGCATACCTGCTCTGCAAGCGGCCCTGCGTGACTTGCAGGACACCACGCAATTGATGAGTGTCATTGAACATACCCGGCGGGAAGCCGATGAGCAGCTGATGCTTTTGGAAGGCTATGCGCCGAAACCTAAAAAACAGGAAGTGGAAGCCCTGTGTGAACAACAAGGCATCCCCTTTCTGACCGAGCAGCCCAAGCCTGCCGATCAACCACCTGTTCTGTTGAAAAACTCGAGCTTCAGCCGGTTATTTGAACCGATTGCCAAGCTCTTTGCCCTGCCTTCCTACGGGGAGATGGACCTGACCCCTTATTTTGCGCCCTTCTTCCTGCTCTTCTTCGGCTTTTGCCTCGGCGATGCGGGCTACGGCATTGTGCTGTTGCTGGGCGCTACCGTCTATAAATTCCGGGCAGCAAAAGACATGAAGCCTACGCTGACGCTCGTGCAGTTTTTGGGCGTTGCTACGGTACTCTTCGGGGTGCTCACCGGCACGGTCTTCGGCGTCAACCTCCTTCAGGATCAGTTTGCCTGGCTGGGCAATATCCGGGAAATTATGCTGAACAGTGATCAGGCTTTTCAGCTCGCCCTTATCCTGGGGGTCGTTCAGATTCTCTTTGGGCTGGGTGTGAAAGCCGTTAATAAGAGCAGACAGTACGGCTGGATGCACGGCATAGCGCCGGTGGGCTGGATACTGCTGGTGCTGAGCCTGGCGGACATTGGGCTGACCAAACAGTTGCTGCCGTATTCACAGTACGCTGCCTGGGCAACAGTAGGACTAATCCTGCTCTTCAGCGACCCGGAAGGCGGCCTCTTCAGCCGGCTCGGCAGCGGCGCCTGGGCTTTGTACGGCATCACCGGCATTTTCGGGGACCTGCTGAGTTATATCCGGCTCTTCGCGCTGGGTATAGCGAGCGCCATCCTCGGGCTGGTCGTCAATGATATTGGCCTGCAGATCAAGGGCTCTATGGAAATCGTAGGCCCGATCCTGTTTGTGGTGTTCCTGCTCGTCGGGCATACCGCCAACCTGCTGATTGCCTCTTTGGGCGCCTTCGTTCACCCGATGCGCCTCACCTTTGTGGAATTTTACAAAAATGCCGGCTTTGAGGGCGGAGGGAAACCCTACGACCCGCTGCGGCAACAGGAATCATAAACGCGAACAAAAGAAAAACAATAAAAGACATGAGTGCGATTGTAATAGCTTATCTGGGGATTGGATTAATGATTGGCCTTTCGGGCGTGGGCAGCGCCATTGGTGTTTCCATGGGCGGTAATGCGACTGTGGGTGCCCTAAAGAAAAACGAAGAGGCCTTCGGCAGTTACATGCTGCTAAGTGCCCTGCCCAGTACACAGGGACTGTATGGCTTTGCCGGCTTCTTTATCATTAATGCTTCCGGTGTACTGACGGATGACATCACCATGCGGCAGGGCATTGCAGTATTTGCTGCGGGTTTTGCGCTGGGGCTGGTTGCCCTGATTTCTGCCATGCAGCAGGGCCGGATTTGTGCCAACGGTATTGCCGGGGTGGGCGCAGGTTACGATGTATTTGGTAAGACGATGGTCCTGGCGGTATTCCCCGAGCTTTACGCCATTGTGGCTTTTGCTGCGACCTTCCTGATCAACGCAGGGTTGTAAGCCGCCAATCCAGCTGGCAAAGGGTCTGTTTTGATCGGCTCCATAGTCAAAGAGCTATAGCTATGCTTTTCAAGAGCTATCTGCAGCAAGTCGCCTCCCTCTCCGAAGAAGAGTGGGAGGCTGCAAGCTCTGTATTTACCAGGGACACCTACCCGAAAGGTGCCTACTACATCCGGGAGCAGCAGTACTGCAACAAAATCTCCTTCATTGAGAAGGGCCTTTTCAAGCTCTTTTACCTTCATGAAGGAGCCGAGAAGATCATGATGTTCTTTTCCGAGCAGCAATTCGTCACTGACTACTTTAGCTATCTGACCCGGACACCTTCCGTACGGCCCATTCAAGCTGTGGAAGACTCCGTAGTTTACAGTATTTTCAGGGATGACCTTGAAGCCCTGTTCAATACCTCAAAAAACTGGGAGCGTATTGGCAGATTGCTGGCAGAGCGCTCCTACATTATCTCGGTACAACGCGCCAACCGGCTGTTACACGATGATTCGGATACCCGCTTTGATGCGCTGGTGAGGGAGCAGCCTGAATTATTGCAGCGGGTCCCACAGTATATGATTGCCTCTTACCTCAACGTGAAGCCCGAGACCCTCAGCCGGATCAAGCGGCGGCGAATGGGCCTCGATTCGATTAAGCCCTCCGTCCACGATCCTATTGATCCTGACCTCACCTGATCTTTCTTGATCCGGATCAATGAATGCTTCCTCATTCGCCGCGAGTTTTGCATCAACCTTTCAAAACTCTAAATACAATGACGCGAAAGTTATTGATCCTAAGCTTATTTCTTTTGAACGCTGGGCCTGCCGGCACCCAAATACCGAAGCCAGGCGCAACCATCAATCGTGTCCAAGCGGATTACCAGGGCAAAAGGGTAAAGGCCCGGCAGCTCAGAGTGCAGTCTGAAATCCCAATGTCTGTAGAGGAAGTATGGACTAAGGTACAAACCCCTGCATTGCTGGAATTTGTAGCAAAGGGCATGATCCGTTTTAATCCAATGGACGAGGGGTTTCCAGAAAAATGGGAAGCCGGCAAAACTTACAGCACCCGAATGCGCATTTGGGGGATCCTGCCATTCGGAGGGATTCATTATCTGAAGATTGAAAAGATCGACGAAAGCAAATACCAAATCGCTACCCATGAATGGGACAACCGGGCAAAGATTTGGAAGCACGAAATTACGCTAAAGGATCTGGGCGATGGCCGTACCCATTATGAAGACACTATCGTGATCTATGGTGGTGGGCTTACCGGACTTATCACCAGATTTGCCAGGCGGTTCTACATTCACAGGCAAAAACGATGGCAGATTGTGGCTGAAGAGGGAATAGACTGAGCATTGAAAAGCATCAGAACGTCACCTTCCGGTATAAATCCCGCAGCAGAAAACCTCCCTCGCCCAGTACCGGGCAAGACTCGGATTCAGCTGTAAAATCCCGCAGCAGCCATCCATCCTGCTCGGGCTCACGGGTGTAGCTCGTTACCCGCATGGCCGTACTGTGAATAAACAACAGCTGCTGTACAGAGGACATTTCGCGGTAGTGGTGCAGCTTGGTGGAGAGGTCTTCCTGCTCGGTGGAAGGAGACAGTACTTCGACCAGCAAGACTGGGTTGGTGGTAGCGTTTACCCCGGGCAGCACTTCTTTCTTCTCGGCTTTTCCTCTGACGACGGTACAATCCGCGTTGTAGTAATTTTTGGTTATGCCCTCTGCGTAAAGGGGCAGATTGCTGCCGTAGCATTCGTAGATATCTTCATTAAGGATCGCGATTAATAGTGCACCTATTTTCAGTGCTAATTTTTCATGATTATCAGAAGCTTGGCCCATAACAGAAATAATTTCGCCACCGTAGTACTCCACGCGGTACTCTGCAGCAGGCAGGATCTCCAAAAAGTCTTCCCAGCTTGCCGCAATACGTAGCTCTGTGCCGTATTTCAGGCGTTCTTCCAGGGTTGTGGGGATTTGAGTGGTGACCTCCATCGGTTAAAGTTTAAATTTTTTCTGTAGCATAAGTTGGGCCTATATTTTGCTGCGCTTAAAACAGGCTTCCCTGACGGGCAAAGCTCAGCGGGTTTTCCAATTCCAGCAACTGCCGTTTCATGTCCAACCCGTAAAAGTACCCTTGCAGTTCCCCGCTTTTGGCAATACACCGGTGACAGGGCACGATGATGGCAATAGGATTATGCCGGTTGGCCTGTCCTACCGCACGTACGGCTTTTTTATCCCCCAGGTTTTCGGCAATTGCCTGATAGGTGGTGGTGTGGCCATAGGGAATTTTCAGGAGCTCATTCCAGACGGCTTTGTGGAAAGGCGGGGCATCTCCAAAGTCAAGCTTGAGGTTAAAGCCATCCCGGTCGCCGCGAAAGTATTCCGCCAGCTGCTGTATGCAGGGTTTGAGGACCGCCGGGATAGGCCCTGTGGGACAAGGCTTGGTCGACACCATCTGAACCAGGCTGATGCCATCTTCACTACCCTCTACGCGAAGGCAGCCAAACGGGGACAGGAAATGGGCGTATTCAGTCACGGCTTGAAGATTATAGCTGTAATTTACCGGTTTTTAACCAATTCTTCAATCTTTATCTGCCCGAAGAGGCTTCACCGCCATCACGCGCAGCCTTTTGTAATCGGCATACCAATGCCCATCCTGAAAAAGGTGGGGGCGGGCCGCTGCCTGTACCTGTGCTCTAATTTCAGCCGCTTTTCCCTCAGGGACTCCTTCGAAGAA
>CAZNHN010000180.1:0-4992 GCA_964572415.1 uncultured Phaeodactylibacter sp.
GGGTCTCGTCTAATCAAAAAATTGCTAGTTTTCGACTAGAAGACCAAAATCCCAACACGCTCTAAAAAATCCGTAATTTACTGCTGAACCTATTGAAGATCAAAGAGGGTATCGAAAAACGATAAAGTATGCTTTTTTGAGCCACATACATTTTTAAAAATCCAAAACCCTTGACAATCAACCACTTGAGAGTCAAAACAACAGAAAACACCCTGGGGTGAGATTTTTATCATCTCTAAGGATGCTGATTTTCGATATTTTGCTGCCAATATAAAAACCAAACCTTTACACATTATAAAAAATGAACATGCAGTTAATTTAGCAACATTTATGACAAAAAAATGATAAACCCAGATTAAGTCGCCTTGCAAGTCAATTGATTCATTAAAAAATCTGTATGCAGAAATATCCTAGTCCGAATTTCCAGCTGCTCCCGGTCATTAGTGCAAGTAATCAAATGTACAATAGGTACAGTACTTGCGGTGCAATGCTTATTTATCCTTTTACCCAAAAAGGTACTTTCGATCAATCCAATATGTTTATTGAGCAGTGGCCCGTATTGGACTGCAACCTGGAAAGTAATAGCCTTTCTATTCTAAGGTTCAACTACCAAAATGTACTTGATGCCTGCGAGCAAAGGGTTATGGAGAATGATTAGAAAAATCCAAACTACTTAAACTGAATGTCATCGAGGAGAACTTGATTTCAGAAAAGCATAAAACAAAACGAACTCATTTTAACTGAACCTAGAAGCAATGAAAGTATCTGAAAAAATTGAGCAGCTTAAGCAAAAGCGAGCCAAAATTGAAGAGATGGGCGGTGAGGAGCGTGTGGCTAAACAGCACGCCAAAGGAAAGCTCACCGCACGGGAACGGATTCAACTGCTTTTCGACGATGGGACTTTCCGGGAGATTGATAAATTTGTCAAGCATCGTGCCACTTCTTTAGGAATGGAAAAGCTGGAAGTCCCTTCCGATGGTGTGGTTACCGGTCATGGCACAATCAATGGCCGGGTCGCTTTTGCCTTTTCACAGGACTTCACTTCAAGAGGAGGGTCCCTGGGAGAGATGCATGCCGCGAAAATTTGCAAAATCATGGACATGGCGGTAGAAGCCGGTGCACCGATTATTGGTCTTAACGACTCCGGAGGTGCCCGGGTGGAAGAAGGCGTGGATGCCCTCAAAGGCTACGGCGAAGTGTTCATGCGTAACTCCCGTGCTTCCGGAGTGGTGCCACAAATCTCTGCCATCCTGGGGCCCTGTGCAGGTGGTGCGGTGTACTCTCCCATCATGACAGACTTTTTGCTCATGGTGAAGAAGCAGTCGCATATGTTCATTACCAGCCCTTATGTGATTAAGACCGTGACGGGCGAGGAGACCACATTCGAAGAGCTGGGAGGCGCAATGGTCCACAACTCGGTTAGTGGCAATGCCCACTTTGCCTGTGAGAGCGACGAGGATGCGATAGAAACAATTAGAGAGCTCCTTGACTTTATGCCCAGCAACAACCTGGAGGGGGCACCCGTGCTGGAAATGGGTGATGATCCTGCCCGGGTCTGCGAAGAACTGGACACCATTATACCAGATGAGTCCAATATGCCTTATGACATGAGGGACGTGATCACTTCTGTCCTTGATGCCAATGATTTTATTGAAGTGCACCAGCACTATGCCACCAATGCTATTATAGGTTTTGGCCGGTTAGACAATCGCTCTGTGGGGATCATCGGCAACCAGCCAATGATACAAGCCGGTTGTTTGGATATCAACGCATCTGATAAAATCAGCCGCTTTATCCGAACCTGTGATGCGTTCAATATCCCAATGATCACTTTTGTGGACGTACCGGGCTATCTGCCGGGGGTAGATCAGGAATTGGGCGGTATCATCCGGCATGGCGCCAAACTCTTATGGTCTTATGCGGAAGCAACTGTCCCTAAGTTTACCGTCATTACCCGAAAAGACTACGGCGGGGCCTACCTGGCCATGTGCGCTAAGCCACTCGGTGCGGACCTGGTCTTTGCCTGGCCAACTGCCGAAATTGCAGTAATGGGCGCCAAGGGCGCAGTCGAAGTGATTTCGAGCTATCGCAAGGAGATAGCGGCTGCTGAAGACAAGGCAGCAAAGACCCAGGAAAAGATTGCAGAGTACGAAGCTGCTTTCAATGTGCCCTATCTTGCTGCCGAGCGTGGATACATTGACGATGTCATTTTGCCCAGTGAGACCCGGGCAAGACTGGTAGACGCAATTAGAGCATTTGAAAACAAGAGCGAGGTACTGCCTCCCAAAAAGCACGGAAACATCCCTCTATAAACTTTATCATCCATGGAAATAGACAGAAAGAAGAAGGCGGTCATGGTAGCTATTGCCTATTACCTTGAAAAGGAAGCGGCTGAAAAGGGCAACAACGTAGTTAACCAGGCATGGAGCGAATACGCGCGGAAACGCCTCATGCTGGACAGCCAGAATATCCAACGCAAGGGCCGCACAATGCCGGTTTCAACAAGTAGATTTTTTCATTCTTAAAACCCAGAATCAAACATGACATACGACAAGCATGGAGTACTGGAAATGGCAGAAATGAATTATTCCTCAAAACGTCCTGCTGCTTCCAATCCTATTAAAATAAATGATGTAAGCCTACGGGATGGCCATCAATGCCTTTTTGCCACCCGGGGCCGCACCGAAGATATGCTCCCGGTAGCCGAAATGCTGGACGACGTAGGCTACAATGCCCTGGAGGTTTGGGGAGGAGCCACTTTTGACGTAATGCACCGCTTTTTGGGGGAAGATCCCTGGCAAAGGCTCCGGACGTTGAAAAAGCACATGCCCAAAACGCCTTTTTCGATGCTCCTCCGGGGCCAGAACGTAGTGGGCTATCGCAACTATGCCGATGATGTGGTAGAAGCATTCGTACAGCGTTCCATTGACAATGGCATGGACATCTTCCGGGTATTCGATGCGCTGAATGACTTTAGGAACTTCGAGACGGCCGCCAAGGTCATCAAAGACAATAACAAGCATTTCCAGGGTTCCGTTTGCTATACCCTTACTGAGAAACGTCTTGGCGGAGAGGTGTATAATATGGACTATTACCTGAATAAGGTCAGGGAATTGGTAGACATGGGGGTAGATTCCATCTGTCTAAAGGACATGGCAGGTTTGCTTGCGCCTTACGATGGATACAATCTGATCCGGGAAATGAAGAAGATCACGGATATCCCTATCAACCTCCATACGCACTTTACCTCAGGCATGGGTGACCTGACTATCTTTAAGGCCATTGAGGCGGGTGTTGATATTGTGGACACCTGTATTGGGCCTTATGCCTACCGGTCTTCCCACCCGGCAGTGGAGCCTATCATTATTTCCCTTTTGGGCACTAACCGCGATACCGGCTTCTGTATCAAGAAGATCACCGCTATTGCTGACGAGATGGAAGTGCATATTCCCAAGTACAAGCATTTGGATAACAACCCGAAATACGCCATCCACGACATCAGCGTAATCCTTCATCAGACTCCCGGGGGCATGCTTTCAAACCTGGTCAATCAGCTGAAAGCTATGGATTCGCTGGATAAGCTGGAGGAAGTCTTCCACATGCTGCCAAAGGTGCGGAAGGACCTCGGCAATGTTCCTTTGGTCACACCTACCAGTCAGATTGTAGGGGTGCAAACTGTTAACAATGTATTGTTCGACAAGGAGGAAGGAGAATATGCCAATATTACCGAGCAGGTAAAAGACCTTTGCTATGGCATGTACGGTAAAACTACCCTTCCGATCAACCCCGAAGTCCAGAAGAAAGCCTTGCAAAACTACAGCCGTGGCGATACGCCAACCGATGCACGGCCTGGCAGCATTCTGGAACCGGAACTGGAAAAGGCCAAAGGCAAAGCAAGTGGACTGGCGCGTGACATTGACGATGAGCTCATCATGGCGCTTTATCCTGTCACAGGCAAACGCTTCCTGAGGTGGAAATATGGCCATGAAAAAATTCCGCTGGAGCTCAAACCCCGCACACTGGGCCAGGTAGAAAAGGAAGAAGAACTGATCCGCAAGGCTCTCGCAGGCGAGTTATCCTCAAACGGAGGAAAATCCAGGCGCGAGTTGGAGGTAACTGTCGATGGCGAAACCTTCACGGTTGAGATTAATGATCCCTACGGCCAGGAAGTTGCCAATCGTACCCGGCGTTCCCACAGGGCGGTGGCAAAAGAAGTGGAAGAAGGCGGTACCGGCAAACTAATTGCTTCTATTCCGGGTATGATTGTGGAAGTCAATAAAAGTGTGGGCGATAAGGTAGAACCAGACGATATCGTTATTGTGTTCGAAGCCATGAAGATGATGAACAGCATCAAAGCCGGCGTAAGTGGCACCGTAAAGGAAGTCCACTTTGAATCCGGAGATTCAATCTCCAAGGGCGACTTGATTATGCTAATCGAACCAGAATAACGAGTCTGATGCCATCACCTTAATGATGCGCGGAGTAAAAGCGGGCACAGCCATGAAGGCTGTGCCTTTTTTGTTATGGCTTTCTGAAGAACCTAATTGGGTGAGGATAATATACCTGTGTAAGATGTGTCTTTGCCGAAATCGCCAGACCATTTATGGGATGCTATCCCCGTGACTCCGAACAGAAAAGCGGAGCGCCGTATGGAAACGGCGGTCAGGGAAATCTACTCTGACAGGAAATAGATAACGATTGGGATTTTCAAATCCCAGCTTCATACAAAATACAGCTTTGCTGAAAAAGAAAACCATAACAACCCAGAAATATGGAGGGTGGAAGGAGTATACTAAAAAAGCCCACCTCCAGGGAGGCAGGCTTCCGTAAAAATTTCACTTTCAGGCTCTATTAGGATTTCGCTTTGCCGGCGAAGCCCCAATCTGGTCGGATTTACTTACGCGGGAACTGAATCTCCGCCTGTGCCGCTGCCAATCTTGCAATTGGTACGCGGAATGGGGAGCAGCTTACGTAGTCCAGCCCAATGTTATG
>CAZNHN010000180.1:5002-5627 GCA_964572415.1 uncultured Phaeodactylibacter sp.
CAGAAAGTTACGGACTCAGGATCGCCACCGTGTTCGCCACAGATACCGGTTTTGAGGTCTGGCCGCTGCGCACGGCCACGCTCTACCGCTAAGCGGACAAGCTCGCCGACACCTTTGCTGTCGAGGACCTGGAAAGGATCATTCTCAAGAATGCCTTTGTCAAGGTAATTCGGCAGAAATCCACCGATGTCGTCCCGGCTGAAACCGAAGCTCATCTGAGTGAGGTCATTGGTACCGAAGCTAAAGAACTGTGCAGTTTCCGCCATTGGCCCACCGCGTAGTGCCGCGCGTGGCGTCTCAATCATCGTACCGTAGAGGTAAGGGATTTCGTTCACGCCCTTTTCTTTGCACACTCTATCGTAGACATCCTTGACGATCTTTTCCTGATCTTGCAGCTCATTGCGGGTACAGGTAACCGGGATCATAATTTCAGGTAATGCCTGACGGCCTTCCATGTTTAGCTCAGCGGCAGCTTCCAGGATAGCCTGCACTTGTGTTTCAGTAATCTCCGGATAGCTAACCCCCAGGCGTACGCCCCTGTGGCCCAGCATAGGGTTGTTTTCGTGGAGCGCAAGGATTCGTTTTTCCAGTACGCGGGCGGATACACCTAGTTCATTTGCCAACT
>CAZNHN010000180.1:5663-6111 GCA_964572415.1 uncultured Phaeodactylibacter sp.
CATTCATGACAGCAAGGGTTTCCTTGATATCAGCCTTAATGAAGCCAAACAACTCCTTCAGGGCGTCCCGGCGCTCTTGCCGCGTATTGCTTAGGATCATCTTGCGGAGCAAGTGCAGCGGTTCCTCGCTACCTTGGCCGTAGAACATGTGCTCGGTGCGGAACAAGCCTACACCTTCGGCACCAAATCGCAGAGCGTTGGCAGCATCATGAGGCGACTCGGCATTGGCGCGAACGCTCAGCGCCTTGACCTCATCCACTAATTGCATTAGCGTTTTATAGGCTTCGTTGTCAGCCAGATCAGCATCTACTACCGGCATACTGCCCAGGTAGACTTTACCCGTAGCACCGTTGAGACTGATAAAGTCGCCTTCTTTTACTTTTGTGCCATCTGGTGTGGCGAAGTAGCCTTCAGCTTCATTGATGTCAATATCATTACAGCCGACGAT
>CAZNHN010000180.1:6121-11665 GCA_964572415.1 uncultured Phaeodactylibacter sp.
TACCGCCCTTCGCAGTCAGCACAGCAGCAGCGTTATACATACCATCCACATCCTCAGGTGAGGTCTCCTCACGTACGAGAATGACTTTCTGTCCGGCTTGATTTAGCTCCACAGCTTTTTCAGACGAAAAAACGACTTTGCCCATCGCGCCACCAGGTCCTGCCGGCAATCCTTTAGCGATTGGGGTTGCGGCACGCTCAGCCATCACATCCAGGCGAGGCAGCAGCAACTCGGTAAGCTGGATAGGTTTGACTCTCATGATGGCAGTTCGAGCATCAATCATACCCTCCTGGTACATCTCAGCGGCCATACGGACAGCAGCAGTACCATTTCGCTTACCTGTACGGGTCTGCAGAATGTACAACTTGCCTTTTTCAATCGTAAACTCAAGATCCTGCATGTCTTTGTAGTGAACCTCAAGTTGCTGCTGAATAGCGTTGAGCTCTCCATAGATCTCAGGCATAACCTCCTCGAGCGTCTGCAGATTTTCGCTTTGCGTATTTTTGGAGGCTTCGTTGATGGGTTGTGGGGTACGGATACCAGCCACAACGTCTTCGCCCTGAGCGTTGAACAGAAATTCGCCGTAAAACTTATTTTCTCCGGTGCCGGGATTGCGGGTGAAAGCTACACCAGTTGCGCAATCGGCCCCCATGTTACCAAAGACCATAGTCTGAACATTCACAGCTGTACCCCATTCGTCGGGTAAGCCTTCAATACGGCGGTATTCCCTGGCACGCTTGCCATTCCAACTATCAAAAACGGCACCGATACCGCCCCATAGCTGTGCCATTGGATCTTCCGGGAAAGGTTTACCAATCTCACGGCTTACAATCGCCTTAAAGTCGGCAACAATCTGCCGCAGGTCGGCCTCAGTTAGTTCCGTATCAAGCTCAAAACCACGTGCTTTCTTAATACCTTCCAGGTGCTCATCCAGCAATTTACGAATACCCTTGCCCTTGACAGGTGGAATGCCAGCTGCCTTCTCCATTACCACATCCGCATACATCATAATCAGGCGGCGGTAGGCATCATAAGCAAAGCGGGGATCGTTGGTCTGGGCGATCAGGCCCTTTACGGTTTCGTCATTCAGCCCAAGATTGAGAACGGTGTCCATCATGCCCGGCATAGACTGACGGGCACCGGAACGGACAGATAGCAGAAGCGGATTGTCAATATTTCCGTATAATTTGCCTGTCAGCCCTTCAATGCGCTCCAGGGCAGCTTTAACCTCATCTTCCAGTTTGGCAGGAAAACGCCGGCCGTTTTCGTAATAGGCATTACAGGTATCAGTGGTTATGGTGAACCCGGGAGGAACCGGAAGCTGAAGTTCGGGGTGGCCAGCCATTTCTGCAAGGTTAGCCCCTTTTCCTCCAAGGAGGTTTTTCATTTCCTGGCTTCCATCGGCCAGACCACCACCAAAACGGTAGACAAGTTGCTGGTCCATGCTGATTTGTTTAGTCATGATGAATCGTTTTTTAACCTTAGGTGTGTGTGGATGTCAAAAATGGACAACCTCCGAAGGATAAATAAGTAATGTTTGAGCCAAAATTACAGGTTAGATTATACCATCATGAGGACGTTTGTCATATTGAGAGTTGAGATTTGGCACCAGTTGGAATCAGGAATGGAGTTTATGCTTTTGGGAAATTATAGTGTGATCAGCCAGATTGGGCTGGTAATGGATCTGCGCTCCGATCTGATGGATCTTCCCAGCTCTGCCCCCCGCAATTAAGGATTGGGCCTTCTTAAACGCTTCACTCTGCCGCCGCTGGAAACCAATCTGTACAATATTGCCCGCTTTTTCGACCGCTGAGATCATCGCCAACCCCTCTTCCACATCGTACGCCAGCGGCTTCTCACAGTAGATATCCAGTCCTTTCTCACAGGCAGCGATAAAATGCAGCGCATGCCAGTGCGGCGGCGATCCGATGAGCACAGCCTGCAGCCCCGGATGTTCTACCATCTCGCGATAGTCTTTGTAGGTCCTGGGGCGGCTACCCTGGAGTTTTTCAATTTCACTTGCACTATTGATGAGGTGCTCCATATCTACATCGCAAACGGACACCACCTCTACCCCTCCTACACTCAGCGCCGCTTTAGCGATGACCATCCCGTACCAGCCACAGCCAATGACTCCGATCTTCAGCTTTGCATTTTTCGGAAAAGGGGAAATATAGTAGGGGGCAACGAAAACCATGGAGCCCATAGCGGTTTTTTCCAGGAAGGTTCTTCTGCGCATTATTTTGTTTTTTTTACATGAGCAACTTCTTCTTTCAAATCGTTAGGCAGATTGTATTGTCTCAAACGACTTTTTTTGGGGTTTAGCAATTCGGATGAAAAGACGTAGACTGTAAATTCTCCTATTGGAAATATTTTAGAGAAAGGATAGATTATAGCTGCCTACCCATCCTTTTTGACAATATGGATATCATCCATACACACCTCTTCCAGATTAGTCCATACGGAAATTTCCAGTGGGCTATCTGTAAGAGTTGCGATTTGAAATGAATAGAATGCCCAATCCTTCTCAAAATATTGATTGGCATTCCAGGGATTGTTACCCTCGTAATGAGCATCTAACCAATCTCCATCCTGCCAGATGGAGACTGTTATCAGAGGGTTATTACTGATTTCACTCATACCGCTATACTTTATCCAAAATCTAATCTTATAAATGGTGGTTGCTTCGACATTATTGATGTAGCCATCAATACGGATACCAGGTATATTATGGGCACCCTCAATAAACGGTGCAGACAGTCTGAGAGAAGAAGTACCGTTATAACTGCAATCAGGGGTGATTTCAACAACTCCATCATCTGGTTTTAAAATATCCCAGTTTTCTACAAAGCAGGCAGCTGATTCAAAATCTGCGCATACCAGCGTTTCGAATTCCACGGTTTCATTGAATTCGTTTTCCAGATATGCTATCTTTTCTTCTTTGGAAATGCTCTTTTCTCTAAAATCCTCAATTTTAGCCTCTACTTCATTGTCAAAATAGTGTAACCCTTCGAAGCTAAGTGCCTCCAGCTCATTTGAAATACCGGAAATTTCCTTGTGAAGACCTTCGATCTCACTTTTTAGATTTTCTATTTGCTTAGCGGGATCCGTAACCTCCTTGTCGCACGTAAAAAAAGAAACGGAAAACAGGAGCACAATTAGTAGTTGTTTCATATCTGTACACACTATTTATTAGTTTGAATATGAAAATAAAGAATAAACAAATGGCTCCCAATGACATACGTCAGTACCTGCAGACACCATAACCTTTTGCAACCTGAATAACAACCTGCTGTATTGGAAAATATCAGTAAGATAAAACTCAGTAGAAAACATAAAGCCCCCTCATCATTACATACGGATTTGTCAATAAACATTTTCACAAAACCATCTATGGCAACTCCATATCATCGATTCGGTCACCTAAGAAAACACAGTGTTTTTCCCAGTGCAATGATCTATTTAGCGCTAACCCTTATTTACATCACCCCTGGAAATAGCCAAACTAACATCTATAATATCCGCAATTTCGGTGCAGTAGGCGATGGCACCACCCTGACCACTCAGGCCATACAGACAGCCGTTGATGCAGCTGCAGAAGCCGGGGGCGGCAGAGTGATCATCCCACCCGGCAGATACCTCACTGGTGGCATTGAACTACGGGACAACATCATTTTCGAGCTGCAAGGCGGTGCGACGCTGCTCGGCACCGACCAACTCGATGCCTACGCCACCCACGAAGGGACTGATCAGCATGGGAAGGCTATACAAAGGCGCTATCTCGTCTCCGTCACCGGGGTGAAGAATGTCCTAATCGAAGGTAAAGGTACCATCGACGGACAGGGGAAGTTCTATTGGGAAACCCCGGCCGCTCCACCACCGCAGTGGATCAAAGCCAAAACGCCCCGCCCCAATGCCCTGCTGGAGATTGCAGATTCTGAAAACATTACCATTCGCGATATTACTCTGACCAATTCGCCCAACTGGACCTGCCATATTATGCACAGTCAGGACGTGGTGGTGGATGGCGTTCGGATCATCAACGACCTCTTTGCCCCCAATGCCGATGGGATCGACATTACCGGCAGTCAGCGGGTGCGGGTCACCAACTGTGACATTACCACCTGCGATGATGCGATTGTATTGAAAACCTGGAAAAACGGGCAGCCCTGCGAGGACGTGACCGTAACCAACTGCACCCTGGAAACGCTCTGCGCAGCATTGAAGCTCGGCACCGAATCCTACGCCGACTATCGCCGGATCACCTTCAGCAACTGTGCTGTACGTGCCGCTTCCCGACTATTTGCTATTTACGTGCGGGACGGAGGCACGGTGGAAGATGTGCTGGTTAGCAACATTACCGGCAGTACCAAAGCCCCACTGGTGCTGAACCGCCCAATCCAATTGATGGTTTCCAAAAGAACTGCTGACTCTCCACTAGGGCTAATCCGTAACGTCAGCATTGAGCAGGTGAGCTGCGAAACCGATGGCCGCATCCTGCTTACCTCCATTGAGCCCAACCGTATCACTGATGTTCGTATCCGCGACCTGCACCTCCGCTATCCGTTTGTGGAAGACCCCTCAATGCCCGGATCTGATATTAAGAGTTCGCAATTCCCAATTTCATTGCCGGAAGTGCTTACCGCCAAAGCAGCCATCGTTGCCAAAAATCTAAGCAATCTCCAACTGGAAGGACTGACCATTACCTGGCCGGACAATCCCGTCCCCAAAGACTGGCAGATTCCTGCCCGGGTTATCAATGGAGACTTCAACCGTAAATTCCGCTATGATTACCAAAAAGCAAGGCAAACAGAATTAGGTGTATTTTGGGGACAGAATCTTAAGGGCGGCAGGCTTGTTATCCCGGAGGCTCATTCTTCTTCCCCTACCTTAAGAAAAGTGAGTCTTAAGGACTCTTCTATCAAGGAGGTTTCGGAAAAACGAAACTAGTGCTACGAGCCGAACCCCAACCCATTAAAAACCTGTTCATGAGCAAGTTGCACCAAATTACCTTACCATACTTTTTTCTGGCGCTCTGCTGCTTCAGCCTTCCCGGGGTATTGTTTGCGCAAGACAACCCACCGAACATCGTGTTAATTATGGCCGATGACCTCGGGTACGAAACCTTGACCTGCAACGGAGGGGAATCCTACGAAACCCTGAACCTCGACCAACTTGCAACCAGTGGTGCCCGCTTCACCCATGCTTACGCCACGCCCCTCTGCACGCCATCGCGGGTACAAATCATGACCGGGCAGTACAGTTTCCGCAACTACAAACGCTTTGGTTTTCTCGACCCCAGCCAGAAGACCTTTGCCAACGACCTGCGGGAGGCCGGCTACCATACCGCCATTGCCGGTAAATGGCAACTGGCGGGCGACGAACAGTCTCCCCATTCATTTGGGTTCGATCAATACTGCCTGTGGCAGTTGTACAAAGGGGATTTTTGGCACCGGTACAAGAACCCGAGGATTATTCAGGATGGGGAAAAGCTCAGCACTACCAAGATGGCTGACGCCTACGGGCCTGAAGTCTTCACCAACT
>CAZNHN010000180.1:11675-12092 GCA_964572415.1 uncultured Phaeodactylibacter sp.
CGTCTCACGGTTTGACACGCTGATGCCGGCTGGCTTCACCGCCGGCGGAGGCTTGGGTGTGATTGACGGCGACGGCTATGACAACCGGGCCGAATATATTGCCGGCAGTCATCCGAACCAAAACCAGGACAAACCTTTCTTTGCCTACTACCCTATGGTCCTTGTACACGACCCTTTCCAGCCTATGCCTGACCACCCCGATTATGGGGATTTCCGATTGACAGGGCTGAATGATACCACCTATTTTAAAGATCTCGTTCGCTATATGGACCGGCAGGTGGGCAAAATTTACCACCACCTGGACAGCCTTGGGCTCCTCGACAATACTGTTTTTATTTTTACCGGGGACAATGGGACCGACCGGGATGTTATTTCCCGATTCCGGGGGCAAAACCTAAAAGGGCACAAAGGCTATAC
>CAZNHN010000181.1:0-1948 GCA_964572415.1 uncultured Phaeodactylibacter sp.
AATCCGGCTCACCATACAGGCGTTCGATCCACCCACTCGCCATAAACCGGAAAGCCCCGGTTGCCATCAATCCGCCAAAAAGGATGCGGAAAGTGACAAGCGGGGCGATGCGCCGGGGCGCGGAAAGCCAATCTCGATATTGTTTAATCGGAATCACTTGGGTTGTCGATATAAGTGATGGCGACACATAAAACCGAGGGCATGTCGGTCTTAATGTTCACAATTTGTTTCGTAATCTCGTTATAGGCGGTAACGGCCAGGTCATTATTGTCATCCACAGCGGTGCGTAAGGGTGCAGGCACGGCTTCAAGGACCGCTTTTGCCGCTTCAAACTGCTGCTGAATGCGGGCATTAAGGCTTTCGCCCTCCTTGGTGGCATTGACTGCTTCGAGGTAGTCATCCAGACCGGGGCCATTTTGGCCATCCTGTCCGATACCAAGGTAGAAACGTTCGGCGGCAAGCAGGGCTCGTTGGGCCAGTGACAGTGACAGCCCGGAGTAAGGCGCCTCCACCTTATCCGGATTGGTAAAGCCGAGGGTAACCACACCGGCCGGAATGCCGATTTTGTCCCGCTTGATCATCTCATAATGCTCATTCAGCCCATTGATGATCTGACTGAGGGATGCACCAGCAGCAGTACCTTCTTTGACCACGAACTGATCGCGGTACCCGTTTTTCCAGGCATCACTGACCGTCTTGGCAGCATCCGCAATAAATGCCGTCTGCGCGGTCAGAAAAGTAGCGTATTTAGCATCCGCAAATTGCGCGGCTACAGCCTCCTCACTCCCATCTCCTAACCCGTACAGCAGATAGTCCAGGGCAGGAAAACCTTTATCAAAAGTGTTCGGATTGGTAAAGTCGTAGTCCTCCCCGTCGATTTTGGATTCCAAAGCGGAGGCATTGAGCGGGAAATTATTCAGTGTGGCACGCAGGGCTACCGCTTCCGCTGGCCCAAACTCGAACTGTGCGACCTCCTGCCAGTTCAGATAAGCCGCTTCGAAGGCGTCCCGGGCATCGGCCAGGGTTTGGGTGGAGGGCGCTTCCGCAAAGTCGAAAGCAGCAGCATGTAGGTTGTTTGCACTCAGCTCCAGAGCGGTATACCCCGGCAGAATCAACTCATCCGCAATGTGGGCAAATAAGGCCTGCTGATCAAAATCGCTTTCACAGGGCCGCTGTGCGCCGCCCATGTCGTCCTCACAACCCGCAAACAAAAGAAGGGCAGCAAGGCCGGTAAAACAAAAAATTGGCTTTAACAATCGCATAAATTTATTGGGTTGGTTGGTATCAGCCTGGCCTATTTCAGGGACGCAGACCTAAGAACTATGGGATAAATTTCGGTTGAATCGTTAGAAACTGTCCTTAGACTCCATCAGGCCTAAAGCTTCTGCCAGTTTGGTTTTAGCGGCATTCAGGCGTTCCGGAGTGGTATTGTACAGGTCCATTTCCATGAAATCGCTGCTGCCGGCAATGTCTTCTAGCACTGCTGCAACCTCGGCGTTACTCATCCGCTTCTCCGGGCTGAACTGAATGGCGTAGGTGAAAGCAATGGCTTCAGACAGGGCGTGTGCACGAACCGCCATATCATCAAAACTTTCGATGGCCGTGTTCAGGTAGCTGATCGCAGTCGCCCCGGTGATGGTTTCCCAGGTCTGGCGGATTTCCGCGATGGCCTCGTCCCGGGCAGGGAGATCGTCATTGCTGATGCCAGCCCGGCCTTTAATAAAGGCATCCATCATTTGCTGATTGCAGCTCAGGATGGGGTCGCGGCGGTCAGAATACACACCCCAGAAAGCGATGTTGTCTTTATTGAGTGGGAAGTCTGTGGGCACGCCGTAGTAGCCAAAAGCTTCATCCCAGTGGTGTTCCATATCGGTGCCTTCGCCGGGGGTTATGGTTTCGTTATCAACGTTCATGCGGTCATCGCCAAAGTAGACCGTCAGGGCCTGAT
>CAZNHN010000181.1:1958-12091 GCA_964572415.1 uncultured Phaeodactylibacter sp.
ACGCCTTTTTCATTTAGCAGGTATTGCTTGGCACCATCCTGACTGACCACCACACCGGCAACACCTTCTGTACCGGGCACTGTGGACTGGCTGTGCTGGGCGATGGCTTCCATCAGGGTTTCAAACCTGGCTTGCTCCTGTTCAAAGGTTTTGCTTTTCAGCTGCTTGGAGGCATCGTATTCTAAGGTCCAGTTGGCTGTGGCTGCATCATTAGCGTACATGGCTTTCAGACGGCCTGCATCGAGTACAGTACCAGGCGTATTGGCAGAACCCAGGTAGCTTTTCATTTCGAGGAGCATCTGCAGGCGCTGTACCTGTCCGTCGTAGCTTACATTTTCAAAGCTGTAGGTATCGGGTACAGTATAATTGTTATCGTCTTCAGCGTCACAGCTCCAGAATAGTGCACTAATAGCAAGGGCAAGGCTCAGTAGTTTGTAGTTTGGCATCCGTTTTTACTTAAGTGGATTAAATCTAAATAAACACAGATGCAAAAGTAACCGGCGATATTCGGGCTCACAATACCCAAATTAAGGCATCACGATTCAAAAACTACCTAGTGTTAGGTACTTTATATTAGCTGAACGTTAATTTTGGACTTAATGCATAACTAACTGACTGCTCACTTTGCGCAAAGCCTGCCCATTGGCGAAGGTGCCCTCCAGTACCAGGGCGTAATGCCCGGAAGGCCAACCTGAGACATCAATAGTAGCCTGATACTTTCCTTCAGCATATTGCCCGGACAGCAAAGTTGTTATCAACTGCCCCTGCCCATTGTACGCCCGCAGGGTTACCTGAGCTGCGCCGCCTAATTCGAAGGGAACAGTGAGTTCATTATCAGCAGGATTAGGGAAAGCGGGCTGCAGTCGGGAACGGCTAGCCATGGGGTACTCTGTACTTACAATATCGCGAAGGTCGGTTTCGTAAACGCCCAATCCATGGGTGGCTATCCGGAGTTTGCGCCCGGCTCCGATACTTAGGTGCATAGCCATAACGGCATCCGCAATGCCATCTGAGTACCATTCCCAGCTCTGCCCGTAATCGAAGGAAGCGTAAATACCCAAGTCATTGCCTACGTACAAATCAGAGGGCTGCTCGGGATCCACCACAATGGAGTTAGCGGGAATATCTGGCAAACCTGTGCTGATCGATGACCAGTTGAGCCCTCCATCTTCGGATTTGAAGGCATGGCCGGAGCCAAAGCCAGAGCAAACGGCATACACAGTACCCGGATTTGAAGGGTCAAAGGTGATCTCCATAAACACCCGGTCTGGCAACCCATTAACCGGATTCCAGGAGGCCCCACCATCCGTACTGCGCAGCACTTTTGCGGTACCGCCCAACAATGGAGCCGTTGCCACCAGCAGTACATTCTGATCATAAGGTGCAGCGGCGATGGTCAGGATTGGATTTTCGTATTCGCTATCGACCGGCCCGCTGGAGGTGGCGGCCCAATTTACTCCATAATTATTGCTTCGGTGCAAGCGCTGTGCTCCGGCATAAATAGTAGCCGGATTTTGAGGAGCGAGGATAAAGGGGCCATTAAAGTTTGTCACTTCATTACCCAGACTGCTGATGGGCAGCGGACCAAAGTCCAGCCCGCCATTGAAGCTCTGCCGGATATTCAGCCGCTGAAAGGAGCCATAGACACGGCTGTTATCTTCCTGGTCAATAGCGGTGCACATCCCATCGCCACCGATTACGCGGTACCAGGAGTCATCCCCCAGATAGACAGCCGTTGCATTATCCTGTAAGCCACCGATCGCCAGGTTGGGATTAGTCAGGCTGCTGGAGAATTTAGCATAAAACTGCTGGGTTTGATAGCCTCCATTTCGCCCAGACCAGGACTCGCCGTTGTCTTCGGATACAAAAACGCCACCGTCTGTAGCAACGAAGACCGTGTTGTTGTCAAAAGGGGAATAGTAAGCCGCGTGAATATCGGCATGCACATAGTCGAAGGGGCCTTCCGGGCCACCCACCGGTGTCTGGCCGAAGAACCATTTGAACCAAAAGGCTTTCTGAGTAACCGTTGCGCCGCCGTCAACGGATTTGAACAAGTCTACGCCGGTATAAATAATGGTATTCGGATTATCCGGCTTAACCGCCACATCATGAGAGTACCAGCCCTGGAACCGGGCAATATCGTCGGTATTGACCAAGTCCCAGTTATTTCCACCATCCTCTGATTTGTAAAGCCCCCGGCTCTCGAAGGCATCCGCAAGGGAGACGTAAATAATCTCCGGATTAGAAGGGCTGATGCTCAGCATCGCTTTTCCGGAATAGTCAGTAGGCAGACCAGACACTGCCTGAAAGCTTGCGCCCCCATCGGCAGAACGAAAGATACCAGCCTGAGGGCTTTCATAACCACCGTAGGTTGCGAAAAGGACAGAGGTGTCTGTTGGATGTAAGTTCAGGTCCATACCCATAGGGAAGTCGTGAACCAGGCTCCAGGTTTGCCCGGCATCAAGGGAACGGTAGGTGCCTTCCGTAGTTGTCGCCCAGATGGTGTTGGTATTTTGCGGGTTGATGAGGACATCCCAAACGCCACGCATTTCTTCGTAAGACCAATCCAGAGATTTTTCCCAGCTTAGCCCGCCATCGGTGGTTTTCAGGATGCCCATTCCATACGAGCCCCGGGTGAGACGGTTGGAAACGCCGGGCATAGCGACCGTGTAGTTGTATACCTCTCCGGTACCGATATACATTTCTTCCGGGTTGTCCGGGTTAATAGCAATGCTGCTTACCCCTAGTGCCGGATACCCCAGGGGTACACGTTCCCAGGCTTCCACACCGACACCGGCTGAGGTGGACTTCCAAAGCCCGCCACTGGCAGAACCGGCATAAAGAATGTCTGGATTATTAGGATGGAAAGCCAGGCAGAGCGTTCGCCCCCCGAAATTCTTAGGCCCCATTGCCTCCCATTCAGCTGAATTGCCACGAAACTCCAGAAGCGTTTGTTGTGCTTCGTGGGCGATGGTCAGGTTGCGCATTTGAATTTTCCCATCAGGATAAGACCGGACTCTGCCCCATTCTTCCATAGCAAGGGCGGCACCGCTTTCCTTTTCTTCGTAAGGTTCAGTTTGCTGTACCCCTGTGCAAGCGCTCAGGGAAATGGAAAAAATCAGCAGCAGGCGGGAAAAAGCAAGAAGGTTACCCATTTTTGATCTCAAAATAAGGAAATCCTATCTGGCTGTAGGAGGCACAACAGCTAAAAACTGTACGATAGGCGCTATTCAGCAGCCTTTTCAGCACCGATAACCGGTCCATTTTCGATAAATTCTACCAGATTGTCGAGAGACCAGGCATTCTTAATATCGAAATCTCCTACTTTAGTACGCCGCAGAGTGGTCAGGTACGCTCCACTTTGCAAGGCTTTGCCAAAGTCATGAGCTAGTGAACGGATGTAGGTGCCTTTGCTGCAACTGACCTCGAAGTCGATCTCCGGCAACTCCACCCGGGTGATCTTAAAGCTAAAGATTTCCACATCGCGGGGCTCTACCTCAACGATTTCGCCCTTCCGGGCTTTTTTATAAAGTGGCTGCCCATCTACCTTGATTGCGCTGAACATAGGAGGTACTTGCTGTATTTTGCCAGTGAACTGCTGACGGGCCTGCTCGATAAGTTCCGGCGTTATATGGTCAGTCGGGAATCGCTCCTGTACTTCTGACTCTGCATCATAGGAAGGCGTTGTCGCGCCAACAAACATGGTCCCTGTATAGGATTTGGAGAGCCCCTGCAGGTCATTCAGTTTTTTGGTGAACTTACCTGTACAGAGCACAAGGAGACCTGTAGCCATGGGGTCAAGCGTGCCTGAATGGCCAACTTTGATCTTCTTCACCCTAAGGCGGTGCTTGATTTTGTAGCGAACTTTATTCACGACATCGAATGATGTCCAGCCTTGCGGCTTATCGACTAAAAGTGTTGTACCTGCTTTAAAGTCATACCTGGGAACCGGTTGGTCATCTCCCTCCATGGCCATCAAAGTGTTTTTTAAACAACAAACGGGCAGTATTCTCAGGTACTACCCATAAAAATAAGGCTGCTACAAGCCTTAAGAGGTCACCATGAAAATGGCAATTGCAGCAACGATAAAACAATATACAGAAAAATAGGTCAATTTACTACGCTTCACCAGACTGATCATCCAAAGGCAGGCGAAGGCTCCTGTTACAAAAGCAGCAACAAAGCCTACCGCCAGGGGAATAGCCTGATCAGCTGACATTACCATTTCTCCATCCAGTATATCCTTTGCCATTTTGCCCAATATAAGGGGGACGACCATAAGGAAGGAAAAGCGGGCAGACTTTTCCCGGTCGATCCCTAACAGAACAGAAGTAGAAATAGTAGCACCGGAGCGGGAAATCCCGGGCAGTATGGCAATAGCCTGCGCGATTCCAATGATCAGGGCATTGATATAGGAGACACTTTTATTGGTACGCTTTGCCCGGTCTGCCAGGAATAACAACAACCCGGTAACGATGAGCATAAACCCAACGAGCATAATGCGTTGATCGAATAGCTGCTCAATTTGCTCTTCAAAAACAAGCCCTACGAATGCGGCAGGGATCATGGACAGGACGATCTTAAGGGAAAACTGCAGCTCTTCATTCCACTCCAACTGCAATAACCCCCGCAGAATTTCCGCCACATCCTTTCGGAAAATCAATAGCGTGGAAAGCGCGGTGGCAGCGTGTAAAGTCACGGTCATAAGTAAGCTTTCCTCTGCCATGCTGTCATCACCCAGGAAAAACTTTGCTAACTCCAAATGCCCGCTACTGCTGATAGGCAAAAACTCTGTTAAGCCCTGAATGACGCCAAGGAGTGCAGAACGAAGGATATCTTCCATGATTGTGCATAATTAAACTTCCTGCCCATAAGGATGGAAGCATTGACAAGCGGCTATTTCTTGAAAATAGCCCAAATTTCCATCCCCAGGCCCATCAAAATTACGATAGGGGCAAGCACAGTGCGGCGGGCGCTGTAAATGATATCGTCTTCCCATACATCCGGAGAAGGCATATCGCCACCTGCCATTAAGATCAGCCCGAGGAGAACAAGCCCCAGCCCTCCTGCGATGAGGATGTAGTTGGACTTGCCAAACGCCAGCTCCATCTGAGGAGACTCAACCTCCCGTGTACTGCGGCGGGAGCTCGTTGGTTTCACCACTTTTTTTGCTGTACTCTTACTATCAGTGGTAACGACCACCTTTTTCTTTCCAGGTTTTTCCTTACTCATGACTTCAATTTAGACTATTTATTTAGTAGAGGTCATCTACTCTCATTTTCAAATATTTGCGAACGACCAGGAATGTGCTGACCGTATTGATGGCCATACCCATGGTTAACAGTAAACCAAACAATATAAACATCCCGGTCCAGTCCTGAATATCCCGTAACCCAGGTACATCCGCCTGAACGTAGAGATACAGGAGCAACAACGCCCCGGATGCCAATGCTCCGCTAAACAGGCCATGGATCATCGCTCTGCGCAGGAATGGCCGGCTAATGAATTCCCAGGTGGCACCAACCAGCTCCATGTTCTTGATCAGGAAACGGTTGGCATACAAAGCCAGACGGACAGTATTATGAATCAATAAGCCTGCAACACCAAGAAACAGCACTAAAATAGCCAGTGCTGCGATGCCGATCGTTTTGATGTTTTCCGCAATATCATTCACCAGGCTTTCCTGATAGTATACGTCAGTTATGCCTTCGCGTTCAATCAAAGCGGTACGAATCCCCGTCAAACTATCCGGGTGCATGTAAGCGGCCTTTACATTGAAGGTAATAACATCATACAAAGGATTAGGAAGGTCAAGCTTCAGGAAGTCGTCTCCAAAATCTTCCCGCATTAATTCAGCCCCCTGTTCCTTGCTTATGAACTCGGCGGAGCCTTCACGGACAAAACCCATTTGGTCTACTTCCTGCAGGATTTGCCTGGCTATGTTATCGGTGTCTTCCCCCTGCAATTCAATGATCAGGTTTACTTTTTCCTTAAGTTCGTTAACGATAAGCTGTGCATTAAAAAGCGTCAGGGCAAAGAAGCCAAGGGCGAACAGCACCAATGCTACGCTGATGATGGAATGCCAATAATTGGGACGGCTTCCTGAACGACGTGGATCTTGCTGCTCGTGCATAGAAGGTATTTGCTAGATGCACCGTAAAAAAGGCTGCAAATTGTAGGGTTCGGTTTGTTGAATACGCGCAAAATTAGAAAATATAAGCGAAACAGAACCCCTAAACCTCTATAAAGGCGGAAGTGCCAGGCAACAAAGCGAATTTTGCTTTCGTTTTTCTAAAAAAGTATGCTATGAGAAATCTTGCCCTTGTCTTGTTAATATCGGGCCTGCCCGGCATTACGCTACTGGCACAACCTATTTTCCTGAATAATGCCTCATTTGAAGATGGGGCTCAGGATGCCACCATACCTAGCGGGTGGTTTGGATGCCAGTTGGGTTCAACGCCAGATATTCTTCCCGGGCAGTGGGGCGTTTACTTGCCTGCCGAAGATGGAGATTCATATCTTGGTCTCATTACGCGCGAGGATGGAACCTGGGAAAGTATTGGCCAACGGCTGAATGCTCCCTTGAAAAAGGACGATTGCTATACGCTGACTCTTTTTTTGTCGCACTCTGACAACTACGAAACATATAACGGTAAATTACGCTTACGTATTTACGGAGGTGCTACAAAATGCCAGCAGGCGCAAATCCTTTACGAGTCTCCCGTAATTCAGCAATCGAGATGGGAAGAATACGAAATAGAGTTTTTTGTTAAACAGGATGTCCACTACCTCGTTTTTGAAGCTTACTATCCGCACCAGGGCCGGGCGTACCGGGGCAATATACTTATAGATGGTATTTCGCCTATCGAGAAGTGTACACGAGCGATGCTTGATTAAAGCCCTATTGCTCTTTTTTCTCCATTTCCTCCATCAAGCCCTCTGTTTTGCGAACGAGATCCTCCCATTCATCCTCGATTTCCTTACGGCTGGAACTATCCATAGCAGGTCTTTCAGCAGATGTATTGTCATAATCTTCCGGTACTTCCCGGTTGATATCCTCACTTAGCCGTTTCCTCTTTTCTTCGAGCTCAGCAATTTTGTCGAGCAAATCGCGATTGTCTTCCAGTTGTTCGGCTTTGCTTTTGAGGTTGTCCAGAAGACCACCTATTTTATCGACTGCTTCATCATATTTCCCTTCATCAAACTTTTGTTTTTCCTGTTTGAGCAGGTCAAAAGCTGACTTTGTGAGGTCTTTTACACTAGTGAATATTTCCTTGGATTGTGCTTTCTCCTCAGGCGTACCAAAAAAGTAATTGTACACCAGGATGCCGCCCACTAACAACAACCCTACTTTAATCAGACTTTTCAGCATGTTTTCATTTTTTGTGTAAAGATAAGGCTGGATTTCACATTAAAAGAAACGCAGACCGCTCGTTTTATATAATCTGATGTGATTACATCAGGAAAGCAGGTCATTCAATTCTTCAAGTTCAATGCCCAGTATAGCCGCAACATCTTCAGGAGCCTGCCCTGATTTTGTCAAGGTGACGGCTACTCTACGCAATTGTTCATCTCTTTTTTGCAGCTCTTGATCTTTCTGTGAAAGTGCCTGGTCTTTCTGTGAAAGCTCCTGGTCCTTTTGTGAGAGCTCCTGATCCTTTTGTGAGAGCCTTTGCTCTTTTTCAAAAAGCTCCCGTTCTTTTGCTGCTATCATGCGCTGATAGTCCTCAAATTCTTCGATTAGGTCATCCTCTGCATCCATGATTTCCCGGACTTCCGGCTCAGCAACAGCTTGCTGCAATCGGCGCAGCAATGCACGGTAGCGTTCTGGGACCTCTGATTCCTCTACATTGAGCAGATGCCGGTCTTCATTGATAAAGGACTGGTCAAATAAAGACAGTAATTGCTCTAACTCATTTCGGCGGCGACCAGTCAGGTAGGGAATCTGAATGATGATGCTATCGTGTGTGAGGCTCTCAATGAAGATTTCCTTTTCCTGAAGGACTTCTCCGGTTGCAGCATCCGTATAAGAGCGGTTGATTCGTATTACAGGCGCGGTGATATGATCAAGCTTGTGCCCAAGGAAATAGATACTGAGTATAGGCAGTGCCTTTCGCTGCGCATACTCCTCTGCGGGTTCCTGTACCACATTACTCTTGTTGCGGTATTGCTCGCCAAGGTAGCGCCTGAACCGCATAATATCTGTAGCCAGTTTGGCCTTCTGTAATTCCAGAATTACAAGCTGCTCCTCGCCATTTGCGTACCTGATGCGCGCACTGAAGTCCATGCGCATCACCATCAGTGCTTTACCAACGGGAAATTGATGCTCAGTGGGACGGAGCTTGAGGCTAACTACTTCTTCACCAATAATTGCAGAGAGGAGTAGCTTAGCCAGCTTCTCATCATTCATAAGGTACTTAAAGACCACATCATAGATAGGGTTGGCAATTTGCACCATATTCCAAAGCGTTTAGCCCATAAAAATACGACGCTTCCCGCTTTTATGCCACCCCTTGCGAATTGCATCCCGCTCTCGCTTAAGGTTTTCACTGGAAAATCCCTATTTTCGCGCTCTGAAAACGAAGTAGGGAACTCCTGTTTACCCGCTAACGTTTAATCAACCATCAAAACCGCAGCTGTAGCATGGAATACAAACCCGGAGAAATCGAGAATAAGTGTAAAGCATTCTGGGAAAAAGAAGGGATTTACAAAGTAAACATTGATCCCAACAAGCCAAAGTACTACGTACTTGACATGTTCCCCTACCCTTCCGGATCCGGCCTCCACGTTGGTCATCCTCTGGGATACATTGCCTCGGATATTTACGCCCGCTACAAGCGACTCAAAGGGTTCAATGTCCTGCACCCCATGGGCTACGATGCCTTTGGCCTGCCGGCAGAACAATACGCTATTCAAACTGGTGTACACCCTGCAAAATCCACTGCAGAAAATATCAAGCGGTACCGCGAGCAGCTGGATAATATTGGCTTTAGCTTCGACTGGAGCCGGGAGGTACAAACCTGTGACCCGGCTTATTACAAGTGGACGCAGTGGATATTCATGCAACTGTACAACCACTATTACGATACTGCAGCCGATAAAGCACTGCCGATCGACAGCCTTGTAAAGCAATTGGAACAGCATGGTAACGCCAACCTCGATGCTGTAGCCGATGAGGAAACTCCTGATATCACAGCCGAGGCATGGAAAAATATGTCAGAAGGAGAACAACAACTGTTCCTCCTCAACTACCGCCTTACCTTCCCGGAGGAAAGCTATGTCAACTGGTGCCCCCAACTGGGTACGGTGCTCTCAAACGATGAAGTAAAAGATGGTGTCAGCGAACGGGGCGGCTACCCCGTTGAACGAAAGCTTATGCAACAGTGGAGCATGCGCATTACAGCTTACGCTGACCGCCTGCTGTACGGGCTTGATGGAATCGACTGGCCGGAAAGCCTGAAGGAGCAGCAACGCAACTGGATTGGCCGCTCTCAGGGTGCAAGCGTGAAGTTTGCACTGGAGGAAGCACCCGATACCAAGATCGAAGTATTTACGACCCGGGTGGACACCATCTATGGCGTTACCTTCATGGTGCTGGCCCCTGAGCATGAGCTCGTAGCCCAACTGACCAGGCCGGAGCAACAGGAAGAAATCGAAAAATACATCAAGTGGACGGCTTCCCGTTCAGAGGTGGAGCGTATGGCGGAAGTAAAAAAAGTTACCGGAGCTTTCACCGGTAGTTATTGCCTCAATCCGGTCAACGGAGAGAAAGTGCCCATCTACATTGCAGACTATGTGCTCGCGGGCTACGGTACAGGTGCCGTTATGGCGGTACCTTCCGGTGATCAACGGGACTGGAACTTTGCCAAGCACTTTGGGCTGCCCATCGTGCCCATACTCGATGCCCAGCAAAATCTGGAGGAAGCAGCTGATGCCACCAAAGAAGGAAAGTACATCAACTCCGAGCTGATCAACGGGCTGGCTTACGAAGAAGCCGTACCCAAGCTCATCAGCTGGCTCGAAGCACAGGGCGCAGGGCGTGGGAAGATTCAATACCGGTTGCGCAATGCGGTATTCAGCCGTCAGCGGTATTGGGGAGAACCTGTGCCAGCTTACTGGAAAGATGGCGTGCC
>CAZNHN010000182.1:0-3939 GCA_964572415.1 uncultured Phaeodactylibacter sp.
CTTCCCGGACTTCATCGGTGTAGGAACGCAACGTTAGCTCAAGTTGCACCTGATCGGGGATAACATTGCCTTTAGTGCCGCCCCGAATAGACCCTACCGTAACTACCGCCGGCTCCAGAGGGGAGAGCTCCCGGCTTACGACCGTTTGCAGGGCGACTACGATGCGGGACGCCAGAAGGACAGGGTCTTTGGTGGTGTGTGGATAAGCCCCATGACCGCCTTGTCCGTATACGGTGATATCCATCATATCTACATTCGCCAGGCTGTACCCACTCCGGCAGCCTACTTTACCGGCCTCCATGCCCGCGCTTACGTGAAGAGCAATCGCGTAGTCTGGTTTGGGAAACCGCTCGTAAAGCCCGTCTGCCAGCATGGCTTTAGCGCCGCCGCCCCGTTCTTCGGCAGGTTGGCCAATGAAAACGAGCGTGCCGCTCCACTGATCTTGCCGCTCTGCCAACTGCCGGGCGGCTCCGGTCCAAACTGTCATGTGTACATCATGCCCGCAGGCATGCATCACGCCTACTTCGTTTCCGGCGTCATCCTTTGTAATAACGGTGCTGGCATAAGGCAGGCCTGTGCCCTCAACAATCGGCAGCGCATCCATATCTGCCCGGACAAGTACCGTTGGCCCTTCGCCATTGCTAAGCACCCCGACAACACCATAACCACCTACACGCTCCGTGACTTCAAATCCCAATTTTCGTAGCTCCTCAGCCATACGTTTGGAGGTCGAAGCTTCCTTAAAAGATAACTCCGGATGGAGATGGTAATGCTGGTACAAATCTTCCAGGTAAGTATAATCCTCCTGAACTGAAGCCTTGAGCCCTGCGTAGGGATCATCTGTGCCGGATAGAAAAGTGTGGTCGTCACGGACCTCTTGCTTCAGAACCTCCAGTGCACCTTGTGCAGGTAAGGCTACAGTGCAAGCGAGCAACAGGCTGGTAAAAATCAGGTGTTTCATTATTCTGGTATTCATATGGTTTCCAATATAGCCAAAAACCGGGTATCCACAGCCGGGTTACTATTCCTTTCCCAAATTTTACCTACTTTTAAGTGGTCTAAATCTTCGGGGATGAGTACCATTGATGCTATTAAGATCAATTTTAATCCGGAACAGCTTAGGTTGTTGAACGTTTGCCTGGCCTTCATCATGTTTGGCGTTGCGCTGGATCTTCGAATAGACAACTTCAGGGAATTGTTCAGGCGCCCTAAGGCTCCTCTTATCGGCTTGACCTCACAACTGATCCTGCTCCCGGTACTTACCATTGGTTTAATCTATCTTTTCCAGCCAGCTCCAAGTATTGCACTGGGTATGCTGTTGGTGTCCGCCTGCCCGGGGGGTAACGTTTCAAATTTTGCAGTGCACTTGTCCAAAGCCAATACCGCCCTGTCTGTTTTAATGACGAGTGTTTCCACACTGGCAGCAGTGATTATTACGCCTTTATACTTTACGGTTTTGGCGCCATTAGTGCCTGGGTCGGAAGGCTTGCAGGGGGATATCTATGTTTCACCGATGAATATGGTCGCCACTATCGTGGAATTGATTCTGGTGCCTTTGCTGATTGGGATGGGGCTTCATGCCCGTTTCCCAAAGACTACAGCCATGCTGAAAAAACCGGTGCGAATGTTGTCTATGGCTATCTTCATCGGGTTTGTGATTTTTGCACTTTATGCCAATTACAACAATATTGTCAAGTACCTCCACATCGTATTTTATCTGGTAGTCATTCACAATGCGTTAGCATTGCTTACCGGATATCAGTGGGCTTACCGAAATGGCCTGCCTCAGGCCGATGCCCGCGCTATTTCAATCGAAACGGGGATTCAGAATTCCGGACTGGCACTTATCCTGATTTTCAACTTCTTCGACGGGCTGGGTGGTATGGCGCTAGTTGCTGCTTTTTGGGGGGTCTGGCACCTGATTTCAGCATTTCTGTTATCTATGTGGTGGCAGTTTCGGCCAATAGAGGTCTCGCTCAGAGAAGAGCAGGTGAGTTAATGCCAGCTACGTAAATATCGCCCATTTAGTATTTGGGCTGCTTCACTGAGTATTCCGCCGTTAGCCTGTCCGCAGCTCCTTAACTTTGCATCAATAGAAAAAAACAATCCTTTGGGGGACTTGAAATACATATGGTCCTTTGCACTGTTGCTGTGGGGCATATCCTTGTCTACCGCACAAACGGCATTGCCCGAAGATGCAAAAGTGCGCCTGGTGCACATGGACTGTAGTACGGATGCGGAAGATGGCTTTATGTGGATTGGCAGTGAGAACGGGCTGTTTCGGTACGACGGGTTTCATCTAACGCCATATTATAGATTGTCCGAACAGGATGGGCCGCAGGAAATGGGGTTTGTTTCCTCGATAGTGGCTGATGGTGATGAATACCTTTATGCGAATTTGAATTCCGCCGGAGTACTTCGGCTGCATCTAACCAGTTTTGCAACGGAATATTTTCCATTGCCTAAAGCACAGGCTGAAATTGCAGATATTTACAGTCTTACTGTCCATAGGGGTAAAGTATGGGGCGCAACGGAGGCAGGCTTATTTGAATTTGATCCGGTTACCGGGCGCTACACCTATTATAAGCCGATGAAGCAGGGGGATATCTCTCTGAAATCAGACGTTCTCTATTCGGTGTACCCCGATCCTGATCATCCCGGCAGGCTGTGGGCAGGCTCCATTGATGGGCTTTTGTCCTTTGACCTCAACACAAGGCGGTATCAATCCCATTTTTTGGAGTTTGAAACACCCCGGTTACGCTCCGAGCAGATTTTCGGATGCATCAGGGAGTACGATCCGGGGCAACTGTGGTGCAGTGGTTATGCAAGTGGTATTCGGCGCCTGGATCAGGAAAGTGGGCAGTGGCATAATCTGCTAAGCGATGCTTTTCTTCAGGATATCGTTTCCATGCAGCGGATGGGAGGGGAAGTTTATGGGGTACATTACGATTACGGTGCCGGGGTTGTCAATTCGGAAACGAGACAACTGGACTATTTCAGAGACCCCAGCTACAGTACCGTAGGTTATGAACAGCATAAATATCACGCACTCTACCTGGATCGGGACAGTCAGATGTGGATAGGCTCCGATGCGGGCTTCTGCCGGTTTAAACCGGAAATGCAGCCGGTGCGGCATGTATTTTTGCCGGGGCGGGAAAATGAGTCAGAATTCTTTTTCACCGCTGCGCTGGAAGATATGGGCGATTACTATCTGGCGGTTACTGCTTTTGGCCATGGGCTTTACAAATGGTACAAATCCGATCACCGGGTAGAGGTGGTACCTCATGGCATATTCAGGGAAACAGACACACAGCTCGACATCTACCAAAGCCTCAAAAGACCAGATGGATCTGTGGATTTGTTCACTCGAAAAGGCCTGTGGCGGTACATACCGGGCAGAGAAGAGGTCATTCCGGTCAACCTCAATCTGGTTGGGCTGCGCGCAAGGAAATGGCGCGACTTATATGTGGTACAAACAGGTATCAATACATTAAAGTATGTCAGGAAGGGGCGGGTCATTCGGACCCTGCAGCTTAATGAAAAAGGTATGCCGGCACTGGACAGGATGACCAGCTTTACCGTTGCGGATGACTACCTATGGGTGACGGGCAACAGCACTTTAGTCAGAATGGCACTGCCCAATGGAGAACCAACGGTATGGCAAAATACACCCCAGCGCAATATCTTTTCCTACCGCCATTTGAGGGGGCTGGAAGTGGTCGGCGATAAGGTTGTTATTGGCAATAATTCGGCTGGGTTTGAAGTATTCGAGTGTAAGGGGGATAGCTTGAGAAAGGTGGATGCATACTATGAGGATTTAGCAGGACGGCGCCCCCGGATCTTCTCAACTGCCCGGCGGGGGCAAAAGGTCTACCTCTGCAGCAGCCAGGGTTTAATCATCTACGATGCGGCAACCGATGCAGTCCGTAGCCTGGATAT
>CAZNHN010000182.1:3949-12074 GCA_964572415.1 uncultured Phaeodactylibacter sp.
CAGGAGAAAACCAACCGATGAACCATCCGCAAATTGTGGTGCAAAACCTGGGCAAAACCTGGATCAGTCGGGTGACGCCTATGGAAGACGGGCGGGTAGTG
Organism: uncultured Phaeodactylibacter sp.; assembly: GCA_964572415.1. Taxonomy (GTDB): domain Bacteria; phylum Bacteroidota; class Bacteroidia; order Chitinophagales; family Saprospiraceae; genus Phaeodactylibacter. The sequence goes on from CAZNHN010000182.1 coordinate 4,051, forward strand.
GTCTCCGGTCATGGCTTTTTCACGATTATTGACGAAGAGGCCCTGAAAGAACCATCGCCTGTGGTGCAGATTGGCCAGATCCTGCAGAATGGAGCGCCCATTTTGCCAGATGAAGCAACCGGAGCATTGCAGCTGGCACACGATAAGAATGCTTTTGAAGTACACTACAGCGTTCAGCCTTTGGCGCTGAGCACTAAGCTGAGCTATCGGCATCGTTTGGTGGGGTTTGACGAAGACTGGCTCGATGGTCAGGATGGTGAGGTCGGAGCCTTCCTGCTTGATGTCGGGCTCGCCGACCGGGGCAGTACCGACTGGAAATACAGGCTGCCGCAGACTATCATTGGAAGAAAGTGGCGGCTCTAAGCCTGCCGGTGCGGGTCGTGCCGCCGTTTTATCAGACTTATGTTTTTTACCTGCTCTGCGGATTGGGTATTCTTGGACTGGGCGCCTACTTATACCGCAAGCGCATCAGCTACATTCAGCAGCAGGAAGCACTGAAGTCTGAATTCAATAAAAAAGTAGCGGAGTTGGAAATGGAGGCATTACGGGCCCAAATGAACCCGCACTTTATATTCAATGCGCTGAACTCTATCGAGTATTACATCAACGCGGAGAATACAGAAGATGCGGTCAGTTATCTGCAAAAATTTGCGGCGCTGATCCGTATGACCCTGCAGAACTCCAAACAGCCTTACATCAGCTTGCAGGAGGAGCTGGCATCGCTGAGGTACTACATTGAAATTGAGCAAATGCGCCTGGACAACTCCTTCGATTTTCAGTTGGAAGTGGAAGAAGGCTTGTCTGCCACAAGTATTCAAATACCTCCGTTACTGTTGCAGCCGTATGTGGAGAATGCCATTTGGCATGGGCTGCTCTATCAGCAGGAATGCCGGGGGCAACTACAGATACAGTGCCGGGCTACTGGCGCAGATACCGAAATCCGGATTACCGATAATGGAATCGGGCGGCAAAAATCGGCCGCCCTGCAACGGCAGCGGCTGAGCAGTAAAAAGTCAATGGGCATGGTCATCACCAAACGGCGGATGGAACTCAATCAGGCCATTACAGGGATTCAGACCGATGTTTCCGTTGAAGACCTAACGAACGAAAAGGGCGAAAGCCGGGGGACGAGTGTAGTCATCCGGCTAAGGCAAAAACCAAAAGCAGTATGAAAACAATCAAAGCGGTACTCGTAGACGACGAGCGGCACAGCCTAAAGCTGTTGCAGCAAAAAATCGAGCAAAACTGTGCTGAAATTGAAGTACAGGGGGCCTATACTGATCCCCGGACAGCCCTTGGGGCACTCCGGGAACAGTCTCCTGATCTCCTGTTTCTGGATATTGAAATGCCCTATCTTTCAGGCTTTGACCTGTTGCGGGAGCTGGGCAACATTGATTTTGAAGTCATCTTTACTACCGCCTATGATGAATTCGCGATTGAAGCCATTCGGGTTAGTGCCCTTGATTATCTGATGAAGCCCGTTGTGGTTGAAGAATTGAAGCAGGCAGTCGCCCGATTAAAAGATCGGGAGGAGCCGCCGCCCGGCAACTTTCAGCAGCTGTTCCGCATGGTGCAGCAGCAGACAGCCGGTCATGCCAAAGTTCCTATTCCAACATTGGATGGAATTGAACTCCTGGAGCCTGAAAATATACTGTACTGCGAATCGAAGGGCAACTACTGTACCATCCACTTTCTGGAGGACAGCCCCTTGCTGACTTCCAAGACCCTGAAAGAGGTGGAAGGCCTGCTGCCGGCTACTACCTTCCTCCGCATTCATCAGTCTTATCTGGTAAACTTCCACTTTGTACGAAAGTACCTCAAGACAAACGGGGGGTACGTGATGCTGAAAAATGGCAAGGAACTTAAGGTCTCCAAAGCCCGGCGCGAGCAGGTAATGGAAGCCATTTATAATCAACACAGGATGAAAGCTTAATTAAAATGACCACCTATTGGAACAATAAAACCGCCCTCCGGGGCCTGGGGATTCTATGCCTGTATACAAGCTTTAGCCTCTTGGTGACCGCTTGCAATCCTTCCCAAACAGGGGAAGAAACACCAATAAAAACACCCGAAACCAACATTACTGCCACTAAGCTCCAGTCAGAACTCACTCCAGCACAGGAGGAACAAGATGATACAGCGGCAACCGCAGGTGCTAAAGCAGACAGGCAGCATGTCCTTGACTACTTCCGCAATCTGCCCGAGCCTTACGCTTTACCGTACCGTATATGGCAGGAAGACCGGCTTTGGATGGCAGAGCACCAGCCCAGTGGAAAAGTGCAGCAGGCTTTTGTCGACTTGCAAAACGGCTACTTGGAGGTCGCCTATGTGGAAAGCGATACCGTTGCGGAAAGCGTGCAGGCCGCCCTGTTTAGAATGGAAGAGGATGCCCCTGTGCTGGCGGTCTGCCGGACCCAAACGAACAAAAATCAGGTTCAGCAAGAATGCCGGTTCCTGAGGCCTGAAGATGCGTCACAGTTGGACTGGACGGAGCATACGCTGCCCGTTTTCACCCCTTTCGACTTTTTCAGCCCGGAAGCGGAAGCCCGGCTGGATAATGAATTTTTGGAGGATGCCTTTCCTATGCTCGTCAAACTGCCGCAGTACGGGACAGACCTCCGTGTACAACTCTACCTGGGCAGGCGGTTCCATTACTGCGGGGATAGTGCCGGCAAAGCAGAAAAAGTACTCTGTCCGCTCTTTGATGAAATGGAGCGCCGCAGCTTCACCCTCAAATGGAACCGGCAAAGCGGGCAGTTCAATTGATTGATATTAGCACTTAAATCCATAAAAATGAACCATCGAATGAAAACAATTATCCCAATGCTGATGATCGCCCTGTTGGGTATGTACCCTTTAAGCCACGCCCAGCTTGGCGGCCTTAAAAACAAACTGAAGAAAGCGGTAAAGCAGGAAAAAACGGAAGCCAATCCTGAAAAGGAAGTAACCGGTACCAAGCCCCCAAAAGCGACATCCAAACCGGTCAGCTCCGCAAATGTCACTAAAGCTGCAGAGCAGACCAAACCGGCTCCCCGGCTGGCTCCCCTGGCTTACGATGCGCCTTTCCAACCCGCCATCCTCTACCGAAGCTTGCTGAATGGCGTAAAAATCAATCACCGCAACGGCCTGCTGATGATCGCCTCGGATATGACTGCGAGTTTCCTGCCGGTAAAGGAGGAAGGAGGTGCTACCGCATTCTACGGCACCAAACCGGAGCAGCACAAATTGGCTGTACACCTGACTAAAGAAGGCACTACGCTCAAAAAGTACCTGACGATGGTCATGCAGCGTGATAATGGTGAGCTTCGGTCTGCCGTGAAAGGCCCCTTTGCAGATTTTAGCATTGCTTCCAACGGCTACGCTGAGCAGCAGGGCTACGATACGGAGAAGCACACCTTTACCGAAGCCGGTCATTATGCACTGGAGTTCTTTCTGGACGGTGAGCGCTTCTACATCTTCCCCTTTGAGGTCCGGATAATCGGTAGTAATGATCCTTATGCATCCGATGATAAGGTCTATGCCATGGAAGGCCCCTGGATGGATGCCGTTTGTATTGATCTGCGGCACCCGGTCTCCCCCGAAGCCCACCTGGTCGTGAAAAAATACATGCGGGTTCCGGCTTTCAATGAAGCCGATCTTACTTACCTGATGACCGCTCAGTTGAAGCGGAACGGGAAAGCATTGCTGTACGATGAAAATCCGGTTACCTACGGTACAAAGCCTTTCTGGTCGGAGCAGCAGCTCAACCTGGCGAAGCCCTGGAGAGACCACAACGGAACCTCTTCCGGAGAGCACCTGCAGGTAAAGGACATCCTAATCGATGGCAACTACGAGTTGACGCTGCAATACTTCACAGGTGAAAGCGGCATGGCAGGTAGCGAAAAGCCACATCCGGGACCGGCCGGAGCAACAAAAGAGACTTATACTTTTCAGGTCAAAGACGGAAAAATTGTGCCACAGGGCAATCAGGTCCGGGGTAATACGCCATCCGAAAACTTCGTAGAAGGTGGACGGGAGCACTTCTGGGTTTTCCGTGAAGGCAGCTCTTACAATAAGTAATCACTCCATTTCAAAATCAAAATACTTAAACCAATGAAGTTCAATCCATTTTTGATCGCACTGCTCACATTTGCACTCGCTTTTCAGGCTTGCAATAACGATGATGACGAAGACATGAGCCCGGCTGGCGGTGAGCCTATCACGGAGCAAAACGTTCGGGCGGTTTTCAATTTTCTCCCACCCTCGGGTTATGAGTCAACCTTCTATCAGGAAAACCTGCCCGGTAGCGTGCAGGCCGGCTATACGAACACCGCCACAAGCCAAAATATCAACGTAGTGGCAGCAGAGAACCTTTCCGGAAACGTGATCGACGTGACCGATGCTGTGGTTGAAAGTAGTTTTCTCAATCCGGTAGATGTCGTGGAGTCAAAAGTCAATGGCACGACCGTCTATCAGTCTATGGAAGAGAGCCAGTACCGTGCGGTTATCTTTCGCGGTCAGTACAGCTTTAATATCGTGGTGCTCAATGACCCTGACCCCGCTGAGGCGGAAGCGGAAGCTGCCGCTTTCATTGAGCTGATGGCAGATGCGATGTCTACGTTCTAAATAAAGGGGCATACTAATTTTGTGCAATCGCCTATGGCTCGTTGGGTAACCCTGACGGGCCATGGCTTTTATCTATTCTTCTTCTCCCAGGCTTTGTTCCTGCAGCACAAACCGCTTGTAGTAATTGATGAGCAACGTAGTAAGCGGTAGCGCAATGACCATCCCAATCACCCCAAACAGCCCGCCCCAGACAGACAGTGCCAGCAGGATGACTGCCGGGTTCAGGCCAGTGGCACTTCCCATAATTCGTGGTGTAAGCACAATTTCCTGAATGGCCTGAACGATTACGAAAACCAGCAGCACACCACCAGCGCACATCCAGTAGCTGTTTCCCGTCTCAACCGCCTGCACACCAGCCAGGAGCAGTGCCGGCACCAGTCCTAAAGTCTGTAAGTAGGGCACAAAGTTGAGCAACCCTACAAAGATGCCCAGCAGTATGCCCAGGGGCAGCCCAATCAGGTTGAAGCCTACCGCGAAAAGAATACAAACCCAGAAGACAATCAGCGCCTGGCCGCGGAAGTAGATTTGCATCCCATCTTCCACATCATGCACCAGCATCACAACCGGCTCCCGGTAGGCAGGGGGGATAACAGCTTCCCAGTTGTCCGCAAAGTCATTGTAGAACAGCATGATGAATACCAGGTAAAGCAGAAAGGTAACTATACTGAACAGCCCCAGCACAATGCCCATGGCACTGCTCAGGCCACTCCAGATGTAGGACAGGATCATAACCCCGTAATTGTAAATGTTTTCCTCCGTGAGTAAGGCTTTGAGCTCTTCACTTTGCAGATAGGCTTCTATCTCCTGAAGGATTTCTGGCGGGAGTAGGGATTGCCACTGAAAGTCAAGGCTGCCGCCGAGCAGGTTTTGCATATTGGCTATTTCTCTATTGATAGCCGGGATGGTCAGCATGCCAATCAGAACCAGGAAGACGAGAAGGCTTAAGAGCGTAAGCAGGACCGCCACCCATCTGGTGCGTACTTTTAGCCGTTCCTGGAAAAAGCGGACTATCGGCTCCAGCAGATAGGCTACGAAAAGGGCAATGAAAAAGGAAGCCAGGTAAGGGCTCAGGTAGTTCAGCAGCCATAGAAAAAGAGCAATGCCGCCAAGATAAAGCAGGATATTGATAATGCGGTCCAGGGTCCAGGTATTGGCTTGCATAGGCTTTAGGCAATAATTTCCACTAAGTTAGGACTGAAAATCATTTAGAGATGGGATTTATTCCGGAAATTTTTACTTTACCAGTACTAAAGCCCTTTGTCTATGCGATTTATGCCCTTTAAGTATTTCTGGTATTGCTTCGTTTTCCTGGTACTGTTGCCTACTTCAGCACAGAGCCAGGTCCATCAACTCAGTTGGCCGGTCGATGGCGGGCTGCTGGGGACTGGTGCATTAACCTATGGGTTGAGCATACCGCTTCAAAAGAAGATGCCGGGTATGACGCTGGATGACCTCGAACTCCTGGACCCACTAAAGTTAAACAGCCTGGATCGTATTGCTACGCTGCAAGCCAGTGAGAAAGCCCGCCTGGCTTCCGATATCACCCTGCGTACTGCGCTGCTATTGCCATTAGGCTTATTGGCGGAATCAAATAGCCGGGAAAACTACGGGGTCGTGTCTTTGATGTGGCTGGAAACGTTACTGGTCACGAATGGCATCACTCGTCTGGTGAAAATTGGTGCAGTCGCCCCTACACCTACAACCCTATGACCGGGGAGTCACTGAAAATCGACCCTGAGGCACGCTTGTCCTTTTTCTCCGGGCATGCTTCCAATACCGCAGCCATGTCTTTCTTCACGGCGCAAACCCTGGTGCAAAACCGGCCGGACATGCAAAACAAGGGGTTGGTTTGGGCAACAGCAGCCACGCTTCCGGCATTGACTGCTTTGTGGAGGGTTAAAGCGGGCAAGCATTTTCCCACTGATGTAATTGTAGGTTATGGTATTGGTGCCCTGATCGGGGTTTTGGTGCCCAACTTGCATCGCTGATGAATTACTAACGCAATAGCAAGACCTCTCCCTCCAGATTAAGGATACGGCCATCAGATAGCCTGACTTCTGCCATGTAAACAAAGACTCCGCTATTGAGCACCTGCCCACGGCTTGTTCCATCCCAACCCATGCTCTCTTCATTGGGTGGAAAAGACCGGGCCTCAAACACCTGGTTGCCCCAGCGATCATAGATACTTAGTACGTTGATCTCCATCACCTGGTTTGACTTGGCGAAAAGCGTGAAGAAATCATTGTTGTTGTCCCCGTTAGGGCTGAATACATTTGGGGCAAACACAGGTATGCGTTTGTCTACCTGTATCAATACCTCGTCTTCTACTGCACAGCCGGCATCCAGCAGGGCGCGTAGGGTAACAGTTGTACTGTTCAACGGCACAAGCGATGGATTAAGGCAATCGGTACAGTTCAACAGGTCGACCGGTGACCAAATCAAAGTATCTGGTGTGAAGTTGAGTTCCGGACTGAGCGTAACGGTATCTCCCTGGCGGACTTCAATATCCCCACCAAGGTCGAGGGTAAGCGGCGGCATGGCCGGTATTTCGAAAGCCTGTTGTGTTTCACAGCCCAAACCATCCCGAATGACGAGTATATAACTCCCGGGAAGAATAGGTCCGCGTAGTGGTAAGCCTTCTGCCACCTCAAAGTTGATACCATCAATGGCATAAGTGTAGGGCGGAAGCCCCCCTGAAAGTCGCCTGATTGCCCAAAGCCCGGTGCTTTCCGGACAGTCTGGTTCTGATAGCTCGAGCTCTGCTACGGGGGTATTAAAAGTTAGCTCTATATTCATAATGACAGAGTCACACCCATTTTCCACGCTGGTGATAGTGTGCTGCCCTGTTGGCTGTGCGGCAGAATAGGTCGTGCCGTACAAACCCAATGTTTCCCCTGTACAAAGGGTGTCCCTTAAGAAACGGATCTCAGGCTCCAACAGCACGTTAATGCTCACAACCAGAATGCTGTCACAACCGTCTACTGTGTTCAGCGTATCTATTCCCGCTGGCTGTTGCTCAGAATAATAGCTGCCATTGAAAAGTATGCTGTCACCAGCACAAATATCTAGAACAACCGGTATCTGATAGCTAGGCAACAGTGTCGTGGTTGTGATGACGATAGAATCGCATCCGAACTGATTGGTCAGGGACAGCGCCACCGAGCCGGTATCCAGGGGGTTGCAGCTTTCCGCAAAGAGCAGCGTAGTATCGCCGGGCAGGAGCGTAGTCGTTGTGATGACGGTAGAATCGCATCCGAACTGATTGGTCAGGGACAATGCGACTGTGCCGGTGTCTGATGGGTTGCAGCTTTCCGCAAAGAGCAGCGTGGTATCACTAGGCAGCAGGGTCGTGGTTGTGATGACAGTAGAATCGCATCCGAACTGATTGGTCAGGGACAATGCGACTGTGCCGGTGTCTG
>CAZNHN010000183.1:0-2156 GCA_964572415.1 uncultured Phaeodactylibacter sp.
AAGGGGACTTGCAGGTCAAAGCCTGGAACCGAGGGCTTTGGAGGCCAGAACCGGGGATCAACTTTGGTTCGGCATTTTCAGAATGGGAGAAGGAACCACGTTCTATCCTAACATCCAGTTTTCCAAAGAACCTGAAGCCCTCAATCAATTCTTTCGCCAAAGCACCCCTGATACGGGGCCCTTAGACGTCGACCTCAACATAAGTGCCGTTTCAGCATTGTTCGATAAAATAGGCGACGGCATCTTGGTGACCCATTCCCACAGCGGAGGGCAAGGGTGGCTCACCGCCCTAGAAAATGATCACATCAAGGCAATTGTGTCCTATGAGCCGGGCAGCAATTTTGTATTTCCAGAGGATGCTGTACCGGAACCTATCCCTTATGTAGGTGGTACGTTAAGGGCTCGGGGGGTCAAAATGGGTGAATTTGAGAAGCTGACCAGAATCCCCATTGTGATTTATTACGGCGATTATATACCAGAGGAGAAAGTAGAAAACCCAGGACAGGAACAATGGCGTGCCGCGCTCACAATGGCGCGTAAATGGACAAAGGCAGTAAACGATGCCGGAGGGGATGTTACGCTCGTGGTACTACCGGAAATTGGCATCAAGGGCAACACCCATTTCCCAATGTCCGACTTGAATAATCTCGAAATAGCCGATTTAATGTACAATTGGCTTCAGGAAAAAGGGCTGGCTAATGTTTCTTCTGCGACACCAGCATCTAATGTCTCTAATGCACCAGAATCGATATTTCCCAGAGGCATAAAAGCCCCAAACGTTCACCATACTGGGGATGTTTGGCTCAGTCACATAGCCGATGCAGATGAAATGTTTAATTGGAATGTAGCTCAAGCCGCTTCTGCGCCTGGTGCAAAACTAAACTGGCATTTACACCCTAAAGGACAACAATTACTCATCACTCACGGGGTTGGGTTTTATCAAGAAAAAGGTAAAGAGGTACAAGTAGTTCGTGCTGGCGATGTGGTCTTGTGCCCGCCTAATGTGGAGCACTGGCATGGAGCTGCACCGAATAGCCCAGTCACTTACCTAGCCATCAGTGGCAACGCCCCTACCCAATGGACAGATGAGCTTACGGATGAAGCATACAATAGTATTCCTGCACCTGAATTGAACGATCCAGACATCGAACAGACCATTAGGGCACTTTCCCAGCAAAAATGGGATTGGATGGCCGAGAAAAATGCGGATAGCCTGTCCGTGCTATTCCATGACAAGGCCAAATTCGTACATATGGGAGGTACCTGGGGTAAAGACCGGGAAGTGGAAATAATCAGGAGTGGTGGTATCCATTACAAAAATGCCGAGGTCCACGAAGTGATGGTAGAAGTGCTTAATGAAAATACAGTCATTCTGTGGAATCGAATTACGCTACTTGCAGTGGTTGGCGGTAATGAAGTCACCAATCCCTTCATGGTTACAGAAGTCTATGTAAAGGAAAATGGTCACTGGAAACTGGCCGACCTGACCTTCAGCAAGCTGATGACAAGAGATTAATCGTATTCATCTAAGGCATAATCGATTGGCAGCCCGAACCAGTTAAGGGCATTTGTGCAAAACATAAGAGCTTCGGCAGGAAAAGAAAAATCTAACTCGGCTCATTCGGTTTTAAAAGAGGTGCTTGATAGTCGCAACTAATACATCGAAATATTGATCATTATGAAACATCCGTTTTCTTATATCCTGATTATCGCCCTGACTACAGTTGGGTGTATGGAAAAAAATACATCCAGCACTTTAGAAGCACCGATTTTTCCGAAAGGAACGAAAATAGACAATGATAACTTCACAGGTATTGCCTGGGTTACGATGCTGGCAGAGTCGGATAGTTTGAACCCGATGTATGCAGGCAGCGTGAGGTTTGAGCCAGGAACCCGAACCAACTGGCATTCGCATCCCGCAGGTCAATTGCTTATCGTAACCAATGGAGAGGGATATTATCAAGAAAAAGGACAACCGAAGCGTATTCTATACAAAGGCGATGCCGTAAAATGCCCCCCGGATACTCCGCATTGGCACGGAGCAACCCCTGCGAGTGAGTTTACTCATATTGCGATTTCCAGTAGTCAGAATGGGCCTACCCTATGGTTGGAAAAAGTAACAGATGAAATCTACCAAGGAAATTAACCCCTCACCC
>CAZNHN010000183.1:2190-3717 GCA_964572415.1 uncultured Phaeodactylibacter sp.
TTTCGCTTATACTTCGTCCCGAAAATCCTCATCCGTACGGACTCCGGTTTCCGCACCTCGTCTAACCAAAAAATTGCTAGTTTTCGACTAGAAGACCAAAATCCCAACACAGTCTAAGCACATGGTATCCTCATTATTGCGGTTGCGACAGCCCTTTCACGCCAACGCTAAAAGACAATATTATCAATAAGGCAGTGTATAAGAAAGGCTATGACCACCCCGCCCTGTTCTCGCAAAGCCATTACACCCAGCAGCTGCCGGGCAGGCTTGTAATCACAGCGCGCTTTATTTGCACTTGGGGTTACAGACACGGGGACAATTGCTCTCTTTTCAAAAAAAGATGATGGCATACACAAATCGCCTGGGTTACTTGGGACACCTATCAATATTGCTTTTTTTTATACATTCCAGCTTCTCCCTTAACGCTCAGGCAACGGTTTTCAATGTCCGGGACTATGGCGCCACCGGTGACTCTTCCCAGTACGCCCAACCTTATCTGCAAAAAGCCATCGACGCCTGCCATTCGGCGGGCGGCGGACAGGTGCTGCTGCCTGCCGGGGCTTATACCACCGGCACCATCGTACTAAAAGATAATGTGGATTTCCACCTGGCACCGGGCGCAACCCTCTACGCCAGTCAGCGCGAAAGGGACTATGAGAATGATTTCGTGGTCTACAAGAAGAACGACTCCGGTAAGTTGCCGGGCGAGGGCACGCCGGTACTCAACTATGCCAAAGGCGCAAAACACATCAGCATTACCGGCAAGGGGACCATTCACGGGCAGGCCCGCCGGACTTACGAGCCCCTGAAAAGCGTGGATGGCTTCATAGCTGAAGAAACGGAGAACGCCAGGAATTCCGGCGTGGAGATGAAAATGTACTACAAGGTGAAGCCTTATACCTGCATGGTTTTCCTGGAGGACTGCACGGACATCCGGATTCAGGATATTTCTATGATTGAGTCCACCGATTGGACCCTGCACTTTAAATGGTGCGAGCGGGCGTTTGTGGATGGCGTTTATATTTTCTCCAGCCTGGAGCAGGGCGTCAATGCCGATGGGATTGATATTGACGGGAGCAAGGACGTAGTGGTCTCCAACTGCACCATCATTACTGGTGATGATTCCATTGTGCTGAAGTCCACGATCACCGGTGAGGATTACCGGGCTTGTGAGAACATTACGGTAACGAACTGTTCCTTAGTCTCCACTTCCACCGGGCTGAAATTAGGTACCGAAAGCCACGGCGACTTCCGCCACATCACCTTCTCCAACTGCGTGATCCGCAACAGCAACCGGGGGTTGAGCATTGTGGTACGGGACGGGGCAACGGTAAGTGATGTGCTGTTTTCCAATATCACCATTGAGTGTGACCGTAAGCACTTCAATTGGTGGGGCAATGGCGATCCGATATGGCTGGTGCTCAAGCGCCGGTTCCCGGATTCCAAACTTGGCAAAATTCAGAATGTGACCTTTCAAAACATTCAGGCACGCGGGCATGGCACCAGCAAAATCGAAGGCTACCCCGG
>CAZNHN010000183.1:3727-12068 GCA_964572415.1 uncultured Phaeodactylibacter sp.
AAAGTGTATTTCACTCCCGCCCAGCGCAGTGAGTTGTTCGAAATGTTCAAACTCACTAACGATGCGTTCGAACAAATGCTGGAAAATATCCGGCTGTACAACGTCCAACTCACCATGGAAGCTGAAGACAAACCGGACAAACGAGCAACTCACGGTTTTGAAGCCCACGATGTGGACGGGCTCGTCCTTTCTGACCTTACCATCAACTGGGATAACTCGAAAGGAACAGAACCCAAATGGGATGCAACGGTAGCGCTTCAGCGGGTGAAGAACGTGGAGATGGACCGCGTACGGGGCAAACAGGCTGCTAAAGGGAGCGCAATCCGGCTTACGGAAGTACAAAACGCCTACATCACCAACACCTTGCCTCAGCCGGGCACGGCTACGTTATTTGAGGTCTCGGGCGCTGAAAGCCGTAATTTGGTGTTCCGGGATAATGACCCTATGGGCATAGCCGCTCAATTTTTAGCAACCGGCAAAGAGGTTGAAAAGGAGGAAATCAACCTGAAGTAGGCTCTTGGGGGTTAGGGAACGGATGTATGGCTTTAAGCAGGCTGCTACCCAATAAATACCAGTAGCAGGATCAGCATCCCGATCAGCAACGCAAAGAAAAAGTATTCCAGTACCACCCAGTGCCAGTAGGGTTTCTCCAGCGTCTTTTTTCGGGCCCAATTCATGATAATATTCCACATAGGCTTCTGATTAGGTGCCTAACATAGGCGCAAACCGGAAAAAGCGTGTGGAATTTCGTTCCAAATGCCCGTTACAAATGTCCTTCTGTGCCCTTATCAGCTGTAGCCTTCTCCTGATCGGCCGACATATAAGCTGTTGGGGTCATGTTGTAGTGTTTTTTGAATTTTTTGCTAAAATACTGTGCATCTGAGAAGCCTACGGAGTAAGCCACTTCCGAAATAGAATCGCATACCCCAAGTTTAAGCATCTCAGCGGCCCGCTTGAGACGGATAATATTGATGAATTCCTTCACCGACTGATCGGTCAGGGCACTGAACTTTCGGTAGAGGACCGACCGGCTCATGCCCAGCGCTTTGGCAAAATCACTGACCCCAAAATCGCTTTCATTGAGGTTGTCTTCCACAATCCGGATGGCCTTTTGCAGGAACTGCTCATCCGGGGAAGGGGGCTGATCGGGCTCCGGCTGCAAAATGTTTTGGCTGAACCGCTGCTTAAGCATCTCCCGGTTGTGGATGAGGTTGAAGATGCGGGCTTTCAGCAGGCGGAACTTAAAGGGTTTAGTGATGTAATCATCTGCGCCGGTTTCCAGCCCAATCACAAGTTTCTCCTCACTTTGATTGGCGGTCAGCAAAACGATTGGGATATGGCTTGTCCGGTCGTCGGTTTTCAGAGTTTGACACAGTTCAATGCCGCTCTTTTGAGGCATCATAATGTCGCTGAGAATAAGATCGGGCAGCAAATCCATTGCTTTGACAATACCTTTCTCACCGTTTTCAGCTTCGGCAATGGTAAAGTAGGGCTCAAAGCTCATCCGCAGGAAGTGGCGGACATCTTCATTGTCCTCCACGATGAGCAAGGTGGGCTTCGTTCCGGTTTTGACCAGCATCTCCGGAAGGGCAACGGTTGGGTTCAGGTGTGCTGCTTCGGTTTCTTGTTCCACGACCAGCTCAGGCATTTCCAGTTGCTGCTGCGGCCCGCAATCTAAGCCTTGTGCATCCAGCGGCAACCAGACGGTAAACCGGCTGCCTTTTCCAGGGGCGCTTTCCAGCTCCAGCCCGCCCCCATGCATTTCGACCAGTGCTTTGGCGTAGGCCAGCCCAATACCGGTGCCCTGCGGGAGCTCATCCCCGGTTTGCCCATGTCCCGGCTGTACCTGATAAAAGCGATCGAAAATCCGGTCCCGGTGCTGAGGCGAGATGCCCGACCCATCGTCAGTAATGCTAATCAGCACTACAGGTTTTGGGGGTTCTCCGGATTCAACCACCCGCTTGCTCTGCCTGATATTGACCTCTACCCGTTGCCGGGTGAATTTAAAGGCATTGGACAGGAGGTTGTATACGATTTTCTCCATCTTATCCGGATCAAAACAAATGGGGATGCGCTGCAGGGAAGTATTCAGCTGATAGTTGATGCCCCGGCTTTCTGCCAGACCATCGAAAGCTGTTTTCACCCCCTGTACAAAGGAGACCATATCAGAAGACTGTGGAGATAATTGTACCTGATCCTCATCCATTTTCCTGAACTCCAGCAGTTGATTCACCAGCCGTAGCAGGCGCTTCGTATTTTGCTGTACGATCTGAAGCTGTCGGGCAGCGCGGCCACCAAATTGCCCGGATTCCAGTAGCTGCTCCACCGGGCCGGAAATCAGGGTAAGTGGCGTCCTGAACTCATGGGATACATTCGTGAAAAAAGCAAGTTTCAACCGGTTAACCTCTTCGATTTTCTGACGCTCCAGGTCTTTAAGCCGGAGGTTGTTTTTGAACCGTTCGCGCATGAGCAACGCATGCCGGAAGCCAAAAAGCAGCAGCACAGAAATAAGGATATAGGACGCATAAGCCCAGGGCGTTCTCCAAAAGGGTGGCTTGATGACAATCTTCAGAGCAACCGGCTCGGGATTCCAGACTCCATCGTTGTTGGCCGCCTTGATCTTGAAGGTGTAGGTGCCCGCATTGAGGTTGGTGAAAGACACACTCCGGCGGTCACCGATATAGCTCCACTCCTCCAGGAAGCCTTCGAGCTTATAGGCATACTGATTCTTTTCGCTGGAGGTGTAGCCTAGTGCAGTAAACTCCAACGCAAACAACTGGCTCTGCTGATGGCTCAGTACCAGCTCCTGCACCTGACTAACAGGTTTTTTCAGTGGAGAGCCTTCGTCCTCCGGGGTGGTGTACTTATCGTAAAGCTTAAGCCCGGTCAGGGCTACTTCCGGTGCGTGGGGATTATCCTGAATTAAACCAGGCTTGAAGTAGTTAAACCCGTTAATGCCTCCAAAGTAAAGGTGCCCATCCCGGGTTTGCAGCCCGGCATTGTAGGAAAACTGATTGCTCTGCAGTCCATCCTTTTTACAATAATTCCGGCATCGCAGCGATCCGGATGTGCTATCCAGCCAAACTCTTGAAAGCCCCTTGTTCGTACTCATCCAAATGGCTCCATCTTCTCCTTCGTACAACGTGTGAATGGCATTGCTGGGCAGCCCGTCTGACATGGTGTAGTTGCGGATTTCACTTCCATTGGCGGATCGGATAAAAAGCCCGCCGCCTTCTGTTCCGATCCATAACCGTCCGCCTGTATCCTCCAGAAAAGCCCTGCTGTCAAACTGATTCAGGGTGCTTCCGGAGGACACCTTCAGCGGGATCATTTCACCTAAATTTTCTGAGACATACCGGACACCTTTCCCCCCTACCCAAACCGTACCGGAAGGGCCACGGTAGAGCGTAGTCACCCGCTCGGCATAGGCTTCCTCTCCTTCCTGGCTCATCGTAGACCAATGCTCAAAGGAACCCGTAGTTAAATCCAAACGGTCCAGTCCGGCAAGCGTGCCCACCCAAAGGTGCTGTTCGCCCTGCGGCAGCAAAGCCCAGACATTATCATTGCGGATACCCTGTGCCTCTCCTGGCTGGTATTTAAAAGTCTCCAGATGACGGGTTTCGGGATCCAAACGCTGCAAACCGCCCCGATAGGTGCCAATCCATACCTGTCCTGAAGGGCCTTCGCACAAACTGGTAACCACTTTACTGCTCAACCCATCCGACTGAGAAATCACCCGAAAACGGTCAGCTCCCGGTGTCCAGACATTCAGCCCGCCTCCATCCGTACCAACCCAGATATCACCGCGACGGTCCTCCAGAAAGGACAATACAGAGCGATGGCTCAACCCCCGGCTGCTGACCAGGCTGCGGCCAATGTGGTGAAAAGCTTTGTGATTGGGGTTAAAAATACTCACTCCTCCGTCAAACGTACCGACCCAGACCAGCCCCTCCTCGTCCCTGAAGAGGGCGTAGGCGGCATCGCTGGCAACAGACTGCGGATCATAAGGATTATATCCCAGGTGCTGTACAACTTCACTTTGGGTATCAAAAATAGATAAGCCGCCGCCATCCGTAGCCACCCATAGTTTTCCATGAGGCCCAAGGGCCAGGCTCTTAATCAAGTCATTTTGCAGCCCGGGCGTTCGAGCCGCTTTGTAATGCTGATAGCCTGACCGGTCGGCGCTAATCTTAAAAAGCCCTGCACCCTGTGTGCCCACCCAAAGTTGTCCGCTTTGATCCTCCACCATTGTTTTGGCGAGGCCCTGCAAACCGTTAAGCTCTTCGATAGGTAGGAAAGACCATTCGTTTTGTTCCTTTGATTTGTAAAATAACCCCGCGTGATCAGTCCCTACCCAGATGGTGCCGCTCTGATCTTCACAGATGGTACTCACATCAGCTACGGCCCCTGAGTTGAACCGGACCGCTCTGAAGGCATCGCCCTCCTTTTCTCTTACATAAAGCATACCGCTCAGGGTGCCTATCCAGATTCGGCCGGACGAGTCCTGCTCTATGGTCCGAATGTACGGATCCCCGGGGCCGGAAGACTGCTCAATAGCAAGGTGTACAGGGTCGAACCTGCTTTCTTCGGGATTGTAGATACATAAACCACTAGCCGTACCGATCCATAACCGACCGGCAGTGTCTTCAAGTAGCGTGAGGACCTTATTGCCTTTCAGTGAATTGAGGTTGGCATTCTGATGCCGGAATACCTGAAAGCTATACCCATTGTACTGATTGAGCCCATCATTGGTGCCTATCCAAATATACCCGCGTCTGTCTTTCAGAATCGTGTTAACGGTATTCTGAGACAAACCATCAGCGACATTAAGCTGATCAAACCGGTAATTCTGGGCGGCCACAGCACTCCAGGCAATCAGGAGGATGGTGGTGGCGATTAGGCTGCGCATGTTCTTTGTTTGTCTGAAATTGGAAACGATGTTCACTGCCTCCAATTTAATTAAAATTTCATTACACCCCATTCCTACCCAATAAAAATCACCAAAACTAACCTTACCCAAAATAAAACAACCCAAAGCAATGACAAAAGTCACTCCTTTGGGTTGAAAACAGGCTTTATTTATGCCTATTTCCGGTTCTTGACGCAGCGTACGCTCAGCCCGCTGTTTTTCACCACATGCCCCTGTCCGAGTAGTGGGAAATTATTGACCAGGCGGTAAAAGGCTCTGCCGTCAGCTTGTTGGGTTGCTGTCCAGAACACGGCGTTTTCGCCTTCAAAAACAGAATAGCCCCAATTGCCAGCCATCAAAGCATCGAAGCCGGAAGGGCTGCCTTCGCCCCGGATCTTATTGGGCACGTTCACGCCCGTTCCACCCTGTCCGTCTACAGACAGATAGGCATTGAAGGCTTCCCATTCTTCCTTGGTGGGCAGGTGCCATTCGCAGGGGCAGATGCCTTGTACTTCTTCCTCGCCCGCTGCGGATTCAGCCCCGTTCATGGCTCCGTCCCATGTGTAGTGGGCGCCCATGGCGTTGGTGCAGTTCAGATCCTGACAGAAGCGACCCTCTATCGCGACTTCCGGATTTTCAGGAAGGTGCTCGGTGCGCAGGTTTTGCGTGGTCCAGCATTGTCCGCCTATATCAACGGTTGGATATTTGTTGCCATCCACATCGGTGATACTGTCGCGGCCACAGACAAATTCCGGCTGGCCAACCAGCACAGAGTCGATGGTGGTTATGGCGGGTTCACCACTATCAGTGACGGTAACGGTGTACCAGCCGGTGGTGAGTTTTTCGATGCGCTCGGTGTCTTCCTCATTGCTCCAAAGGAAGGTGTAGGGGCTTGTGCCTCCGCTGACCGAAACGGTTGCCGCACCGTCGTTGCCACCGAAATAGGTGACTTCTTCCACGGTGAAATTAAGATCAAGCGGTGTAGCATCAGGCTGCAGCAGCTCAAAGGTCTTCGAAGCTACCGTGGACTTGGTGTCGATAATCTTGACGGTATAGCTACCAGCCGGTAATCCGGAAACATCTTCGGTGTCCGGCCCGTGGCTCCAGAAAACCTGATAGGGCGGCGCACCACCTTCCACGGCTATATCGATTGCACCATCAGCAGCACCAAACGCGCTCGGCTGTACGGCTTCACCGGTGATCGTAATAAAAGGGATATTGACCGTATCCTTACTACAGGCTACCGCCATAACAATGACTACCGCAGCCGAAAGGATAAAAAGGGTTGTTTTTCTCATGTTGGTTTTATTTAAAGTCGAGTTCAGACTGTGGTAATTTCCAGTACAAATCGGTGTAGGGATACTCAATAGGTGCCGTTTCCCTGTCACCAGGGTTGATCGGCAACTGCAGCGCCTGCAGGTAATGGAAGCGGTCGCCCTCAAAAGCCATTTCTTTAATGCGCTCGTTATGGATATCCTGCTCCGTGATGCTTGCCAGCGGTTCTAATCCCGCCCGCACCCGCACCTGATTAAGGTCTTCAGCTGCGCCTGTAGCATCACCCGCTCTAAATCGTATAATGGACCGGGTCAGCAGCATTTCCGCCAGCCGGATCACGGGCACATTCGAACGTTGCCCATCCGTAGCCCGGTAGTATTTGTCGCCCCAGACATGTGGGTCTTTGATGTGCGGGTATTGCATTTCGTATTGCGTGGGGTCAGCCGAGTTGGTGCCCGGATTACCCTCAATGCGCCAGAACAGCTGCTGATAACGCTTGTCTTGCAGCGCCGCTTCTGTAGTACCAAGATTTTCATCCATCCAGCCTACCTGTTTCAGGATGGTATGGCTCATCGGGAACTGATTCCAGGTGCAGCGCTTATGGTATTCGCCCCGTCCGCCGTTGGTCGCCCGGTAGTCGCTCCAGTTCATGCTCGTTGGCACTTTATTGGGGCGGATGATCTCGGGGTCGTGGTTGTTGGTGGCCCAGATGACCTCGGCTCCGTCCTCCGCATAATCTTTGTTGAAGGCTGCTATGGGGTCTTCATTCACGGAGAAAGGGCCACTAATGACGTAGTCCAGCTCCGCCTCAGCCAGATCAAACTCGCCCATTTGGAAATACACCCTGGCCAGCATCGCGGCGGCGGCATAGCGTGTTGCCCGGCCCTGCACATAGGAAGGATGGTGAATACCGGCGTCATAGGCTTCCGGCAGCAGCTCCTTTGCAGCTTTCAGATCCTCAATGATTTGATTGTAAATGACATCTGTGGTCACGTACCGGGGGCTATTGGCCTCCTCAGCGGACAATGGGGTTTCCAACCGGAGCGGCAGGATTTCCTCTGTAGAGAAATTAGGTGCTCCGGGCACAGGGCAATGCCTGCGGGTCAGGTAGAAATAGGCATAGGCCCGCATGAATTGCATCTCGCCCTGAATGCGGTCCAGATTGGCCAGGTCTCGCTCCGTAGGATTATCGAATGGCCGGTAGTCATTCTCTATCAAAAAGTCGAGCACGGAGTTGGCATGTGTGATGCATTTATAGCCCAGCGAAAAACCGGAGTTCGCTTTGGTCATTTCCACGCCCGTGGTCCGCAGGTACATCTCCTCAAAGGGGATGTCAGCGGAGGTGTTGGGCAGAAGATATACGGCATCCGACATACACTCGAAAATCAGCCGGTCGTCCCCGAAAAAATTACTCCAGGAAGAAGTGAAGGCATAGTTATAAGGCGTCACCACCCCCCGCTCCAATTCCTCCATGTTCAGCCAGGGGAACTCAGGCGGGTTCTGCAGCTCGAAAAACTCATCGTTATTGCATCCGGCAAATGCCAGTAGTAAACTCAGGGCCAGGATGCGTTGCTTTATGGTATTCATAATTTGGCTCTTTTTAGGTTAGAATTTCACAGTTATCCCTCCGGCGTACATCCGTAAAGGAGGCAGCACACCACCGCCGGACTCGGGGTCCCAGCCATCGTAATGCGGTGCCCACGCCCAGAGGTTGGTGCCCGTCAGGTACACCCGCAGGCTTTGCAAACGCCACCGCTGCACCATTTCATTGGGAAAAGTATAGCCCAACTGAAGGTTTCGCAGCCGCAGGAAGTCCGCCCGGTAGAGATACTTTGTCCAGTTGACGGTCTCTGTTTTATAGTTACCGGTAGCCTCAGTCCAGTCGCCTTTGCCGGTTGGAGAATCAGGATTTTCCACGTCGGGGTCCCAGCCATAAGGGTAAGCGCCCTGCCAGCGCAATTCAGGGTATTTGGCATCCGGATTATCGGGAGTCCAGGTATTGCCAATCATGTCAGAGCGAAGCACAACCTGCCCGTATTGAACATCCGTGGTCCGTTGTTCTTCGTAATCGTAGAGGTAATCTCCGGCGGAGAAGCTCATGAAAACGGACAGGTCCACCCCCTTGTACTTAAAGGTATTGCTGAGCCCTCCGAAGAG
>CAZNHN010000184.1:0-12024 GCA_964572415.1 uncultured Phaeodactylibacter sp.
GTTGTTACGGATCTTCTGCCGGAAGGCACTACTTTCGTGGAAGGCAGCTCTTCCTGTCCGGCAAGTGTGGAAGATGGGGTATTGACCTTCGACCTGGGGGAAGTAGCAAGTGGGACGACCATCAACTGCAGCTATCAGGTGCAACTGGATGACGACAAAGGCACCTACGCGGTCTTCGAGGATGGAGCCGAAGAAGGGCTGGACAACTGGACGTTGGAAGCGCCGGTAGGCACAAACAACTGGCAGATTACCAATGTGGATGCCAATACCGGCACCAGGTCTTTCCTTGCCCGCAACCTGGCTTCTGCGACAGATCAGCAGATGACGATTGAGGTGCCTCTGCCTGATAACGGTCAGCGCCGGGGTATTTCCTTCTGGCACCGCTACGACACCGAAGACGGCTGGGACGGCGGTATCGTTGAGATTTCCCCTAATGGCATGTTCTGGCTAAATGCCAGCGCCTATATCTTAGAAAACAATTACAATGGTGCCCTGAACCCCAACGCAGACCACGGCTTACCCGGACAGTTAGCCTTCACCGGTAACAGTGATGGCTGGATACAGACGACAATTGACCTGGAAAGCATTGCCTGGAGCAATATCTTTCTCCGGTTCCGATTTGTCTCCGATGAATTAGTTGGCGGCAATGGATGGTATGTAGACGACCTTCGCATACTGGGCGAGCTGCACAGTATTACTAATGTCGCTTGTGCAGGTGATGGCGAAGAGGCGCTATGCGATGAGATCACGACGATTGTCAATATCGAAAACCCGGTGGCTACACAGGAGCCGGAGTTGCAGATCGCTATGACACTTTCGCCTAATCCGACTAAGGATAAAGTGGTGCTCGGTCTTGAGGAGCCGCTGATGACCAAAGTTGATCTGGAGGTGCTCTCTGCTGATGGGCGGCAGCTACGCTTCGAACAACTTGATAGTCTGGATAACCATACACTCGACTTCTCTGGCTACAGCGCCGGAGTTTATTTCGTCCGATTGCGCACCGAAGATGGTGTGATAACCCGACGGGTGATTGTACAATAAGAACTTGCTTGGCGCCATAAATCTTTGATAATCAATTGACTGAAACCGGCTACTATACCAATATAGCCGGCAGGTTTGTGGCGAAATGAAAGAACAGGCGTTTGGCCCCGTAGAATGCGGGGCCAAACAAGCCTTTTTTCATAGCGCTCCTGCACATCTGCGGGGTTCACACTGCTTTATTGAGCAGCCGAAGTAACCTCCAAACATGCACCGTTTTCGTTGAATCGAAGAGCACCTCCCGGCTTGTTCCTGGCATTTCATTTCCATCTCCTGAAAGACGAAATCAACCTTTACCTCAAACTATCGATTATAGTACCAATCAAAATTGCGGTACCAAATGCCGTAATCGTTCCTATAGTATAGGCCAAAAAGCCTTTGAGGTAATTGATTTTCTTATGTTTGTCATAGAAGCGGGCTATAGCCCATCCACCATAGATATATGCCAAAACACCACCAATAGTAAGCATCCCAAACCCAACAAGGCTTTCCGCAACTCCAAATACGGCCAAAATTAGCATGCCTAACCCAATCACATAAAACAGCAGGATCAGGACTTCGAAGTAGTTATAGCCTTTCCTTCGGAAAAGGACCTGAACCCAAAAGGCTATAAAAAAAGCCATTATGATGTTGGCATAGCCATAATTTTTCTGCATCCATACCAGTATATCTCTGACAGCAGACTCCCCGGCTGCCTGTGCGTTTGCCTGAGCATAATCCTCCTCAAAGTTCAGAAATTGCTGCCCTATACTGTAAATCAATGAACAAACGATAAGAAAAATGACTGGCTTGACTAACCTGCTGCGGTCTTCCTTAATATATCTTCGAATACTATCTCCGGGCCTAAGAAAAAGCTCCCGAATGGTATACAGGATGCCTTTATCAAAGTTGAGCACACTACTCATTTCGGACAGCAAATAGCGCCCGTCAATCCGCTTCAGGTTGCCCGGGTGCCCACAGGTGGAGCAGAATTCGCCATAGAGTTCGCTGTTGCAGCGTTTGCAATTTGCGGCCTGATTCATGATAATTAGCGGTATTTTGGGTTTTAATCTTTAGGTACCACAAACTAAATATCGCAAGAAATGATCAATAAAAAAGACCTTTTCTCATCAATAATTGCCGCCCTCAGAGAAATCCCAACTCCCCATCGCAAAACCTTGGCAATTTAAGCCGAACGAGCGACCTTTGCGGAAATGTTAAATCCATAAGCTGATGATCCACTTCTTCGGAGACCCCCAACGAATCCTTTTTGCCGTTCAGGCTACAGCCACACTTACCGACAGCGATGTATCAAAGCTCACCTGGCTGTTTGGCAATCAGCCTCAGCTGGAAGGACAGGCTATTGAAGGACAATTCATTGGGCCACGGGCGGCAATGGTCTCTCCCTGGAGTACCAACGCCGTGGAAATCACCCAAAATATGGGCATCAGCGGCATCCGGAGAATAGAACAGTACACCCCTTTTTCGGCATCTGCGCCCTTCGATCCTATGCTGAAGCAACGCTTCGACAGGCTCGATCAGCAGCTGTTCACCATAAATATCCAACCGGAGTCTATCCGCCCAATTGAAGATATCGCAGCTTATAATGCGGCGGAAGGGCTGGCCCTCAGCGAGGAAGAAGTGGCTTATCTGGAAGAAGTGGCGGAGCGCATTGGCAGAAAGCTGACCGACTCGGAAGTGTTTGGCTTTTCGCAAATCAACAGCGAGCATTGCCGCCACAAGATTTTCAACGGCACCTTTGTCATCGACGGGCAGGAACAGCCGGACTCCCTTTTTGCCATGATCCGGAAGACCTCCAAAGCCCATCCCAACAGCATCGTCTCAGCCTACAAGGACAACGTAGCCTTCCTAAAGGGCCCACAGCTCCGCCAATTTGCGCCCGAGCGCCCGGACGAACCTTCCAGCTACAGCAAAAAAGAAGTGGATACGGTCGTTTCCCTAAAGGCCGAAACCCACAACTTCCCGACCACAGTGGAGCCTTTCAACGGGGCAGCCACCGGCAGCGGAGGGGAAATCCGGGACCGCATGGCAGGTGGCATCGGCTCGCTGCCCCTGGCCGGAACAGCGGTGTACATGACCGCCTACTCCCGCCTGATGGAAAACCGCCCCTGGGAAAAAGCCATACCCGAGCGGCAGTGGCTGTACCAAACGCCCATGGACATCCTCATCAAAGCCTCCAACGGAGCCTCTGATTTTGGCAATAAATTCGGGCAGCCCCTCATTGCCGGCTCTCTGCTCACCTTCGAGCACGCCGAGCACGCACGCCAACTGGGTTTTGACAAAGTCATTATGCTGGCTGGGGGCGTGGGCTCGGGCATCCTGGATCAGGCCCTGAAACAAACGCCCCGGAAAGGCGATAAAATCGTGCTGCTGGGTGGCGACAACTACCGCATTGGTATGGGCGGCGCTGCCGTTTCCTCAGCCGATACCGGTGCCTTCGACACGGGTATCACCCTGAATGCCGTGCAGCGTTCCAACCCGGAAATGCAGAAGCGGGTTGCCAATACCATACGTAACCTCGTGGAAAGTGCAAAGAACCCCATCATCGCCATACACGACCACGGCGCAGGCGGCCACCTCAACTGCTTTTCCGAACTGGTGGAAGAAACCGGCGGTCGTATCGACCTTGATGCCCTGCCAATAGGCGACCCCACCCTTTCCGCTAAAGAAATCCTTGGCAATGAATCTCAGGAACGCATGGGCCTGATCGTTGCGGCAGAGGACATCCCGCTTTTGCAGAAAATCGCAGAACGGGAGCGCGCCCCCATGTACGTGGTTGGCGAAGTGACCGGCGATATGCGCTTCTCAGCTGTTTCCGCATCCAGAGCTGAGAAACCGCTGGACCTCGACCTGGCGGACCTCTTTGGCAGCTCTCCGAAAACCATTATGGAAGATCAGGCCGTGGAGCGGCAGTACGAGGCCGTAGACTATGACCCTGCCAAAATTCAGGAATACCTGGAGCAGGTACTCCGCCTCGAAGCCGTGGCCTGCAAGGACTGGCTGACCAATAAGGTAGACCGCTGTGTGGGAGGCCTGGTGGCCAAACAACAGTGCGCCGGCCCGCTGCAACTGCCCCTGAACAACTGCGGCGTTATGGCGCTGGGGTACGACACACCAAATGGCGTCGCTACTTCCATCGGACACGCTCCGGTCAATGCCCTGATCGACCCGAAAGCCGGTTCCAGAAATGCCATTACCGAAGCACTAACCAATATTGTCTGGGCACCGCTGGAGGAAGGGCTGAAGTCCGTTTCCCTTTCTGCCAACTGGATGTGGCCCTGCCGCAACGAAGGGGAAGACGCCCGCCTCTACGAAGCGGTGCAGGCCGTGTCTGACTTTTGCATCGAACTTGGCATCAACGTGCCGACCGGCAAAGACTCCCTTTCCATGAAACAGAAGTACCCGGATGGGGATGTACTGGCACCGGGTACGGTGATCATTTCCGGGGTAGGTGTTTGTTCGGATATTAACAAGGTTGTCGAGCCGGTATTCCAAAAGGACGCTGGCCCGGTGTACTATCTCAACCTTTCGCAGGATGACTTCCACCTCGGCGGCAGCTCCTTTGCGCAGGCCCGTAATAAGATCGGCTCAAAAGGGCCCGACGTAAAGGATGCTCAAAAGCTGGCGAATACCTTCAATGCACTACAGGACTTGATAAAAAGCGGAGCAGTCGTTGCCGGGCATGACGTAGCCTCCGGCGGCCTGATCACTACTCTGCTGGAAATGTGCTTTGCCGACAATAGCCTTGCCGCCGACCTTGACCTAAGTGTACTCGGGGAGCCCGATACGGTAAAGGTTTTGTTTGCCGAAAATGCCGGAGTGGTCCTGCAGCTCAGAGATGAAGAAAGCGCCACCGCACTGGCCAATTTCCCCATCCCCTGCCACCGCATTGGCAGGGTAAATGCCGGAGACACCCTACGCATCAGGAACGGAGACGACCAACACACCTTCGACATCCCAAAACAGCGCGACGCGTGGTACGAAACCTCCTGGCTGCTCGACCAAAAGCAAACGGCCAACGGGCTGGCTGATACGCGCTATGCCAATTACAAAAACCAACCGCTGCAGTATCAATTCCCCGGCCATTTCAATGGCAAGCTGCCGGAACTGAAAGAGAGCGCCCACAAACCCAAAGCCGCCATTCTGCGCGAAAAGGGCAGCAACTCCGAACGCGAGCTCGCTCACGCCCTCTATCTGGCTGGCTTTGAAGTCCGGGACGTGCACATGACCGACCTGATGACCGGCAAGGAGACGCTGGAAGACATTCAATTCCTGGGCGCAGTCGGCGGCTTCTCTAATTCCGATGTACTGGGCTCTGCCAAAGGCTGGGCGGGCACTTTCAAATACAACGAGCAGGCCAAAACAGCGCTGGAAAAATTCTTCGCCCGTGAGGATGTGCTCTCGGTGGGTATTTGCAACGGCTGTCAGCTGTTTATGGAGCTCGGGCTTATCTACCCGGAGCAGGACCCTCACCCGCTCATGGCCTTCAACGATTCGCACAAGCACGAGAGCGGTTTCACTTCCGTAAAGATTGGCCAAAACAACTCCGTGATGCTGTCCAATCTGGAGGGCACCACCCTGGGCGTTTGGATTTCCCACGGGGAAGGTAAATTTGACCTAAAGGAGGCTGAGTCCAACTATAATATCGTTGCGAAGTATGGATACGAAGCCTACCCCGCCAACCCCAACGGCAGTGCCTACAACACCGCTATGCTCGTCAGCGCGGATGGCCGACACCTGGCTACGATGCCGCACATTGAGCGGTCTGTTTTCCCTTGGAACTGGGCGCACTACCCCGCCAACCGTCAGGATGAGGTATCACCCTGGATTCAGGCATTTGTGAATGCGCGGGAGTGGCTGGAGAACCAGAATACTTAAATCATATTGCCTTTGACCGCAAACTCCTTAAACTCATCGAGGATTTTTTTCATGATGTTGTCTTATTACAATGATTTTCAAGCTGCAATTAGCGTGCCTTTGGGTACGCTATATTGGTAGAAGATTTGGATTCCAAAGTTTATCCGTGCCGTAGGTACGGAATGTATACTCAGATTTGTCACAAATAAGGGGTTATTTATTACAACTATTGTCACAAATAAGGGGTTATTTATTACAAAAACCGAATTTTGATCAAAAAGCGCCGGGCATTAGAAGATTTGATCCAATGGGCAGAGAGCCCGAACCGAAAGCCGCTGCTCATCCGCGGAGCCCGACAGGTAGGCAAGTCGACCCTCGTGCGCATGCTTGCAAGCGACTTTGATCATTATATTGAACTAAATGCTGAAAAGCCCGGCATACAGGCATTGTTCCATCGGCACCTGGAGGTAAACGAGTTGATGGAGGCTCTTTTTTTCGAGCGTAACATTTCCGGCGCAGGTTCAAAAATCCTACTCTTCATTGATGAGATTCAGGAAAGCCCACAGGCCATTCGGCTGCTACGCTATTTTTACGAAGAGCGCCCGGATATTCATGTCGTTGCTGCCGGGTCGTTGCTCGATTTCTCTTTGGGTGAAGTCAGGAGTTTCCCGGTTGGCCGGGTCAGTTACTATTATCTTCACCCACTCAATTTTGAGGAGTTCCTGGAATGGAAAGGCGAGGATCGGGCACTGCAGGCATTACAGCGCATCCCCGTTCCGGATTTTGCACACGAAAAGTTGCGTATCCTGTTCCATGAATATGCTCTGCTTGGCGGGATGCCCGAAGTGGTACAGCGTTACACCGATGGCGCACCGCTGTCCGGCCTTGCGACCCTCTATGCTGGTCTTTGGCAGGCTTACCTGGACGATATCGAAAAATACGCCAGCAACAGCACGCAGCGGCAAGTCTTACGGCACATCATCCGGTCTGCGCCAATGGAGCATGACCGGATTAAGTTTGCAGGGTTTGGCCACTCCAACTACGGCTCAAGAGAAGTGGGCGAAGCCCTTCGAAACCTTGAACTGGCCAGAGTGATTCGCTTGATTTACCCCACCACACAGCTTGCGCCACCGGTCATCACTGACTTGAAAAAACGCCCCCGGCTTCAGTTTATTGATACGGGATTGCTGAATCATACCCTCCAAATTCAATCGCAGTTTCTGGGCCTGGCAGACTTAAACAGCCTTTACCGGGGATTTATCGTGCAGCACTTACTGAGTCAGGAGTTGATTGCACTTCACAACAATCAGGATTTCAAGCCCCATTTCTGGGTAAGGGAAAAAGCCAACGCCAATGCCGAAGTGGACCTGGTTTATCCCTATGAGGGGCAACTCCTGCCAATTGAGGTGAAGGCTGGTCCTCAGGGGCGGCTGCGGTCTCTGCATCAGTTTGTGGAGCGCGGGCATCCGCCCTTTGCCATTCGTTTTTTGAACAACACCCTATCTGTGGAGAACGCCCGGACACCTGCCGGATACGAATACCGCTTGGTCAATCTCCCTTACTACCTTATGAGTCAGCTGAAAGGGTACTTAGAATGGGCCACTGATCTTCAATAGCGGAGGTTGGAAATCTCTAAGGTTAGATTTGGAACTCGCTCCCATTGCAAACCAAGGACTTTGGGATCCCGCAAAAATGCGGGGCAGGCGACCATACCCATAGTCAGGGAGTAGACGGGCACCCCCACCCCAATGCAGACGGCAGCCCGGCTTTCCGCTACCTGGCGATGAGCAATGATGAAAAGGACAATCAGTTTAACCCCTGGTGGTCGACTTACTGTGATATTGAGCGGACAACTTCCTGTGATTAAGGATAATCCACCTAAGCTTAATGCTACAGCAAATGCCTGTAGCATTAAGCTTTTAAAGACTATATTTGTTGCGTAGCCTCATTAGTAAACAAACAGCACTATGAAGGAGCGCATCCCAAAAATCCTGATGGTAGAAGATGACATGATCATTGCAGCGGATATATCCATGCAATTGACTAAACTGGGCTATGAAGTCATCGGCATCAGCACACGGGCAGAAGATGCACTAAAGACACTGGAAAGCAACCGGCCGGATATCATTCTGATGGATATCGTACTGACCGGAAAGATGAACGGGATAGATGCAGCCAAAGTCATCCTGGAAAAATTTCAGGTACCCGTCATCTTTCTGACCTCCAACGCCGATGATGTTTCTTTCCAGCAGGCGCTCACCGCAAAGCCCTACGCATTCATTGGCAAACCCTTCCAAAAGTCCCATCTGGAACGCACCATCAGGTTAGCCCTGCAGCGTATCGCGGTGGAACAGGAATCCGCTTCTGTGCCCGATGCCATCGATCATGTATCTGCTATGGAAGACCGGCTATTTATCCGGTCTAAAGGGCAAATGGTAAAGGTGTTGCTAAAAGAAATCCTGTACGCGGAGGCAGACCGGAATTACTGCAAGGTGTTTACGGAGAACGAGAGCTACCTGTTGTCTGTGCCGCTTCGAAATATTGAAGCCCAGCTGCCGGCTGATCAATTTATCCGGGTTCATAGATCTTTCGTAGTCAACCTCCAAAAGATTGATGCAATCAGCGAATACCACGAATACCTGACCATTCAATCCAGTCAGGTCCCTATCGCCCGGCGGACCAGGGAGGAGGTGGTAAAGCGGTTGAGGATGGTGTAATTTACCAAACTTGTTTAAAAAAGACTCCCCGGATGAAAAGAACAATAAAGCACTTATGCAACACCCTGCTTTTGGGGTTGTTTTCCATTTTCGTTCTTGGCAACATACCTGCTCCGTACCAGTCTTACCAAACCCCTGAAACAGGCTCCACGCTGAAAGGTGCAAGCCCTGTACCCCAATCCATTTCCTTTATCGACAGTATACAGCAGCGTTTAGCAACCCTTTCTTCTAAGCAGGAGAGGCTGGACACTTTATACAAATGGGTGAATGACTATAAGGACGTTGATCCTTTAATATCACTGGAACTGGCTCTTTTAGGGCAGCAGCAATCACAGGAGATGTCTGATCGGGAATGGGAAATGGAATTTGCTTTTAAAATTGCCCGCAATTATACTAACCTCGCGAAGTACGACAGCGCTTTGGTTGTTTATGATAAAATCATTAGTGATTCCAAAGAAATGGGCGACCAGGCGAATCAAGCTTTTGCGTTGAACCGGAAAGGGTTCGCAAGGGCCAACCAGGGGAATTACGCGGAGGCTGTACAGTCCTATTTGGAGGCATTAGACCTCTATGAAGCACTAGAGGATCGAAAAGGTATAGCAGAATCCTTTATAAGTTTATCAGACGTCCTGGGCTACCTGGACCGGTATGAAGAAGGGGCAAGTTATGCGGAAAGAGCCCTGGTTATTTTTGAAGAACAAAGTGATACCTCCAACATACTTCAGGCCTACAGGAGCATTGCCGACAACTATCTGGGGACTGGGGATTATAAAGATGCGCTCATTTATATTGAAAAGGCGCTAAAACTGGCAGAATTAAGCGATCTAAGCCTTCTTGAAAGAGCCAGCCTGCTTAACTCAAAGGGGAATGTCCTGAAACTACTCGAGCGCTATGATGAGTCCCTTAAAGCGTACAAAAAAAGCAATGAGGTCTGTACGGCCTTAAACCACCCGGGCGGAATGAGCGCTACCCTGGCCAATATTGCGGATATCTACAGAAGAAAAGGAGATTATCAAAATGCATTGCCCTATCAGGAAAAATCCTATGCCTTGACTATGGAATATGGATTTAACATGAATATCCTTGAGAATATCGATAACCTAAGTGAAATATACCGGGAGCTGGGGGATTTTGAAACTTCGCTGAAATACAGGGAGCAGCTCCAAACGATGAAGGACAGCATCGTATCCGTAGAGAAAGACCAAATCGCCAGGGAGCTGACGACCCAATACGAAACAGAAAAAAAAGAAATCCAGATCGCCCTTCAGGAACAACAGCTGGCACAAAAAAGTAAAATCCAAAACCTCACCTTCGGTGCCGTGGCCTTACTGACGGGCCTACTCTTCGCCTTGTTTTACAATTTTAGAAAAAACCAGAAAATCACCGCGCAACTGGAAGTGAAAAACCAGGAAAATGAACTCCTCCTTAAAGAGATTCACCACCGCGTAAAAAACAACCTGCAGACGGTCTCCAGCTTGCTCAGCCTGCAGTCCGAAAGCATCAGCGACAAGAGTGCCTTTGATGCGGTACAGGAAAGTAAAAACCGCGTTGCCTCCATGGCGCTGCTCCACCAAAAGCTCTACCAAGGCGAAAACCTCGCCGCGATCGAAATGCGCGATTACTTTGAAACGATTGGGAGCACCATCATCGACAGCTTTGGAAAAAAGGCGGAAAACATTGCATTGGATATTGATATGTCAGAGATAGAGCTCGACGTAGACACGGCAGTCCCTATTGGGCTAATCACCAATGAGTTGATTACGAACTCCATCAAACATGCTTTCCCGGATCAGGAAAAAGGCCAGATCCGTATTACCCTGCAACAAGACGAAAATGGCTTGCTAAAACTGCTCATCGCAGATAACGGGCGCCCCGCGGCAGGCGAGGCCGTTTCAAAAAAAGACAGTGGGTTTGGAAGCCTTCTCATTCAGCTGCTGACCACTCAACTGGGAGGGACACTCAAGACGTCTACCGAAAAAGGCACCTCTACGGTGATTCGGTTCCCGCTGCAGCAAAAATCGGCGGCGTGATAGTGGATTGGTCACAGTTGCCGGCGCACGCTTGACGATACTATTTTCCTGTACATACCACCCTGATTCCCTCTAAGGCGTCTCTTTTCGGGGCACCTACCCCACTCCCTTACCTTTCGGACAGTGAAACTTACCGCCCGGACAGCCACGTTCAATCCTTTGCCCATTCCGCCTACCTTCCTTTGAATGTAAGCAGCTTACAAAGTAAACACCCGTCCGGAAAATGAATAGCTATGCCCATATATCTGCCTCCTAAGATACTGATCCTTGAAAGTCGAATGATTATTGCGGCGGATGTATCCCTCCAACTCTCAAAATTAGGATACGACGTAATAGGTATCAATACAAGGAGGGAAGACGCGCTCAAAACCATTACCCGTCATCGGCCGGATATCATTTTGATGAACATCGATACAGGAAGTCCGACAGGTGGGCTAAACACAGCCCGGCTCATTACAGAGACCTCAAAAACCCCCATGGTGTTTCTGAGCGCCCATACGGAGAGAGGCCTCCTGCAACAGCTTATTCACTTGAACCCTTACGCGCTGATCACCAAACCCTTTGAAGTAAAGGAGCTGCAAAGAGCCCTGGAAACGACACTCAGCCGGATGGTGGCGGAAGGGTTGTGGCCTGCACGGCTGTAGCTATGTCGGGAACAGGATATGGCGTTGCGCCGCCTGACCATTCTGGAAAACCATTCGGACAGTCAGCAGAACCGTTCGGACGGTAGCGCTGATCAGCATTTATTTCCCACTTAAATTTGACTTAATCTTTTAACACCTTTTCTGTTAAACACAGACTGCTATTTAATCCAAAAGAATTACCATGAGAAAGTTTATCTTAACAGGGGCAATCATTCTTTGCATCGGATCTATTTCTGCTCAAATCAATCGTTACGGAGATGTATTAACGAGGCAAGAAACTGAAAAGCTTAAAGCTTCACAAGTACAAGCCTTCGAGGATTGTGTGGAAGGCGTAAAACTCACCTCGGAAGCAGGTTCATACAGAGGCATTAACTACACTATTCATACGCAATGGACACTCAAAAAAAATAAGTTTACCGACGCGATTAAATTAGCTATTGATAATATAATAGCTTACGAATTGAAAGGCTCTAGCAATCCTACTAACCTTTCTACTTTAAAGAATAGAGAACTTGAATTCTTTTTTATAAAGCCTGGCGGGAAAAAACTAAATCTTTCAAAAACATACAGCCACGAGAGCGGCGCAGGTGCAGATTATACTGATCTCGAAAAGTGTGGTGTCATTGTATTTACACGGGACCGATATTGGAGACCCATTTGCAAAATCGTTTCAACGGTTGAGCCCAAAAGCACAAAAAGCATAACGGCTCGTATTCTGCATGCGATAGGTCATGTTTT
>CAZNHN010000185.1:0-8658 GCA_964572415.1 uncultured Phaeodactylibacter sp.
AACCTGGGTATGCTGGCTTCCCTGCCTGAGCCCCCCTCCCCCGAAGCGATCGAGGCCATGCGTAAGGAACCGCCGGTACAGGAAGCCCTTTCCACCGGGCACCCACGCCGGGCACTGCACCTGCTGGCTCAAAAAGAGCTGGCTAAAGAAGATAAAGCTAAAGCAGCTGCCCTGGCCTGGCTGGGAGAACAAGTCTGAGCCCTGGTTGCTGCCTCCATATCTTCATCACCAAATGATAGGCTGCACTTTTGTCGCCCAGTACATATAAACTTCCCGGACGGTCGCTTTTTCCCCACCATAATTTGTCTAAATTAGCCGCTCAACCCCGGAAAACTCCCGACGAAAGAACGCTTATTTTCTATTCAATCATAACATTTGCAAAGTATGAAGAGGACTTTTACCCGGTATAGTACCGTACTGGCAGTGCTATTGATAGCGGCTACCGGCTGGGCACAACAGCAAACACCCCTGGACATCGCGCTCCGCCATCTGGAGCAGAAACACGAAGCCTGGGGCCTGGCCGATGAAGACACCAAAGATGTCGTACTCCGCGATCAGGTATACAGCCGCCACAACGGCGCCACCCACTTTTACTTCAATCAGCGCCACGAAGGCATTGAAGTCTACAACGCCATCAACGGCGTGCACGTGCAGGAAGGCAAAGTGGTGTTCTCCACCAACCGTTTCACGCCCAATCTGGCAGAAAAAGTTAACACCACAGCTCCCAGCCTTACTGCCTATCAGGCGATTGAGGCGGCAGCGACTGACCTTGGCCTGATCATGGACGGGCGGGAGCATCAGATTGCGCAGGATGGCCATCTCTACACCTTTTCCGGTGGCAGCATTTCTGATTCGGATATCAAAGTGGAGCTGGTCTACCAAATGGTGGAGGACGGCAGCGCCCGCCTCGCCTGGGATTTGGCTATCGATATGCCCACTACCCACGACTACTGGAGCCTGCGCATGGATGCCATCACTGGTGAGGAACTGGACCGCATCAACTGGAACGTAAGCTGTAACTTTGATGCGCCCAATGGCACGCATGCACACAGCCACAACTGTGAGCACACGCAAGCGGCAGACAAGCCAGGCTTGCCTATTCGTCAGGCGCTGGAGCAGCAGAGCATGGTACAAAGTGACAACGCCGTGTACAATGTATTCGCGCTACCCGCTGAGAGCCCCATCCACGGCCCACGTGTGCTGGTGGAAAACCCCGCCGACACCCTGGCATCTCCCTTTGGCTGGCACGATACCAACGGCGAACCAGGTGCAGAGTACACCATCACCCGCGGCAACAACGTCCACGCTTACCTCGACCTCGACAATTCCAATCAGCCGCAGGGCGACGAGCCGGACGGAGGAGAAAACCTGGTGTTCGACTTCCCAATCGACCTGAATGCGGAGCCGGAGACCTATCGGGAAGCTGCGGTAACGCAATTGTTCTATACCAACAATATGATCCACGATATTGTCTACGCCTACGGTTTTGATGAGCAAGCTGGCAACTTCCAACAAAACAACTACGGCCGGGGCGGACAAGGCGGCGACTATGTCAATGCACACGCTCAGGATGGCGGTGGCACTAACAATGCCAATTTTGCTACTCCACCCGATGGCGGTAATGGCACCATGCAGATGTATCTCTGGCAGGGCGGTGGCAGTATTTTCAGAGTCAATAGCCCACAGCCGGTAGCTGGTTCCTATGAGGTAAGAGAAGCCAACTTCGGAGCCCCTATTACCGAAAATCCAGTAGCTGGTGATGTTATCATAGCAGACGATGGCACAGCGGAAGGCAGCCTTGCCTGCAACCCGCTGGAAAATGTAGAGGCTATGGAAGGCAAGATCGCTATCATTGACCGGGGTGGCTGTGAGTTTGGTCTGAAATCGTTGAATGCCCAGGAGGCTGGAGCCATTGGTGTAATTATTTGTAATTTTGAGAACGTGGCAAACGGAATGGACCCGGGTGCCGTAGGCGGGCAGGTCACTATTCCCGTGGTTTCTCTGGGCAATACAGACTGCCAGACTATCCGTGAATTTGCCGGACAGGGCCTGAATGTGACTTTCCAGGTGCCTGACGACAGCGGCCCTGAACTCGTAGATGGTGACCTGGACAATGGTATCGTGGCTCACGAGTACGGCCACGGCATTTCCAATCGCCTCACCGGTGGCCCTTCCGCCGCCGGTTGCCTGGGCAACGACGAGCAAATGGGGGAAGGCTGGAGCGATTACTTCGCCCTCATCACCTCTGTACAGCCCGGCGAGACCGGTGATATGCCGCGAGGCATCGGCACCTTCGCCCTGAAGCAGGAAACCAACGGCTCCGGTATCCGCCGGCAGCGCTACTCCACTGACCTCTCCGTGAACAACCAAACTTACGATGATGTCAAAGGTACTACGGCCCCTCACCCCCTAGGTGAAGTGTGGGCGGTGGTCACCTGGGACCTCTACTGGGCTTTCGTGGAAGAATATGGCTGGGACCCTGATCCCATGAACGGTACCGGTGGAAATAACATGGCTATCCAACTTGTCATGGATGGCATGAAGCTACAAGCCTGCAGCCCGGGCTTCGAGGATGGACGTGATGCCATTTTCGCAGCCGATATCCTGAACTACGATGGCATCCACGAGTGCCTGATCTGGGAAGTCTTCGCCCGCCGGGGCATGGGCTACTTCATGACACAGGAGAGCTCCAACAACCGGAATGATAATGTGGAAGACTTCGAGCCCTTACCTACCTGTATCCGTGAGCTAAAAATTGCTAAATCAGCAACTCCGCTCATTGAAGCGGGTGAAGAGGTAGAAATCACGCTCACGCTCACCAATCACAAAGGCGAAACTGTCACCGGCGTGATTGTGGAAGACGAAATTCCTGCCGGGCTTTCCTTCATCCCGGGCTCTGCAGAAGGCGCTGACGCCACCGCTTCCGGCAGTGCAGTCACGCTGGAAGTCGGCGACATGGCCAACGGTGATGTCGTCACCATCACCTACAAGCTGGCTTCCGACGAGGATATCTTCTCCACCACACAATTCTTCGATGACATCGAAAGCGGCGATGAAAACTGGTTCTTCCTAAACCTGGACCCCGAAGGTTTCAACGCCTGGGAAATCTCTGAGCTGGATGCCTACGAAGGGGAAAAGAGCTGGTTTGTAGAAAATACCGAGTTGGTGAATGACCAGGTTATTTTCCTTCAGGAATCTGTAACTATCAGTGGGGAAAGACCGGTATTGCGCTTCTTCCACAAGTTTAATACCGTTGTTGGATTCGACGGGGGCGTTGTCGAAGTCTCTACCGATGGCGGCTTTACCTGGCAGCGTGTTCCTGAGCGCCTGATCCGCAACGGCTACAATTCCACGCTGGATTACCAGACGCTGGTCATCCCATTCCTGGAAGCCTTCTCCGGTGACTCTCAGGGCTGGATAGACAGCTACATTGACCTAACCGACTACGTGGGTCAGGATATTAACTTCCGCTTCCGCTTTGGCTCCAACGAAGGTGGCGCACCGACCTCGGGTGCCAACCCGGGCTGGTTTGTGGACAATATAGAAATCATGGACATGATCAACTATAACGGCGAAGCTTGCGTCATGTCAAACGAAGGCGATATGGCTTGTGCGATTGCCCCCGAGGAAGGCACTATCGTAGAACCAGGATTATCGAGTAACGTAGCGGAAGCTCTGCCGGAAAACGCCGTCAAAGTCTTCCCTAACCCTGCCAACGACCTGCTGAACGTAGCCATCGATGTGAAGGGTGCGGAAGATGCCCTGATCACGCTCGTTGCGATGGACGGCCGTGTCATGCAAGAGCAGCAAGTGGAAATGGGCGGTTTTTACCAGCTCGTTCCCGTTAATGTTGCCCAGTTGCCTGCCGGTATGTACTTCGTCAAAGTGCAGGCGGGCGGTAAAATGACCACCCAAAAGGTCGTTATCCGATAGGATGTACCTGAAGGATCAATGAAATCTAGCCCTGGCGTATGAATTTTGCGCCGGGGCTATTTTGTTTTTATTAGTTACGTAATAGGGGTTCACGCAGCGTACGCGGAGGTTCACGCGGCCCTCGCTAAGTAACAATACCACACTAATCTCTGCGTACTTCGCATGCCCTCCTCTGCAGTCTTCGCGTGAACCCCCTCCGCGGTCTTCGCGTGAAACCCCACCGCATTTTCTCCTCCATCCATATCTTAGTAGTGGGGCAAAAATAAAATACACAACTTTCAAAAAGCTTTTGCCCCAACATTGCACAAAACTCGCCCTCTAGTTGGTTTTGTGCAACGTTGGAACAAAACCAGTTGTGTATTTTATTTTTCGAGAAGCCCTTACTCTCAACTCAAAGTGTACTTTTGCGTTTCATTGCCGAACCACAACGCACATGAAACAAAAAGTACAACTCGAACTCTACTTCTGGCTTTTCACCCTACTCGTCACTGCCGCTGTGATGCTGCCTATACTGACCTCTGTCCCAGGTTACCCTTTCACTTTAGTAAATATCGTCTACGTCGTCGTTGCTATCACGATGACGCGCTATATCTTCCTGCTTAAACATACTTTTCTGGCCAGGCGACAGAACCTGAAAGTCGTGGTGGTTTTCCTGTGCATCCCGCTGATCTTCTATCTGGTGCAAAACCTCAACTACTTCCAGACCTATCTCGACGAGGAAGGCCCGGAAGCTATCATTGGCAAGCTGGCTTACAGTGAGCAGCAAAACCTGTTGGTTTACATCCGCAGTGAGCTGCTGCTATTTGGCGTCATGAGTATTATCAGTTCCGTACTCCTGCCCTTCCGGCTGATCCTTTCGGTTTGGCGGACGCGGAACCGGGGGACCGTTTGATGAAAATCAGGCGGCCGGGAGGGAAGCACCCGTCTAATGTTTTCGAACATTTCCCAGTACCTCTCTTTTACAAAGGCAAAGACCAAATCATGCCTGACTCCTTGCCACCCGTGCAGCACGATCCGCAATCCGAACAATTCTTCATCGATCTGGAGGGCCAGCAAAATGCAAAGCTGGATTATGCCAGAAAAGTCGAGGGAGAGCGCACCGTTTTAGACCTGAAAGCCACCTTTGTCCCGCCCGGAAAGCGCAATCAGGGGTTGGCCACTAAAATTGTCCTGAACGCCTTCCGGGAAGCCGAAGCCCAGGGGTATAAAATCCGCCCGTCCTGCCCGTTTACTGAGGCGCTGCTGCAGCGCAAGCCGGCATTCCAGCACCTCCGGGTAGATGAAAAAGCCAGTTAGAACACATACTTCAGACTCCAACTGATGCCGATAATCAGTACCAGAAAGCCCACCAGGAGCGCAGCCTCCCAACCCAGCAGGCGATTCCAGTCCATCTTAAAGTCGATGACCACTTCCTTAGCCCGGCCGGGCAACAGACGGCTCGCCCCGTAGCCAACAATCAGGGTAAGTACAGTACCAATGGCATTCCACCAGAACCAGAATATTTCCGGTACGTAGAGCCAAAGGTAGATGTTGACCAGAACGCCGGTGGCCAGGCCGATATTTGCGCCAAGCGCGTGCGTGCGCCGGGTCATTACAGCCAGCAGGAAAGTGGCTAAAATAGGGCCGTAAAAGACCGATCCGATTTTATTGATGGCCTCGATGACCGTATCCGCAATTTCACCAGCGTATGCAGCCAGTACAATACATACCACCCCCCAGGCAAAAGCAGTGTAGCGGGAATAGCGCATATAATCACCATCTTCCAGCGTTTTGCCACGGGCAATAAAGTCCTCCACCGTCACAGCTGAAAGGGAGTTGATAGCAGAACTCAGCGAAGACATGGCAGCGGACAAAATGGCCACAATGAGCAGCCCAATCACTCCATGCGGCAGGTAGTCCCGGATAAACACCGGGATCATCATATCCGGCTTATCGGCGGGCACCGCGGCCTGAAAAGCGGGAGTAGTGGCAACCAGCGTGCCAATAACCAACCCCATGATACAGTACGTCAGCGTCACCGGAAAACGGATAAGCCCATTAAACAGCAGTGTCTTTCGCACCACGCCCATATCCCGGGCGGAGAGGGTACGCTGTGCCTGCGACTGATCCGTGCCATAGTAGGATACGTATAGGAAAAAACCGCCCAGCAGCATCGGCCAGAAGCCAAACTCCTCCCCTTTCTGAAAACCCCATCCGGAAAAGTCCACAGCATCCAAACGGTCGCGGTCGAGCTGCGCGGTAAAGGCTTCCCATCCACCAATTTCTGCCAGGGCAAAGCCCATGCACAGCAGAATGCCCAGAAACAGGATGATCATCTGAATCATATCACCGTAGACGACTGCTTTCATGCCGCCCTGCAGAGAGTAAATAAGGGTGATCACTCCTATGATGCCAAGCGTGGTGAAAAAGGAGACCCCCAGTACACTTTCCAAAATAATAGAGACCGCATAGACCATCACCCCAGTCGCAAAGGCCCGGCTAATCAGAAAAACAGCACTTAGCAACAAGCGGGTAGATGCACTAAAGCGGCGCTCCAAATATTCATATATACTAACGATGCCCGCATTGTACAGAGGCGGAATAAGCACGGCCATCAGGAACAGCATCGCCACAGGCACGCCAAACTCAAAACTGAGCCACTCCAGCCCGCCTCCTTCTCGTAAGCCTACGAAAGCCGGTGCCGAAATAAAACTGATGGCAGACAGCTGCGTAGCCATAATCGACAGCCCCAAAGGCAGCCAACCGAAGCTCTTGCCGCCCAGGAAATAGTCCTTACCGTCTTTCTGATCTTTGAAAAAGTAGCCCAGCCCCAGAAAGGCCAGCGCATATAACGCCACGATGATGTAGTCTAAGGTGTTCATAACCTGGTCTTCGTTTTGCTTCCAGGATAAGGGCTCCTGTGTGGCCTCTATCCCGATTATTCCCACCAAAATAAGAAGATTATGCAACCTAAGCCTTAACTTCGTTGTTTAAACTTTATTATCAAGACCGGGCGAATATGAAAATTGAAGAAGCAATCAATCAAACTAAACCATTCAGAAACCACCGTCACCGGGCCATGGTCAACCTGATTTATACCCATAACTGGATGGTAGACCAACTGCGGGCCAAGATCAAGCCCTATGGCATTACTATGCAGCAATACAATGTACTGCGGGTGTTGCGTGGTGCAGGAGAGCCCATTAGTACTTCGGTTATTCGCGAGCGGTTACTCGACAAAATGGCCGATACCTCACGCATGGTACATCGCCTGGCACAAAAGAACCTGGTTATTCGCCGGGAATGCGCCCACGATAAAAGGCTGGTAGATGTCAGCCTGAGTAAAGAAGGCTATGCGCTGCTGGAACAACTTGACGAGCTCAATCAGTCTATGGACCACATCTGTGATAGCTTATCCGAAAATGAGGCTGCGCAGCTGAGTAACTTATTAGATAAACTGCGTTCAGATTAGCATTGAGCGGGTAGAACAGCCCACAAAAAAGCCGTTTGGAGCATATGTGAGTCCCAAACGGCTTTTCTTTTGTAATTGGCAGGCTACTAATCTACTTTCAAACCTGTAATTTTTTTCCGGTCGAAATACTCTTTAGCCTGAGGCGAATACACTTCGATGGTTTCAAACTCCACCGTCACTGATTTGCCTTTGAGGCTACCCGGGTTTTCAATCAGTGCATCACTGCCCTGGAAGTAACCCATCCAAAGCAGCTTTTGAGTACGGCCGTTAGCCTCTTTAATGGTGATGGTCGCAATATCATCTCCTGAAACCCCTTCGAAGGAGCCCGAAACCGTTCCCATTGCCTTGGCAGCCGGTGCGGCATTCATACCCTGTGGAGGTTG
Organism: uncultured Phaeodactylibacter sp.; assembly: GCA_964572415.1. Taxonomy (GTDB): domain Bacteria; phylum Bacteroidota; class Bacteroidia; order Chitinophagales; family Saprospiraceae; genus Phaeodactylibacter. The sequence continues at coordinate 7,768 of CAZNHN010000185.1, forward strand.
CTGCCCTGCCAGTTTCATGATGACGTTGGGGCACTTGAAAGCCATTTTCATGCCGATTTGCTCCCCCAGCTTAGTCATTGCAGATTGATCACTCGGATTGAGCTCACCGTATTCCTTTTCGAAGGCAGCCTGATTGGCGCCTACGGCTTCCATGATGCAAAAGCCCAGTTGCATCTGAAGGTCTTCGGCTGACATGGCATCGGTGTCTTTTTTGGAGATACAGGCACAGGCGGCATCCGCCAGCTTATCCAGGAGCGCATCCTGTGCGAGCATTGGCTGAGCCAACAGGAAAAGTGCACCAAATAGTGCAGTAGCAAGAATATTCTTCATGTTTCTGATTTTGAGGCAAAGGTAGGGAAAAATGGTTTTTTAAGACTGTTCTTTTCGCAGTGCTTCCTCCCTGTCCATTATCGCGGCCATGCTATTTTCCTCCAGCGTCTTCAGCGTTTGGTCACGGATGGTCAGGAAGACCGCCCGTATGCCGCAGGTTTTCTCATCTTTGCACTCCTCACAGCGCTCATAGTAGTTGAGAGAAACGCAGGGCAGCATCGCAATTGGGCCGTCAAACAGGCGCATCACCCGCGCCAGGCTGATCTCCTCCGGCGGCACTTTGAGAAAGTAGCCGCCCTTCCGGCCGCGCTTGCTACGCAGGAAACCAGCATTTTTAAGGTCTAGCAGAATAGCTTCCAAAAACTTGTGTGGGATATTTTCGCCTTCTGCTATTTCCGAAGCTAATATGGGCCGTTCTTCATTGCGATGTCGGGAAACATACAGCAAGGCGTTAATAGCGTACTTTGATTTTTTTTAAACCATGCAAACAGGACAATGGCAAGAACAACCAGAAATGCCGTGACAATCAAAAAAGACCCTGTTTTTGTTATTGCGCAAAAA
>CAZNHN010000185.1:8668-11883 GCA_964572415.1 uncultured Phaeodactylibacter sp.
TTTTGGAAGTTCGTTGTATATTTACCAGAATCATTTTTCGCAGCATCTATCGGCAAGCTGCCTTTACCACCCGAGTTGCTCCGATTTTGGCAAACAGGCAGTTCAGGAATTCGGACTGATAAAAAAGAAATAGGATTATCCCTATCTTTGCGGCATGAAAGCAGTCATCCCCGTCGCTGGTGCAGGCACCCGCCTGCGCCCGCTGACGTATACTCAGCCAAAGCCGCTTATACCCGTTGCCGGGAAACCGATTATCTCCTTCATCATTGATCAGTTGATTGAGCAGGGGATCCGCGATTTTATTTTCGTGATCGGTTACCTCGGCGAGAAAATTAAAAACTACGTAGATAAGGCCTACCCGGATATCAACCGGGAATATATCACTCAGGAGGTACGCCTGGGCTCCGGGCATGCCATCTGGACGGCCCGGGATATGATCCGGGCTGATAAAGAACTGGTCGTATTTTTCGGGGATGTGATACTCGATGTGGACTTCGAAAAGGTCATCAAATGCCCTGACTCCTGCCTGTGTGTGAAAAAGGTGGACGACCCCCGCAAATTCGGCGTGGTGGAGTATGGGCAGGACGGCCGGGTGAAACGGGTGGTGGAAAAGCCGAAAATCCCGAAGTCAGACATGGCCATGGTGGGCTTTTACAAAATCAAAGAAACGGCGCAGCTCATTGATGCGCTGGAGTTCAACATCAGCCATAACATCCGGTCCAACGGGGAATTCCCGCTCACCGATGCCTTCATGCGCATGATTGAGCAGGGCGTACATTTTTCCACCGAGGTCGTAGACAACTGGTTCGACTGCGGCAAAAAAGAAGTTCTGCTGGACACCAACTCCGCCTTCCTTGACCGTGCTGGCTATGCCTCCACCAACCTGCTCCCTTTCGATAATTCCATTATCATTCATCCGGTAAGCATTGGGCAGAACTGCAAGATTTCGAATTCTATAATCGGGCCTCACGTCACCATCGGTAATAATGCCCGCATTAGCCACACCATTATTAAGGATAGCATTATCGGCAACTATGCGCACATCAAGGAGGTGATCCTTCAGCGCTCAGTAGTGGGCAATGACACTGCCATTACCGGCTTGCGCCAAAGCCTCAACATTGGCGACAATACCGAGATCGACTTCAGCCTGCCCCGGAGCTAAACCGGCTACACCGGGCTGATTCATCATTCTGTAAAAGCCTCACAATACCTCTATGGCAAAACCACAACAAGACCTCAATATTATCTACGGCCGACATCCGGTAGTCGAGGCCCTCGAAAATGGTGTCCCTATCGAAAAAGTAATGCTGCAAAAGGGCATACGGGGCGAAATGGAGAAAGAGCTGCGCCATTTGTGCAAGTCAGCGGATGTCCCCATGCTGGTCATCCCCAAAGAGCGCCTCAAACGCTATACCAATGGTAACCATCAGGGCGTGGTGGCATTGCAGGCGCTGATCCGCTATCAGAAAATGGAAGACATCCTGCCGATGGTTTTTGAACGTTCGGAAACGCCCCTTTTCATTCTGCTCGATGGGGTCACGGATGTGCGCAACTTTGGAGCCATAGCCCGTACTGCCGAAGTATGTGGTGCCCATGCACTGGTCATTACGCAGAAAAACAGCGCTCAAATCAATCCGGAAGCTATGAAAACCAGTGCCGGAGCGCTCAACACCATTCCCGTTTGCCGGGAAAAGAGCCTGATCACTGTCATAGAGTACCTGCAGCAATCCGGTATTCAGGTGCTGGCCAGCGATTTACAGGCGGATAAGGCTATTTATGCCCTGGACCTGACTGCCCCGGTGGCTTTCGTGCTTGGCGCAGAAGGAGAAGGGATAAGCCCGGCAGTGGCCCGAAAAGCAGATCAGACTTTTATCATCCCTCAAAAGGGGCAAACGGACTCTCTGAATGTTTCGGTAGCAGGCGGGATGATGCTGTACGAAGCGATGCGACAGCGGAAATAGTGGGAGGCAAAAAAATGCCCTGCCTCATTCGTTGGGAACAGGGCAGGGCAGACGATACTGCTCTTTAAGGGCAGTTAGTTCTGATCAATCCGATAGGGCGTAGCGTAAAAAATCGCTCTCAGGCTGACCGGCTCATCGATATCCGGATTGAAGGTCTGCGTAGACCGGTTGTAAATCACGGTATAGATATTAGCGATCAGCTCATTAATATCATTGAAGCGTGCCTGCAGTTCATCGGCATCTTCAGCCTCCACGAAGAAGGTTTCGTTGCTCGCCAGGCTTTTCAGGTAGTTGGTATTGTACTCCAGGCCTTTTCCTTTCAGCCCGATCATATAGCGCGGAAACTCCGACGCCTGAATCATCTGCTGATTGCCGGTAGGGTTGTTGGAGCCATTGTCATTACCATCTGTAAACGCTACGAGAACTCTATCGTCCACATCAAGCTCTGCGTTTTCCAGGGCGTTCAGGCCGCTAAGAATACCATCGCTCAGGCGGGTAAAGGTCTGCGCGTTGAGGTCAGGGTATGGGAAGCTGTTGAGGGCTGCTGAAATGTCGCCAATTTGATTCGTAAACGGATAAGTGATCACGGTGTCCGCAAATAATGTCAGGCCAATAAAGCCTGCCCCGCCAGCCAGGGTCTGCTCTGCAAAATCCAGCGCATACTGTCTGACCTTCTCCCGGTCTTCGCCCAGAGAGCTACTCACGTCCACCACGAGCTGTGTGGCCATGCGGGTCTGAGAAAATTCTTCCTGATTCTTAAACTCCGTTTGCTCGAACCAGCGGTCATTCGCCGGACGGGTATCGTCGCGTTCTTCGATGGTCACACAATTTGCCGTGTAATTGAACTCGTCATCGCTCAGGCGGATGTTGGGAATACGGATGACCACTTTGTTGCCTTCCACGGTAGGGAAAAAGACCGTGGTATCATACTTCACGCGCTCATCGGTACGGGTACGCACGATCTCCACGCGCGGCTCTTCTCCCTGATAGTAGGTATAGTCAAAACGCAGCACAATGGCATCGTCGCGGGTCACACCAATGCATCCCGGCTCCGGAATTTCATCCACGTTGGCCGAAGGGACGGTTGTATCATCATCTTTCTTACAGCTGGAAAAAGCCAGCACAGCGGCAAGGCCCAGCAGGGCGGCAATTCTGAAGTTTTTCATAAGCTAGTTCGTTTAACAGATTCGGTTTTAGGAATATACTGACGATTAAGTGGTTTGCCACAGCAAACCTACTCAATGTCAGCATTTA
>CAZNHN010000186.1:0-10381 GCA_964572415.1 uncultured Phaeodactylibacter sp.
TCTTCAGGAGCATATCCAGCAGGTCCCGGATGCGCACGGGAACGCCGGAAGCTATATTATAGACTTCTCCCGGCTCTCCGCCTTCCATCAGGGCAGCGGGGTCATCAGGGATGATCAGATTGGGCTCCTCCCCTCCCCGACTGAGAATGAATGGGAATACGCCGGTAATTTCGTACCGCCGGCTATGGCGCGCCATATTGCACATCAAAAACCGCTGCCCTATGGTCACACCGATATCGCGGGGCGTCAGCTGGTCGTAGACCATTTTGCCCACATAGGCCGGTTCGTAAACCGTAACCCCTTCTGCCTCAAGGGCCAAGCGGAAAGCCTGGAATTCGGACCGCAGGGCGGCTTCATCTGGCAGCCCCTTTTTCTGATCTTCATTCACAATTTCCTCATAGGCTGAATGCGCCCGGTAGCCCTGATAACGACCGATGATGACTTCTTTCAGCAGTGCGGTTTCTTCAAATTGACGGAAAGCAGGCTGCATTTGACATTCGTTTTTATGAATAAGCTTTACATAGTTTTACGGGGGGTTAGGCCGGTACTTCGCAGCCTGCCAGATCGAGGAAAGCCATCCGAAGGCGGTCAAAGTCAGCTGGCACTACCCGGCGCTGCCCTATTTTGCCCTTACTGCCCAGGACGGGGCTTTCCCGGCGCTTGCGGCCAATAATCTGGTGAGCCGTACGCAATAATTCGGGATACCCCCTGAGCAACCGGCGGGTCGTGCCCTGAGCTTTAATTCCATGCCCGGTAATGACCGCTACTGCTGTTTCGCCAAAGCGCAGTTTGCGGCGGTCCCGGAGTTTTTCAACGGCGGCCATTGCAATATAGGAAGCCGGCTCCGGCAATACCCCATGCTGCAGGGCCAATCTGCGTTCCCGGTGCAAAAAGCGGACCATCACCTTTCGGATACTGTGCGTTCCTACTTCCACCGCAGTGCCCCCGGATTCAAGCACTGCTTTGGCGGCTTCTACAGAGTCATACCCTTCCTCGGCAACGATAATGCTGCCGATTTTTGCATCCTGTTCCTGTAAATCTGAAAGATCACAGGCAACGGGTACTTCCTGTTCCTGCATCCGGACGGCTTTGCAGATGGGGTTGGCATTGGTGATGCCCGCTACCACCATTCGGGGTAGTTTATCTGTTATCCCGAGGTGCTTAAGCTCTTTGAAGCCTTCCCAGATGCCTGCCAGATTGCTGCCGTTGGCGGAGGGTACAATGACGACATCAGGGATCGGGTCATGCACCTGCTCTTCCAGTTGCCGGGCTATTTCCACGGCTGTGGTTTTATCGCCCTGTATCCGGTAAGGATTGCGGACCGCCCAGTTGTCGAAGCCGGCTTCCTCGAAGACGTTGGCTTCGTTCATGCCTACAAATAGCCGGAAGCCCTCCTCAAATGAAGTACTCGCTTTGCCCAGAACCACTACGTCTGATCCGCATTTCTGAATGTAGGCGACCTTTTCCCCGTAGGTGTCCCCCGGCACGAAGGTGATGAGCTGCAAACCTTGCTGCCGGGCAAACAATGCCGCGCTGGCTGCCGCGTTCCCCGAAGAGTAAATTACTGCTTTTCTTCGTCCTTGATAAACACCTGGATGCCAGACTTTTTACTAAAGGATTTCAGGAGGTGGAGAGGGGTTAGCCCGACCTTCAGGTTGATGCCCTCAGCGTATTCGCGGTTGGGCAATAGCGGGTATTGCAACATCCCCCGCTCATCGTTAAAGCAGTAATTCTGAAAAGCCGCTTTCACTTCCGTTATTTCCTGCTGGTTGAGTTGAAAGCGAAGCCCAAGCGCCCGGTAAGTGTGGGCAGGCTCATCTGCGATGCAGGAGCAGGTGTAGTTGGCCGTGTTGTTTTCTGCCCCACAGTACAGGCACCGTTTCCACTGGTCCAAAAGGTTGGCTTTGGTTAAGAATCATTGGTTGCCATTAATTTAGCAGAAAAATTGGATTTTCCAATTTTGAGGTGGGCAGGGTTTGCATAACAAGTCGCACAAAACAAAAGTCATACCGCAGATTATAAACGCCATACCAAGTGACCACTAGCCATCAATACCGGGGAGGGGCAACCCTCCGTATTGAAGCGCCATGGCTGCTGGGGTAGAGCTTCCCGCTCTGCTCCAGCTTATCCAAGAGAGGCAAACAGCAAATGCTGCCAGGCTGTTCAAAAAGTGTAATTTGTCATGCAAACATTGGCAGGTATAGCGGGCTTGGAAACCCGTCATGCAGGAAACGGGGCACAAAAAAAGCGCAACAATCAGTACGACTATCACGCTTTTACTTAGTAGCGGGAGCAGGACTCGAACCTGCGACCTCCGGGTTATGAGCCCGACGAGCTACCTACTGCTCTACCCCGCGATTTTAATTTTACGCGCCACATCTTTCGTAGCGGACTGCAAATATAAGGGGGATATTTTTTCCATGCAAGCCAGGTAAGTGAAAAAATCGTGTGCTTTTTGTTATACCCCTGATAATCAAGGCAGAGCGCTCCGAAAAAAAGGGTTTTGTCAGACATACGTTAATAAATATGTTTCTAAACCGGGACGAAACCTTACTTTTGTTAAAATATCCGTAAAATATGAAGCGACCAATACTCTACCCCCTGCTACTGCTACTCTTACCAACCGCCGTCTTTGCACAAGATCCGTGTGCCGATGGGCAAATTTCGGTCACAGTTGAAGTGCAAACTGATAGCTATGGCTACGAAACCGCCTGGACGGTCTCCGATCAGTCCGGCAATGTGTATGGATCAGCCAGTTTTTTTGATTACGAAAACAACAGTTTTTATCAGTCTGCTTTTTGTGTGCCTGATTCTACCTGCCTCCGGTTCCGGATAGAGGACAGCTTTGGGGATGGCATTTTTGCCCCTGGTTTTTACAGGCTGATCGTTGGGCAGGATACGATTGCCGAAGGCGGGCAGAACTTTGCAGAGGAAGCCGCCCACAGCTTCAACTGCGCACCGGGCGAAGAATGTGAATCTGCCGTGCCGGTCTCCGAAGGGTTTTATACCGCCTATTATGATGACACCTGGTATGCCTTCACCCCGGATTCTGTGGGCACTTACCTCATTTCCACCTGCGGCCTTAGTGACTGCGACACTAAAATCTGGATATATGATGGCTGTGGGGGTGAGATAGCCGAGGACAACCAAGGCACCATATTTTACAATAACGATGAGGGAGATTGTGCGCCCGCAGCTACGGTGGAAGCTTTTTTTGACCCTGCATTCACCTATTATATCCGGATCGGGGACCACCAAAATACCTGTGCAGACAGCATCAACTGGGAATTGACCTACCTTGGCCCCGTAGTGGGCTGTACAGACCCCGGTTCCTGCAACTTCAACCCGCTGGCCACCATTGACGATGGCTCCTGCCTGCCACAGGGCGACCCCAACTGCCCGGCTGCGCCTGACCTGGTTGTCGATCAGGGCGTACTGGCCTCTAGCATTTACCTGTCGACCATCAATTCAACTGACCCCTGCCTGATCGAAGAAGGCTGCCTGCATGGTTATGGCCAGCGTGATATCGTCCGCTTTACCACCTGGATTGCCAATGAAGGAGAGCTCGACTATTTTATTGGCCAGCCCACTACAAACAATACACAGTTCACTTATGACAACTGCCATGAACACTTCCACTACGATGGTTATGCCGAGTACATACTCTTTCAGGAAGATGGCACAGAAATTCCTATTGGCTTCAAAAACGGATTCTGCGTGATCGACCTCGGCTGCACCACCGGCTCCCCGCAGTACGGCTGCAACAACATGGGCATCACGGCCGGCTGCCATGATATATACAGCTCAGCTCTGGAGTGTCAGTGGATAGATGTAACTGATGTGCCGGACGGGCGCTACACCTTCGTCACCCGTGTCAACTGGGACAATGCCCCCGACAAACTGGGCCGCGTTGAAAAGGACACCCTGAACAACTGGGCGCAGGTCTGCATCCTCCTGGACCGCTCTTCCGGCAGCCTGGAAATGAGCCTGGATGAGGAATGTGATCCTTACATCGATTGCGAAGGCACCCCTTACGGAAATACTGTCATTGATTGTGAAGGCACCTGTGGCGGCACTGCCCTGCGTGGTGACCTCGATCAAAACGGCAATCAGGAAACTGCCGATGCCTACGCCTACGTTGAGCATGCGTTGGGTGGCGACCTACCCCCTACGCCATGTAATGATCTCAATGAAGACGGTAAAATCACAGTCTACGATGCCAGTCTGCTATCTAATTGTTACCTGTATGGCACACTGCACCCTCACACCGGAGGGGGTGCGCATGACCACTGCAACTTCCCGGCGGGCGTACTCAATACCACTGATACCACACTGCTCACCATCCTCGATACCAATTTTGAAGAAAACTATGTAGACATCGGGCTCCATAATTCCTCTGCCCGGATCAACGCTTACCAATTTACGATGGAGGGCGTGGTTGTGCAGCAAGTCGAAAATCTCGTAGACGAAGCCATTTACCCTATTTCGCCCTACGGTGCCGGGCAAACCGTCATCGGCATTTCCTACCAGGACTCAACCATTAACAAAAGTAATGCTTTCCAGCCCCTCTGCCGGGTGTACTTCAGTGAGGTAACTGAAGACTTCATTTGTATTGCTTCGGTCGACGAAATCATCAACATGGATCAGGAGCAGACCGTTAACTACCTTCTGAATCCTTGTGTGGAGTACGAAGCCCCAACCAACAGCCGTGCGCTGGTTCAGCAGCTGGAGGCAAAAGTAGTGCCCAACCCAACCACACTTCAGTTTAGGAACCCTGCTAAGGATCGGTATGACATTGAAATACACCGTGCAGACGGACAATTGATGTTCAGCACTTCCGTCTCCCGTTCAAGTGTAGATATTCCGAGTGGACAGTGGCCGGCTGGCTTATATTTTTATCGTCTGAGCAGTGGTCGGCGCCAGGCAAGCGGGCGCTTTAGTGTACAACGCTAACCTGAATTATAATCCGTTTGGACGGCCCGGCAGAGTAATACACCTGTTGGGCCGTTTCAATTTGCGATAGCCTGCCCATACTGCTTTTATCATTATCTGGCTTTTCAATTTAACAAAAAAAGCCTAATTTAAAGCCCCAACGGAGTTCCCCTACTCCCCCAAACATCATATGCACAATGAATGCCAGGAAGTCCCGCTTAACCTTCTTTGTCTCAGTCTTTGTTATTGGGGCTATGTTCCTTTTTTATTTCCTGTCCCTGCAAAATGCACTAAGCCAGGACAAAGACAATGCTGCAATTATCAATATTGCCGGCAGACAGCGCATGTTTTCTCAAAAAATCACTCAACTTACCCTACGCCTGTTTTACGAAGCTCCTGGAAAATCCAGCCCTGCTGTCCAAAAAGAATTATCTAATACCATTTCCAGATTTACCAATGCCCACTACAACCTGCTGGGGTCTGATAAGGGTGTAGGCATCAGCAACCCACTGAATGATTTCCATACGCTGCATACTTTCACCTCCATTGAGGACGCCCGGCAACGGCTAATTACCAACGCCTATTCCATCGGTTTTGATGGCGAAAAGGAAGCCTCCCGTCTGGAAATGCTTTTTGAAGACCAATTGACTTTCCTGTCCGGCATGGACGAAATTGTAAACATGTACGAAGTAAACAGCACCCGGCAAAACGATAGCCTGATTATGCTGAACCGTACGCTGCTCATCCTAAGCCTCTGCCTGGTTGGGTTCATTTCTGTTTTCATCATGCTACCCCTGCTAAAAAAGATTGAATCCTACACCTTTAAGCTTCATAAGCTGAACAGCAGCCTCAGCCAAACCAATGACAACCTGGCCAAAACCAAGGATGAACTGGTCTATCAGGTCAAGACCATGAAAGCGATAACCTCCGCCCTGGATATGACAGCGCTCGTTTCCGCAACAGACAGGCAGGGTAAGATCATCGAGGTCAACTCGAAGTTCTGCGAAGTATCAGGCTATTCTGAAGCAGAACTGCTGGGCAAAAACCACCGGCTGATCAATTCCGGCCACCATAAAACGGAATTTTGGATGAAGATGTGGAAAACCATCTCAGATGGCCGAATTTGGAGAGGTACGGTCAAAAACAAAGCGAAAGATGGCTCTTACTATTGGGTCGACTCTACCATTACGCCTATCGCTGATAAAGAAGGAAAAATCACAAAGTACCTCTCCATACGTCAGGATGTGACCAAACGGATGCAGTACGAAGAAGCCCTAAGGGCATCGAAGGAACGCGCTGAGGCTGCCAATATAGCCAAGTCCTCCTTCCTGGCCAATATGAGCCACGAAATACGCACACCCCTCAATAGCGTAATTGGCTTTACAGATCTGTTGCTGAAAACCAGGCTGAATGAAACCCAGCAGCAATATATGAGCCTTATTCATCAGTCAGGGAACATCCTGCTTGATCTGATTAATGACATCCTGGACTTCTCAAAGATTGAAGCTGGAAAGCTGGAGCTCACCAATGAACGGACAGACCTTTGGGAACTGGTCAGCCAGGTTGGAGATATTGTAAAGTACAAGGTCAATGAAAAAGGGATAGAGCTACTGCTAAACCTATCGCCAAACTTACCACGGTACGCCTGGGTCGACCCCATTCGTATCCGCCAAATTCTGGTCAACCTGGTTGGCAATGCAGTGAAATTCACAGAGGAAGGTGAAATTGAAATTGCCATCTCCGCCCTGCCCGGACAAGACGAAAACGGCTATCAGGGGCTACGGTTCATGGTGCGGGATACGGGTATTGGCATTGCTGAAGAACGCATAGACAAAATTCTGGAAGCCTTTACACAGGAGGACAGCTCGACGACCCGGAAATACGGCGGCACCGGGCTGGGCCTTACCATTTCTAATAAACTGCTGCACCTGATGGGGTCCAGGCTTGAAATCCAGAGCCGACTCAATATGGGCAGTACTTTCTCATTTGTTGCCTATTTCCAAACCGAGCAGGGTGAAAAAAATGAGTGGGAAGGCCTCTCAGAAATAGAGCACGTCCTGATTGTAGACGACAATCCCAATAACCTGCATATCCTCAGGGAAATGTTGCACCTGCAGCGCATTCATACCTCTTCCGCCTCTAATGGCATCACTGCACTCGAAAAGCTAAAGCAGGATAGCAGCATTGACGTCCTGATCACCGATTATCATATGCCCTACATGGACGGAATAGAAGTCATAAAAAGAGCCCGAAAAGAACTGGAATTGCAGGCTGACCAATTGAAAATCATCCTTTTGCACAGTGCCTCTGAGGACAGGTTGATTAATAAAGCCTGCAAAGAGTATAAAATCTTCCAGCAAATCAATAAACCTATTACCATACAGCGGTTATTCGACACCCTATCCAGGATTCACATCCAACCCGAATCGGAAGCAGATGTGCTCACCGATGTACCTGCCCCATCAGCCAGTGTCCAGAATAAAGCCCTCAGGGTTCTCATCGTTGACGATAACAACGTGAATGTGATTCTGGCCCGCGAATTGGTCAGTAATATCATTGAATATGCAGAAATTCATACCGCAACCAACGGTAGGTATGCAGTAGATAAATTCAAGGATATTCACCCGGATTTGGTGCTAATGGATGTACAAATGCCCATTATGAATGGCTATCAGGCCACACAGGCCATTAGGGAGTCTGAACGCAACACCCGTACGCCGATCATCGCGCTTACCGCCGGAACTATTAAGGGAGAGCGGGAAAGGTGCCTTGCGGCAGGCATGGACGACTACCTTAGCAAACCCATTACCGCTAATCAGCTAAAGGAGATGCTGGAAAAATGGATCAATCAAAGTAATACGGCAAAGGATATTTCTGAGCCCGGAGAAGGCGCGAAAGTTTCTATAGTCGATATGCCCCTTCCGGTTTTTAACCGGTCTACGTTGCTCGAACGATTTGGCGGAAATGAAGCTATCCTCGAAGAAGTCATCGATGAAATCTGGTCAATTGTCCGCTCTGGAGAACTTCGCAAGGACGCCGAAGCCCTTCAGGCCGCCCTTAATGCCGGAGCCTCGGAAAAGGAGGTCAAAGGCCATGCCCACAAAATCAAAGGCACCGGGCTTACTGCCTCATTCGACCGGCTTGCACAATATGCTATTGAGCTCGAAAAGCTCACTCCCTATAACCAGGAAACTGCCCGGCAACTTACCGATCATATTGTTAGGGAAGTCAGGGTTTTGGAAGAAATGGCAAGTAAACCTGCTTAAAACCAAGGCATACCGTTGGCCTCAGTGAGCAGGAAAGGCTTCTTCATTGACACTGATGCAGGTACGACCGGGGAAACCGTAATCTTACCCGGGGCCGAAACCGCTCCGAAGCTTTGTAAAACAGCCCCACTGTATTCATCAAGTTCAAGAGTGGTCATGCCTGGCCGGGCGTAGGCTTTCGTTTTTTTTATTTTTTAGTAAAAAGAGGCACTATCCGAAGTTATCAGATAGTGCCTGTAGGTTCATTTCGTTAATCAGGTGGGGTCTAACAAAATCAGCATGAGGCATTACTGACCATACGCCTGGCACTTAATACCTCTTCTGATTTACCCACACTCAGAGTATCCGCAGCTCTTGCAGATGAGGCAGCCTTCCTTGTAGATCAGCCCATCATCATCATTACAGCTGGGGCAGGCGCTTTCAGCAGCTTTCGTCCCATCAGGTACAAATTGCTTGAGTGCACGCACAACACCGTTTTTCCAGGTATTGATGTAGTCTTCCTCAACATTGAGCCCTTCAACCAGGTCAACTACATACGGTATTGGCATGCCATGGCGAAGCACTCCGGAGATCAGCTTGGCATAGTTCCAGTATTCCTTATCGAAGGAGCGGGACAAGCCCTCTATCGTCACCCGGTAGCCCTGCTTGTCTTCAAACTGCAGGTCGTAGCGGTTGTGGCCCTCATCATCTGTATTCTTCATCACCCAGCCTTTTGTCACATAGCCTGGAATAATGAAAATATCCTCCGACTTACCGGTAAAGATCTCGTAGGGACGGTTGGCATACAAGCCAATTACTGCAATCCAGTCTTCCGCGTTATTCTTAAAGCGTACCACTGCTGCTTCGAGGACTTCAGGACGCTTAGGTGGCATAGTCTCCTGAAACTCATTTCCAGCACCGGTTTTCTTTTCCTTATCGGAAACCAACACGCCGGAGCGGGAACCATCACGGTAGATCGTGCAGCCTTTACAACCCTCTTTCCAGGCTGTTTCGTAAATTTTCTGCACCATTTCCACAGAAGTTTCTTCCGGGATATTAACCGTTACACTAATCGAATGGTCTACCCACTTCTGAATTGCCCCCTGCATTTTCACCTTTTGCACCCAGTCCACATCGTTGGCGGTCGCCAAATGATAGGGCGATTGCTCGATGATCGGGGTCAGTTCTTCTGCAGGCATCCGGCGGACCTTCTCCACATCGTAGCCATTGGCTTCCAGCCAAACCAGGAATTTGTGATGGAAAACATTGTATTCTTCCCAGTGGTCGCCCACTTCATCAATGAAGGTTACGTTGGCTTCCTTATCATTGGGGTTGACCTTACGGCGGCGCTTGTATGTAATCAGGAAAGCCGGTTCGATTCCGCTGGCCGTCTGTGTCATCAGGCTCGTAGTACCGGTGGGCGCAATGGTCAGCAAGGCAATATTGCGGCGGCCATGAGCCAGCATTTCTTCATACAATGCCGGGTCTGCTTCGCGCAAACGATTGATGAAAGGGTTTTCTGCTTCCCGTTCGGCATCGAAAACAGGGAATGCGCCCCGCTCTTTTGCCATAATTGCGGAGGAGCGGTAGGCGTTGACAGCCAGCGTGCGGTGAACGTCTACGGAAAAGCTAATAGCTTCATCGCTGCCGTACCGCAATCCCAGCGAAGCCAGCATGTCGCCTTCTGCGGTGATGCCTACGCCGGTACGACGGCCCTGCACACAAGTCTTGCGGATTTTTTTCCACAGTTCGTATTCGGTCGCTTTGATAGCTGATGCTTCCGGGTCCTTCTCAATTTTTTCCAGAATCCGGTCGATCTTCTCGATTTCCAGATCAATAATGTCATCCATGATCCGCTGAGCCATCTGTACGTGCTGCCCGAATTTCTCAAAGTTGAATTTGGCTTCAGGCGTGAAGGGGTTTTCCACGTAACTGTACAGGTTAATGGCCAACAGGCGGCAACTGTCGTAGGGGCAAAGTGGAATTTCCCCGCACGGGTTCGTTGAAATGGTACGGTAGCCCAGGTCGGCATAGCAGTCCGGCACCGACTCCCGGATAATCGTATCCCAGAAAAGCACCCCGGGCTCAGCAGACTTCCAGGCGTTCTGAATGATTTTCTTCCAAAGCTTTTTAAAGATCAGGATGATAAAGATTTTGGTGTTGACTTATTAAAAAAGACCATTTTAAATCAGAGTAGCTTTAGT
>CAZNHN010000186.1:10399-11752 GCA_964572415.1 uncultured Phaeodactylibacter sp.
CATCGTCGATCCGAACCGAAACGTTGGCACCGGTCACTTTGCCCTGCTCCAGCTTGGCATCAATAAAGCCTTCTGCATCCGGGTGGCGGCTGGAAACCGTCAGCATCAACGCTCCACGGCGGCCGTCTTGTGCGACCTCACGGGTGGAGTTCGAGTAGCGCTCCATAAAAGGCACAATACCAGTGGAAGAAAGGGCACTGTTCATTACCGGTGAGCCTTTGGGGCGCAGGTGGGAAAGGTCTTGCCCTACTCCACCCCGGCGCTTCATCAGCTGCACCTGCTCTTCATCCGCCTTGGCAATGCCGCCGTAGGAGTCTGCACCACTACCAATAACGAAGCAATTGGACAAGGAAGAAATTTGAAAGGGGTTGCCAATGCCAGCCATCGGGCTACCCTGCGGAACGATGTATTTAAAATCTTTTAGTACGGCATACACTTCTTCCTCGCTTAATGGCTCCGGGTAGCGGGCCTCAATACGGGCAACTTCAGCAGCGATCCGGCGGTGCATATCATCCGGTGTGCGCTCGTAAATATTGCCATAGGAATCTTTCAGGGCGTATTTATTTACCCATACGTTAGCGGCGAGGTCGTCGCCATTGAAATACGCTACCGAAGCTTTCAGGGCTTCTTCGAAGGTGTACTTCTTAGTGTAAGACTTAACTTTTGGGGTCGAAACTGCTGGCGTCTCCATTTTGATATCTGTTTGGCTGGTTTTGGTAATACTATGTCTGCAGTTCTCAGGCTGGATTCGCCTGGAACTGTATTAGCAGTGATTATTTAAATTGGTGACCGTTTTGGCCATTTAAGGGCGGAAGCCCGAACCCTATCCAGAAACAGCCTGAACACCAGGCAGCTCACAGGACGTAGGCCTTCTCTCACTTAGGGTGGTTGCTCTCGCTTGAAGTTGGGAACTTTTTTATCTACGATAAATGTAAGGGCCTTATTTCAAAAATGCGTGCAAGGAGTGGTAGTAATTTTCCACAAAATGTTGATAACTCACTATACAGCGCTACAACAGGCGCTGTATCAAACGGATGAGCAGAGAAAGCAAGACGCTGATCAGAATCATCGTTGTAATGGGAAAATAGAACCGCCCGTTTTCCCCTTCCACCCGGATATCCCCCGGCAGACGGCCTAACCACGACAGTTTATCACCAAAGAAGTAAACAATCACGCCTGCCAAAACGATAAAAAGACCAAAATAGATGATTAATTTCCCGGTTGAAGGCATAAAGAGAAGAGTAAAATGAGGCCAAAAGAACAGGGCCCGGCAAAACCGAGCCCTGTTTGGTGGGCATTACTGGATTCGAACCAGTGACCTCTGCCCTGTCAAGGCAGCGCTCTAAACCAACT
>CAZNHN010000187.1:0-5701 GCA_964572415.1 uncultured Phaeodactylibacter sp.
GTGAAGACAACCTCGTGTCGAAAGGCGAAGCGCTGCTGGAGCTCATTATCGAGATAGCCAACGGGGATACAGACCCGAAAGCCATGCAGCTGCAACAGGATGACTTCATCCCCTGGAAGCGGGGCGTTTCCCTGTAAAGGCCTTTAGTAGCCCAGAATTTTCAGCATAGCTTCCGGGCTTTGTTCTGCCTGATAGAGTTCGTCAACCAAATTACCCTGTGCGTCTTTGTACACCAGAATATGCTTGGGCGAAGGGATCAGGCAATGCTTTATGCCTCCGTAGCCGCTGATGGAGTCCTGATAAGCACCGGTGTGAAAAAAGCCCAGATAAAGCGGCTCCTCATCGTTAGCAGGGAAGGCCGGCAGGTAAACCTGGCTTTCGTGCACCTCGGAGTTGTAGTAATCAGAGTTATCGCAGCTAAGCCCTCCGATGTTTACCCGGCGGTAATCATTGTACCATTTGTTGATGGGCAAAAGGATAAAGCGCTCGCTGATGCCCCAGGTGTCGGGCAGCGTGGTCATTAGGGAATTGTCAATCATGTACCACATTTCGGAGTCGTTCTGCAGCTTTTGGCCAAGAACGGAAAAAATCGTCGCACCGCTCTCCCCTACCGTATACTTGCCAAATTCAGTGAAAATATCAGGCTCCGGAATTTCCTCTTCCTCGCAAGCCTGAGAAATGAGCCCGACAATTTCCTTGACCATATACTTGTAGTCGAACTCAAAGCCCAGAGAGTTGCGGATAGGCATTCCTCCACCTATGTTGATGGCTCTTAGGTCTTTGCTGTTCCGCTTCAGCTCACAGTACAGCTTGATGGCTTTTTTCAGCTCGCCCCAGTAATATAGGGAGTCCTTGATACCGGTATCCACAAAAAAGTGGAGCATTTTAAGCTGGAACTTGTCGTTATTCTTAATACGCTCTTCAAAGAAACGCAGGACATCCGCATGACGGATGCCAAGGCGGGAGGTATAAAACTCGAAGTTAGGCTCCTCTTCCGTAGCCACGCGCAGCCCAATTTTACAAGCCCCTTTCACATGCTGCTCGTAGAAGTCCAGCTCCGCCATATTGTCACAGACCGGGATGACGTTCTCGAAGCCATCGTTGATGAGCGCAGCGATCCGCTCCAGGTAGCCCCGGGTTTTAAAGCCATTGCAAACGACAATGATGTCCTTTTGCAGCCGGCCCCGCTTGTGCAGGCGGCGGATGAGATCAATATCGAAGGCCGAAGAGGTTTCTATCTGAACGCCATGCCGCAACACTTCATTAAGCACATGGCTGAAGTGGCTGCTCTTGGTACAGTAGCAGTAGTGGTACTTGCCCCGGTAGCCCATCGCCTTCATGGCCCGGGTAAACATATTCCGGGCTTTCTTAATTTGGGAGCCGATCTTAGGGATATACGTCAGCTTGAGCGGAGTGCCATATTTTTCTATAAGGTACCGGAGCGGCACCCCATTGAATAACAGGTTCCCATCTTCCAGGTCAAAGCCTTCCTGCGGGAAGTAGAAGGTCTGATCAATGAGGTCAAAGTATCGGTTGGTTGCAGCCAATGCTTTTAGTTTAATGGTAATTGGACAAAAAACAGCGCAAAATTAGTCGACTTACGCCAATATGGAAGCGTGAAAGGCTAATAAATGTTCTTTGACTCTAAACTAAATATTTACAGATTGGACGAGGGCCCCGGAAATTGCCTGAAAAATAATACTTTTGGGCAAAACCGAACGATATGGACCACCCAGATGCACTGCGGCAGGTTGCTGCCTTTCACCGTACTTTTAAGCACCCCATAGAGCCGGAGCCCACGATTCCGGATGAAACCCGCTGTAAGCTCCGGGTCAGCCTGCTGGCAGAGGAGGTCAGGGAACTGGAGCAGGCTATTGCAGACCGCGACCTCACGGAAATTGCCGATGCGCTTTGTGATATTCAGTATGTACTCTCGGGAGCCATCCTGGAATTTGGAATGGCTGACAGATTCAAAGCTCTGTTTGAGGAAGTGCAACGTTCCAATATGAGCAAGGCCTGCAGCACCCGGGAGGAGGCAGAACAGACGATGGCCTACTACAAAAAGGAGCGCGGCTTTGACAGCTACGTTGTAGAAGAGGACGGGCACTTTTTGGTATATCGAAAAGAAGACAACAAGACCCTGAAGTCTGTTGCCTACTCTCCCGCTGATTTACAGTCTGTTCTGAAAAGCTAAACCCTGTGAGTTGCCACGTCTGTTGTCGTCAAATGGCAGAATGGTTCTCCGTCCTTTAGTAACCTGCAAAGCGTTAAACTTTATCCACCCAGGCCAGGAGTTCATTCATATCAAAGGGTTTGGTAAGGTAAGTAATGGCGCCAAGGCTCTGCCCCTTTGCAATGTCAGATTTCTGAGCAGCAGCCGAGAGAAAAATAAAGGGGATATCTTTGAGCGTTTCTACCTGATTGGCCTTTGTCTTAATCTGAAAACCATCCATCAGCGGCATTTTAACATCACAGATGACCAGTTCCGGCGCTTCATCCTTTAGCAAATTCCAGCCTTCTTCGCCATTAGTGGCTTCTATTACTTCATGCCCTCGCAATTCCAGGAATTCAGCAATGTTTTCCCGGATGGTGGGCGTATCTTCTATTAGCAATATTTTCTTCATCAAACTTCCTAAAAGAGGTAAACAGGGAAAATACCCCAGCCTGCATTGGCGGGCGTTACCCGCTCAGTGCTAAACCGCTCATAAAAAGGCGTCGAAGTTCTGCTCGTGTCGGATTGGTTTTACCGTCAAAAAAGACTTTACCGTTCACAATAATGGCAGGGATGGAACTCACCCCCGAAGCGAGGATGGTCTCCACGTCCATTACCTGTTCTATCGGAGCAGTCAAGCCCAATTCCTGAACAACCTCTTCCAGCTGCCGGAAAAGCTGCCGGTGCCGGTTGTTGCCCAAGCCTAGTACTAATATCTTTTCCATGCTCCTGTATTTTTTATCTGACAGCAAGGTGCACAAAAAGGCACTACAGTACTTATGACATTTATCAGGCAGGTCTTTGAAATATATCAGCCTGACCAGCTCCTGCAAGCTCAATTACAGACTATGACATCCCAAACAGTTGTTGATATAAAGTGTTACGGTATTGGGTTTTTACAAGGAGGCGTTTATATTTACGCACCGGTAACGCACAAGTAAAAAATGTCAGATACACCCAACTACGATCAACCTTCACTGGACAGACCGCTACTCTTTGAGCGTTTTATGAGTCAGCAAATCAGTGGCCTGGTCACTATACGTCCTGACGGGCAAATCCTCGGTCTGGACGCTCCGGCTGCTCTAATTCTGGGCGTGGACGCCCAAACTGCCAGGGATAAAAACATTCGTGATTTCATACCTGTGCTGGATATCCCCAATTCTTTTTCCACCACCGAACAGCATGGCATTGCCAAAGTAGTGCATAGTGGTCAGTCCCAAACCGTTGCCTATACCCTCAGAGGGGGCTGGGAAGAGGAAAAAGGCCTCTACTTTCTCGTCCTTCAACTAAGGGATTCCGTAGCCAAAAGCCTGGAGCTTTACCGGCATATGTTTGAGTGGATCCCCACCGGGCTGGTCGTTTATCACCTCAACCAGCAACGAATGCTAACCTGTAATCAGCGGCTGCTTAATCTGATCCATGAGGATACAGAAGCAGCGGTAATGCATCCGGATAGCCCGCTTAGTATTACGCTGAGAAAACAACTGGCCACGCTTGATCTCACTCAGGAGCAATCCTTTCAGGTTCACCTCAATCCGCCAGATTACCACCCGCTTTGCCTCAATGCAATAACCAGCCCGATCCCCGCATTGGGGGAAGACATCTTCCTTATTCTGCTGCAGGATATTACCCAGCAAAATGTAAATGCCCAAGCCTTAAAAGAAAGCCGAAATACCCTGGAAGCCGTTATCGGTAATGCGGTGGATGGGATTATTATTATCGACCACCGGGGGAAAATACAACTGACCAACGCGTCTACCAGCAAGCTTTTCGGATATACCCCTGAAGAAATGCTTGGCCAGAATATAAAAATGCTAATGCCGCAGCCGCACCGTGACCAGCACGATGGGTACCTCCAAAACTATATGGCCACCGGCGAAGGAAAAGTGATTGGCATTGGGCGGGAAGTACAGGGGCAACGGAAAAATGGTGATCTCTTCCCATTCAAATTGGGTATTAGCCGTATCGAAACCGAGGTCGGGCTCCTATTTACCGGTGTCATCCATGACCTGACTGAGGAGCGGCGTGCAAAGGAGGAAATCATCAGCCTCAACCGGGAGCTGGAGCAGAAAGTGGAGGAAAGGACTGAAAAACTCACAGAGGTTGTTAACAAACTCCTGCAGTCTAACCTGAAACTGGAAGAGCAGATTAAGGAAAGGAGGGCCGCAGAGGAAGCCCTGAAAAAAAACGAGGAGGAACTGCGCAAGGCCCTCGAAAGGGAAAAAGAACTCAGCGAGCTGAAATCCAGGTTTGTGTCTATGGCGTCGCATGAATTCCGTACCCCGCTTACGACTATTGCCTCTTCTTCCGAGCTCATTAAACTATACACGGAGGTCGGACATCAGCCAAAACGCGAAAAGCACCTGCGCCGCATTCAGTCTGCCGTGACCAATCTGACTGGCATTCTGGGAGACTTCCTCTCTCTGAGCAAGCTGGAGGAAGGTAAAATCAGCAACGTGCCCTCTCCGGTCAGCCTGCCGGAATTACTCGAAGAGTCCGTTGATGATGTGCATGTCCTTTTGAAAAAAGAACAAAGCGTGGTCCGGGACTTTGATGGCCTCGGCGAGGAAGTGATGATCGACAAAAAAATCCTCAAAAACATCATGCTCAACCTCTTATCGAATGCCATTAAATACTCCGACCCCGGGTCGACTGTCTGGCTAACCGCCCGGCTTGAACAGGGTATTCTCAAGGTAAGCATACAAGACGAAGGCATCGGCATCCCGGAGAGCGACCAAAAACACCTGTTCAGCCGTTTCTTCCGGGCCGATAATGCAGCCAACATACAGGGTACCGGACTGGGCCTGAATATCGTGCACCGTTATCTGGAGCTCCTGGGTGGAAGCATCGATTTTGAAAGCGTAGAGGGCAAGGGCACTACTTTTTTCTTTGAAGTGCCCCTAAGCAATTAGTCGCTGAGTTCATTGGCTTGCTCAATGAGTTCCAGCAATTCCTGCCGGTAGCCGCCCGGGTCGTAGGTCATTGCCCCGGAACACCAGTCATAAATCTGTTCATAACTGGTTTGCCCCTTGTACTCTGAATCCCGCATCAGCAGCCCAAAACTGGCTACCCCGGCCGCAAAACGCATATGCTCGGAAGCCTGGTCGAAGGATGTATTTTGATCGGGGATGTCTAAAGACATTAGCTGGCTGACCTCCGAAGCGGGATCTTTATAACGGAATTCGATGGTGAAAGCAGGCACGCCAAAGCTGCTCCCACCGCCACCGGCCGGCTTGATTTCGTAAAGTGCTGTAATGGCCTGCCCGGAGCCAATCTCTCCTCCGTCTGCCCCATCATTCTCAAAATCTTCGTTGTCGAGTAAACGGTTTTCGTAGCCGATCAGACGGTAGGCTTCCACCAGACTCGTGTTGAAGGTGACCTGGACTTTTACATCTTTTGCTACGGTGTAGAGCTTGCCGAGCTCTTCCACCAAGACTTTCTCTGCCTGCTGCTGATTGTCGATGTATTCGTAGGTGCCGTTGCCGTTAT
>CAZNHN010000187.1:5836-11713 GCA_964572415.1 uncultured Phaeodactylibacter sp.
GGTCAGGAAAACGCCTTGCTCCCGTTGCTCTTCGATAAGCTGCACCAATTCCTCCGTACTGGATGGCCCAACGTTGAAGTCGCCATCGGTGGCCAGTATTACCCGGTTATTGCCCTCTTCGATGTAGTTTTCGAGTGCGATTTCGTAGGCCGTATTGATGCCATCAGCGCCTGCTGTACTGCCACCTGAGGTAAGCCCCTCAATGGCAGCAATAATGGTTTCAGTTTGATCCCCGGGCGTGGAAGGTAATGCCACTCCCGCCTGTCCGGCGTAGGTAACGATAGCGACCCGGTCTTCGGCAGTAAGTTCCTGTGCCAGCAGCTTGAAGGCTTCCTGCAAAAGCGGCAGTTTCCTTGCGCTGCTCATGGAGCCGGAAACGTCAATCAAAAAAACCAGGTTAGAAGGGGGAATATCTTCTTCCTCAATGGTCTGCCCTTTGATGCCAATACGGATCAGCTTATGGGCCGGCGCCCAGGGGCAACGGCTGACTTCTCCGTTCAGCCCAATCGGATCCGACCCTTCAGGTGCCGGGTAGTTGTAGTCGAAGTAATTGATCAGCTCCTCGGTGCGCAGGGCATCCGGCGGCGGCAGAATGCCATCGTTCAGAAACCGGCGGGCATTGCTGTAGGATGCCCCATCTGCATCAATGGAGAAGGTGGAAGTTGGCTCGTCGGAGGTGGCGATGAACGGATTTTCGATAATTTCGGCGTACTGCTCGCCTGTTACGTCATAGCCAAAACTAGAACCGCCGTTGGAGCCATCAAAGCGACTATACTCCAGGTTGATCCCATCCGTGTCATCTGTCTCACAGCTCCACACCAGGCTAGCCACCATAAAAAACAAAAAGTACTTTTTCATACCTGTCATAATTTAATTTGCCGTATTTACCTCTAAGTCGCAGTGTCTTACCCAAAGGGTTGGGTCGTTTGTCCAAAACCAGGCGATGTTCAACGAAAACGTTTTTACGTTGAGCTTTTCTTGGTTAAATTAGCCTTCTTTCAAACCCGGCACCATGAAGTGGAAAGACATTGACTATAAAGAAGAGGCAGAACAATTCCGGTATACGGTAGTGAGTTTTCCCGCCGCCGTGCGGTTTATTCTCAAAGAGCGCGTGTGGGAAGGATTCTGGACCTATGGCTGGTTTTCCCGTATCCTTACTTTTGTGGCCATACTTGTAGGGCTCAACATGATTGGTAATGCCCTGGAATTCTTTGAAGGCTTCAACGGGAACGCCTTAGCGCTGTCTTTTTCCGGAGTGACCTCCTTTGCTCAGAACCTTTATGACAATAGTATCGGTTTCCTGACAGATAGCGGGAGCCGGTTCCTGATGCTCGTCTTGCTGGAGGTCATCATTTTTCATGCGTCCCGGCAAACGCTGCGCATTATCGCAGGCAAGGATAGTAAATCCGGGTTTGGAGACTTTCTCAATGCACAGATTCGTATGCTGATCGTCAGTGGTTTCGCCTGGCTGATGACACTGCTCGTGGCCCTGCCGGTGAAGATATTTTTTGGCATCTTTGAATTCCTGGACTTTTTGAAACCAGCATTTCTCTTTTTAATCGAAGCATTCTTTCTGGGCTTTTCGGTTGTAGACAACTATCAGGAGCAGTATGGTATGAGCATTAGCGAAAGCTTTGAAAAAGCCAAGGAACACCTTGGGATCAACCTCGCGATTGGCATCGTTGTCCGGTTGCTTTTCTGGGTACCGGTGCTCGGCCCGATTTTAGCGCCACTTATTGCAGCCGTGGCTGCCACTATTGTCATGCACGAAGAACGTGCCCTGGAATCGAAAGTTGCCTTGTCTGAAGAGTTGGAAGCGGTAACATAAACAAGGTGCTGCAGATCCCTACAGGCAGGCGGGTTGAGCAAATACATAGGTCTTTTCGGCAGATTTCCTTATTTTTCCGCCGAAACATCAAAAGATAAATCATGAAGCTCAATCCAATCCTGGTTTTCCTGTTTGCCCTTTTGCTGGCGCTGCCCGCGGGCGCTCAGGTAGACCTGATCAACAAAGTAAAAGACAACCAAAGTGACAATGCCAAAGCCGGCTTCCAATGGACGCCGGTAATAGACCTGGAGCGTACTTCTGTGAAAAATCAGGGCGCTTCCGGCACCTGCTGGAGCTACAGCTCTAACTCCTTTCTGGAGTCCGAAATGATTCGCATGGGCAAAGCCCCGGTAGACCTGGCGGAAATGTTCACCGTGCGCAATACCTACGAAGAAAAAGCTGACCGCTACGTGCGCCTGCATGGCAACCTGAACTTCGGGCAGGGCGGTGCACTCCCGGATGTGATCGATATGTATGGCAAATATGGAGCGGTACCTCAGTCGGCATACGCCGGGCTGAACTACGGCTATGACTACAATCGCCACGGTGAGATGGAAGCCATCCTGAAAGGCATGCTCGATGCCGTCATTGCCAATAAAAACAGACGCCTCTCCCCCGTCTGGAAAGAAGCCTACAACAAAGTACTTGATGTTTACCTGGGCGAACACCCGGAGTCGTTTGAGTACATGGGCAAGACTTATACCCCCAAGTCGTTTGCAGAAGAAGTCGTGGGCGTGGAAGCCAGCGACTATGTGCAGGTCACAAGCTGGACCCACCACCCGCTATACGAAAAGTGTGTCATTCTGGTACCGGACAACTGGACTTACGGGGAGTCCTACAACGTGGCTATGGAGGATATGATCACCATCATTGACCATGCCTTGAAGAATGGCTACTCCATTTCCTGGGCTGCGGATGTAAGCGAGAAGTACTTCTCCTGGAAGAACGGTGTTGCATTTGTGCCAGAGCAGGACTACGCCGACATGTCAGCCGAAGAACAGGAGCAACTCTTCAACGGCCCCAAGCCGGAAGCAGAAATCACCGTGGAAATGCGTCAGGAGGCTTACGACAACTATACCACCACGGATGACCACGGCATGCAGATTGTGGGCATCTCTAAAGATCAAAACGGCAAGGAGTGGTACCTCGTGAAAAACTCGTGGGGTACAGGCAACGATTACGAAGGTTATCTGTACGTGAGCAAAAACTACGTACGCTACAAGACCCTGTCGTACCTGCTGCATAAGGATGCCATACCGGCAAGCCTGCGCAGCAAGCTTAGCATATAAGTCAGACTGTAGGACATATGCAAGTGGTAATGCCCCTGCACCCTGCTAAATGTGGGTGCGGGGGCATTAGCTTTTACGGTGGGTTGGAACAAAAAAACGGATGCACTGCGCAAAGGCAGGCATCCGTGAAGCAGCGGCTAAAATAATTTCATAGTGTCTGCTGGAGTTCTTAGGTTTAAGTAGTATTGTTCAGCTCCAGATCGTTGGCCTCGCCGCTAAGCAGGCAAAAAAATTCTTAGTACCAGGTCTTACCTCCAGGCATGACCAGATTTTATCGGGCAGTACACACATACATTAGCGTACATAGCCACGATAGTTGTAACTTCAGTATTTAGTTTGTAGGTGGATTATAATTTGCGTAAACAGCAAAATCTAATTTGGCATGGGGGAAGTACAAAACAAGTTGCCAGCGCTTTAATTTAGGGTTTTAGGCGCTTTTTCCGCAAAATCAAGGGTGTATCTTTAATTACAGGAGGCTAAATGAATAGCCGTTGTTGCTAATTGTAGGTAAAGGGGATGGCTTAAAAGCCGGTGAGTTTTTGTATTGTCTGCTTTGATTGGGTTTTCAAGACAAGTGTAAAGTTAAATAAAAAAAATCTAAATAAGAAAATAATTTTTAATTGAAATGCCCCGGTCAAATTGACTTTTTTTAAACCGTACTAAATTCGGAAAGGAACGGTTGCCTAAAAAAAGAAAACGGATGAAATGGCTAATCTGCACTTTTTGTTCCGAGCCTACCCGAACCGACCATGCCTTTGTTGTCCATCCCTAATACCCGGCTACTGATAATCAGGCAATTATCTTTGTACAGGCATTGAATTAAATCTATTTTTGTAATAGCTTTGCACCTTAGTGTAAACCAAACACTATCAAAAAACTTATAACCATGCTTAAGAAACAGTATCTGAAATCAAAGCCAGTCTGTAAAGTAACCTTCAGCCTGCCTGCCCACGCCGTTAATGGCGCAAAGGAAGTGAAACTCCTCGGTGACTTCAACAACTGGAGCCCGGAGTCTGCTCCTAAAATGAAAGCCGCTAAAGATGAGTACAAAGCCGTACTCGAACTGGAAACCGGTCGTCAGTACCAGTTCCGTTACCTCATAGATGAGGCGACTTGGGAAAACGACCATCAGGCGGATGGCTACATCCCTTCTCCTTACTTTGGCATCGACAACTCCGTAGTTGTTCTGGAAGCTCAGCCAAAGGCGGCTCCTGCCAAAGCTAAAAAGGCAGCACCTGTCAAAAAAGCAGCTAAAAAAGCTACTCCGGTAAAAGCGGCAACGAAAAAAGCGGCGCCTGCTAAGAAAACCGCAGCAAAGAAGACGGCAACTGATGACCTCAAGAAAATTGAAGGCATTGGCCCTAAAATCGCTACTCTGCTGGCCGAAGCAGGCATCAAGACATTCAAAGACCTCGCCACCGCAAAAAAGGCAAAAGTACAGGAAGTACTGAACGCAGCTGGTCCTCGCTACAAAATGCACGATCCGGCAACCTGGATGGAGCAGGCGAAACTGGCCAACGCTGGTGAATGGGAAAAGCTCGGGCAGCTTCAAAAGGAGCTCAAAGGCGGAAAGCGCACCAAAAAGTAACTTTCCGTAGTATCCTTAAACGCAAAGAAGCCCCGCCGGTCTGATATACCAACGGGGCTTCTCCTTTTCTGGCTCAAGCCTTCAACATCACTCTTTGAAGAGAGAGAAGGGAACGGCTTCAACTGCCTTGCGGTAAGCGGTAAAGTCCTGGTCAAAAAACTCGTCTATTCTACCCGTCACTTCCCGGACCTGCGCTTTTGCCTGGTCTAGTTTCACCTGCCCCATTGGCGATAGTGCTCCCTGCACACCTTCCATGTAGGAATATACGCCGTATAAAGTACTGTTGAGCAAACCAGTAGACCGCCGGATGCCTTTAAAGTCCTCCGGTAACATATACAATTCTTCCAGCTGCGTGATGCTGTCCTGTAGGACCTTGCCTTGCTCTTTGATGTCCTTCAGCGTACTGTCTGGTGCATGGACCAGCGCTTCGTTTACCCTTTTGATGGTTTTTTGAGCCTCCTGAAGACGAGAAAAAGCTTCTTCGGCTTCTTCCACCATCTCATAAAACGCCTGATAGCCCGCGTGCTCCGCCCGCAAATCCGCCAAATCAACGTCCAGTCTCGGATCGGCATGGACCTCTACTTTTGTGGAATCGGAAAAGTCTCCACTACTGATGACCAGCTTGTATTCACCGGGGAGTACCTGATACCCGCGTGGTGGATCGCTGTCAGGCTTCGCCGCCCGCCGGGAAGGGAATCGTACGCCTTCGGTGCGCAGGTCCCAGGTAAAGCGGTTCATCCCGGGCTTAAGCTTTTCTGAAAACCGGCGAATGGTGTCCCCTGCCATGTCAAGCACGACGATTTGGGCTTTCTTGCCCAGCTTCCGGCCTTTCTCCTGAGTCTCCTCTTCAGCCTCCTGCTTGTCCACCTCTTCTTTCTCCTCATCAGCTTCTTCTTCCTCAGCTGGCTTTTGCCAAACGGTAATCCGGGCGTAGGGCGAGCGGTTTTTCCCACTGAACTCCCCATCTGCCGGAAAATGAGAGCCTTCGTAACTTTTATAATTAGCCAGGTAAGCATCGGGGACCGGGAAGGTCCGGAAAGTGTCTTTTAATATCTCGCCTTCCGTCCTGGCAATCTCCTGCATCGGGCGGGTGTCATCAAGTACCCAGGCCGAACGCCCAAAGGTGCCAATAACAAGGTCCTTATCCCGTGGGTGGATTTTGAGGTCACGTA
>CAZNHN010000188.1:0-2505 GCA_964572415.1 uncultured Phaeodactylibacter sp.
CAGTATGCCATGGCTGCCTAAGACTAGGTCTTAGAAAGCCTTTGTGCCGTACGCTTGACGCCTAATACACAGCGTGCCGCATATCAACCAACCTTTAGGCTAGTGGTCTGCCCTGCTCCGAACAGACTGCGAAATTAAGGGGCTAAGGCTTGGTCATGGGTGGGTACCGCGACCTCCCCCAAGCTCGAAAATTTCAATGTGGTACTAAGCATGTAGAAGGCTTATGAGTGCTTTCGCTGGACGCGAGTTCGACTCTCGCCGTCTCCACAACAATAAGGCTACCGCTTCTTTCGGGAAGGGTAGCCTTTTTTGTTTTTACAACTTACCAAGCCTGCCCTATCATAGCCGGCGTGTACGAAATATATAATCAATAACACATTCCGTACCTACGGCACGGCTCTCCCCGACTGTCATCCATTTCCTACCAATATAGCGCACCCAAAGGCGCGTCATTGGTATTGATTTTCTAAATTGAGCGCTTTGCCATCTCATCTTAAAGCGAAAACCAGCGCAATTCCTGGCGTTTTATTACTTTTCCTTAACAACAATTGGAATGGACTTCTAAACTACAATTTATGATCTACGCTTTCAAAGGCTTCATCCCCGTTATCCACGAATCGGCTTTCGTGCACCCTCAGGCGGCTGTGACCGGTAATGTCATCATCGGCAGGGATGTGTACATCGGGCCCGGAGCGGCGATCCGTGGCGACTGGGGCGGTATCGTGATCGAAGACGGCTGCAATGTGCAGGAAAACTGTACCATCCACATGTTCCCGGGGGTGACGGTGCGGCTGGAGGAATCAGCCCATATCGGGCATGGCGCTATCATCCACGGAGCGCATATTGGCCGTAACTGCATGGTAGGCATGAACAGCGTTATCATGGACAATGCCGTCATCGGGGCGGAGTCTATCATCGGGGCCCTCACTTTCGTGAAAGCTAAAGCAGCAATCCCGCCCCGCAGCCTGGTGGTAGGCAATCCGGGCAAAGTCATCAAGACCGTTAGTGATGAAATGATCGCCTGGAAGACCAAAGGCACACAGCTGTATCAGACGCTGCCGGGCGACTGCCACGCCACGCTGAAGCCGGTAGAGCCCCTTCGGGAAATCCCGGCTGACCGCCCCCGGCAGGAAGCATTGTACGAAACCTGGGAGGCGATCAAACGGGAAGAATAGTTAACTTTCCTGAAGCGTTTTCAGATAAGCGACCACCTTGCGGATTTCCGCATCCACTTCAGCTTCGGTCTTCAGGTTTTCAGATTCCCGGAAGGTCTCGCCCCAAACGGGCATAGCGCCACCGTGCCCCTTGAGCTCTTTGTTGCCTTTGACAATATCAAAGATCAGGGCTTCCGGATAATCGCCATTGCGACGGGCAGCGATCTTGGTCAAGTCGGGAGGGGTGACTTTGAGTAAATCAGCCATCGGCCCGGCAACGCCATCTGCACCGTGGCAGATTTTA
Source organism: uncultured Phaeodactylibacter sp. (assembly GCA_964572415.1). Taxonomy (GTDB): domain Bacteria; phylum Bacteroidota; class Bacteroidia; order Chitinophagales; family Saprospiraceae; genus Phaeodactylibacter. The sequence continues at coordinate 1,459 of CAZNHN010000188.1, forward strand.
CAGTAAGAAAGGTATAGCTCCTCGCCCCGCTCTAAGGGGTCAGCCGCTTTGTGGACCGGAGCCTCCGTTACAGTTTCCTCCTGCGAGGTGTCCGCCTCGTTTTTTTCTGCGGTGTTGACACACTGCGCCAATAGCAAGGGAAGCCCGCAAAAACATAATATCCTCAGTGTTGCATTCAGAAAGGTTGGTTGTTTCATTTTGAATTTTATTTGGTTTTATCTGCCTTTAATGTACGAAGCATTGGCAATCTTTGCAATTCAACAAGCCATGATTTACATCAACCACCACTTAATCCGATAAAAATTGGGAAAGACTATCAAAGAACACCTGACCGATCAGTGCCGGGCACAATTGCAAGCCCGGATAGCCACCCTGCAGCGATCTGTGGAAACCATTCAGGCAGCCCGTAACAACGAAACCAAAAGCAGTGCTGGCGATAAATACGAAACCGGCCGGGCGATGATGCAGATGGAAGAGGACAAGGTCATGGCGCAGCTCGATCAGGCGCAGTTTCAATTGCAACAGCTCCGGCAGATCCCGGCTTACAGCGGCACTACCATTAGTTCGGGCAGCCTGGTGCGCACCCAAAAAGGGTGCTATTTTTTATCGGTCAGCATGGGCAAAGCCATAGTGGACGGAACGGTATTCTACTGCATCTCCACTCAGGCCCCGCTTGCTCAGCAAATGCTGGGGAAATCGAAAGGGGATAGGATCGCCTTCAACGGGCAAGAAGATGAAATTTTGGAGGTGACATAAAAAAAGCCCGCTCGAAGGCGGGCAAATTACAAATCGTGACCTTATGATTTTTTAACCTGTCTTACTAACTGCAAGTACCGTGCCAAAAATTAAAACCTACCTGCCTTCCCACATTTTTCGTAAATTTGCGAACGAACGATCGTTTGTGTATCCAAATAAAACCAACCATGCCCAATACCAATCTTCATAACTACCTCCTTGGCCAGTGGACGCCCCACGATGGAAAAGGCTTTGCCCAATACGATGCTGTCACCGGGGAGCTGATTGCCACCTGCGGGAGCGAAGGGCTCG
>CAZNHN010000188.1:2515-11708 GCA_964572415.1 uncultured Phaeodactylibacter sp.
GCTTTAAAAGTATCAAGACCAATCATTAAAAAATACCTCGTGGCGATCGAAAAAGCCGGGCTCGACTATGCCGCCATTATGGATTATGCCCGCCGGGTGGGTGGCCCCAATTTGCGGAAAATGACCTTCCGCGAGCGTGGGCAGATGCTCAAAAAGCTGGCGCTCCACCTACACAGCATTCGCAAAAAATACTATCCGCTCAGTTATCGCACCGGTGCGACCAAGGGCGACAGCTGGATTGATATTGATGGCGGTATTGGCACCTTATTTGCCTACGCCAGCCTGCGCCGTCAGTTCCCGGACAAGCCTTTCCATATTGATGGAGAGGCGGTGGGGCTGTCCAAAGAAGGGACGTTCATCGGCCATCACATCATGGTGCCTAAGCATGGCGTTGCCGTCCACATCAATGCCTTCAACTTCCCCATCTGGGGGATGCTGGAGAAACTCTCCGTCAATCTGCTGGCCGGCGTGCCTGCCGTGGTCAAGCCCTCGGAAATTACGTCCTTCCTTACGGAAGCCATGGTACGCGATATCATCGACTCTGGTATTTTACCGGAAGGTGCCGTTCAACTGGTGTGCGGAAAAGGCCACGGCATTCTGGACACCCTGGGCGAACAGGACACCGTCACGTTCACCGGCTCCGCTGCCACCGGCCGCAAACTGAAAGCCCTGCCTAACATCATCGAAAATACCGTCACTTTCAATATGGAAGCCGACAGCCTGAATGCAGCCATTCTGGGCGAGGATGCGGTGCCCGGCTCCCCCACTTTCGACCTGTTCATCAAGGAGGTGCGGCGGGAAATGACGGTCAAGTGCGGGCAGAAATGTACAGCCATACGGCGCATCATCGTACCGGAAAACCTGGTGGAGGATGTACAGTTGGCGCTAAGCCAGCAATTGCAGAAGACGACCATCGGCAACCCTACAGTGGAAGGGGTGCGCATGGGGGCACTAGTCAGCAAAAAGCAACTCGAAACCCTGCGGCAGCGCATTCAGGAACTGGCCGGAGAAACGAATATCGTATACGGGCAGGCCGATGGCTTTGAAGTCATGGGCGCCGATCAGGACAAAGGGGCGTTCTGCTCGCCTATCCTGTTGCTCAACGACGATCCATTCAATAAACAGGGTGCTCATAATATTGAAGCCTTTGGACCTGTGAGCACTCTTATGCCCTATAAAGACCTTGGAGAAGCCATCGAACTGGCAAATATGGGCAAGGGCTCCCTCGTGAGCACCGTAGCTACAGCTGACGAGCGCATCGCAACTGACTACGTAATGGGCACAGCGGCTTACCACGGCCGCATTCTCATTCTCAATGAAGAAAGCGCCAAAGAGAGCACCGGGCATGGCTCCCCTATGCCTTTACTCGTGCACGGCGGGCCGGGCCGGGCTGGCGGCGGAGAGGAAATGGGCGGCGTACGGGGCGTCAAGCACTACCTGCAGCGCACCGCTATTCAGGGGCATCCGACGATGATCACGGCAGTGACCGGGCAGTACCAAAAAGGGGCAGCCTTCAAAGAAAAAGCCATTCACCCTTTCCAGCAGCATTTTGAAGATTTGGAAGTCGGTGAGACGCTCATCACGGCCAAACATACCGTTACCGAGGCAGATATCGTCAACTTTGCGAATGTGAGCGGCGACCACTTTTACGCCCACGTAGATGAGACCTCACTGGAAGGGACGATCTTCGAGCGGCGGGTCGCACATGGGTACTACCTGTTGTCTAAAGCAGCCGGCCTGTTTGTGGACGGGCGGAAAGGCCCCGTTTTGCTCAATTACGGTATTGAGGACTTCCGTTTCACCAAACCGGTTTATCCGGGCGCAACCATCGGCGTGCGGTTTAGCTGTAAGGAGAAAATCCGTCAGGAAAAGCGGGACGAGGAAGATATCCGCAAAGGCATCGTCAAATGGATGGTGGATGTGTACGATGCAACCGGCGAGACGGTGGCGATTGGTACTATTCTGACTATGGTAAAAATGCGCGACCAGCGTTAATGGTCCATCCAGGCTTTAAAATCCCCCGCCCGGTCGATGCTCACGATGGTATCCTGTTCCTCATCGGGCGGAGGGTTCAGCTTAAGCTTCACGCGGCTGCGCGACCAGGCAATCATTTGCCCGATGGCCTGCATGCTGACGATGTACTTTCGGTTAATCCGAAAAAAGAGGTTGGGGTCAAGGGCCGGTTCCAGGCGGTCGAGGCTGAGATCAAGGTCGTAAGTCTTCCCGGCATGGGTGCGGAGGAAGGTGCTCTTGTGTGCCGAAAAAAAGTAAGCGACATCTGTTGTTTCCACCTTCCGAAATACTTCCCCAACCTGTATCAGAAAGCGCTCGCGGTATCGAGGTTGAGGCTGCATAGCCTGCTGCAGGGACTGAAAATCAATGGCGAAGGCCGTGCGCAGGGACTGGAACTTATTCAGAGCTTCTTCCAGCGCAGCGCGGCGGATCGGCTTGAGCAGGTAAGCAATGCTGTTCAGCTCGAATGCCTTGATGGCGTATTGGTCATAAGCCGTGGTCAGAATAACCGGTGTAGAGACCGGTACTGATTCAAAAATGGAAAAGCTCAGCCCATCAGATAATTGAATATCCAGAAAAATCAGGTCGGCGCGGTGAGTGCGCAGCCATTGGGTAGCGTTTTTTACGGATCCCAGGGTCGCCAGCACCTCTGTTTCCGGTGCGATATCCTTAAGCAGGCGCTCCAGGCGCTGTGCGGCCACAGCTTCGTCTTCTACGATAATCACTTTCATCCGGTTTCCATTTTTATCAGTGGCAAGCGGGCTTCATAATAATCGCCCCCCATGATGAAGGCCGGCTGCTCCGGGCTCACCATTTGGTAGCGTTTAGCCAGGTTGCGCTGCCCCAACCCCGCTGAGTAGCTATTCGAAATTTTAGGCTGTACATTATTGCGGATCAACAATTGCCCGCTCTCCACCGACACCTCAATGTGCAGGGGATGAGCGGCGTTGGCGATGTTGTGCTTAATCGCGTTTTCCAAAACCACCTGCATAGACAGCGGAGGCATGAGCTGCTCCAGGTATTCTGCCGGCACCGACAGGTCTACCTGTACGCCCTCCCCGTACCGCAGCTGCTGCAGAAAGAGGTAAGAATGGGCAAAGCGCAGCTCTGACTTCAGGGCTACCACCGGTTGCTCAATGGTTTCCAGCACGTAGCGGTAGATCAGGGCAAATTCATCAATGAAGTCCTGCGCTTTGGCTTTGTCTTGCTCGATCAGCCCCGACAATACATTGAGGCTGTTGAACATAAAGTGCGGGTTGATCTGATGCTTGAGCACTTCAAACCGGATTTGCGAAAGCTCCCGCTCCAGCGCCTGCGCCCGCTCCTGAGCTGCACGGTTTTCCCAGAAGGATAACATGCCCTCCAGGATGGCCATAAGTACGATGTTAACCACTGAGAAAATCAGGGCATTGTACAACAGTACTTTGGGAAGCGGATTCTGGTATGGGTGCAGGGCGTTGGCCGTGAAGGTCGCTGCAAACCCCACCAAAAGCGCCACAACTACCGTCAGCAACAATTGCAGCAACAGGCGCTCCGGCACCCGGGCATTCCAGGGCACCCACCGGTTGAGCCACTGAATCAGCCAAAGGTCAGGAAAAGCCATCAGGCTGCCCGCGATCAGGCTCAGCAGAATGCCCCGCCCCAGGCGTATGCTGAAATGCGCCCAGCCTGACAAGGGGTAAAAGCCACTGAAGTGGTTGTAGGAAATGACTCCTAACTGCACTCCGATGGCAAGCGTCAACATCAGAAACAATAGCTTTCTGATTGGAAACGGACCGGCAATACGATAAGTATTCATGGCGTACAGTTTATAAGGTGGGAAAATACAAAAGCGCCTAAAGGGCGCAAATGATAAAAAGCAGTGGTCCTGACGAAGCTGCGCTTGTCAGGACCATCGGGTGATTCTTGCTTTCAATTAAAAGACCTTCCGAATACCGACTCTGGCGGAAAGGTAACGCAAGTTGAGATCGGTGGCTTGTGGGCCGGTTTCCAGATCGCGGTTGAGGGCATGGAATTTCACGCCGGGCGTCAGGCTCCATTTCCCGCCAATCGGGATATTCACACCAGCAGCAGTTTGTACGCCCCAGCCATGACCGGTATCGTTGATGATCTCGCCACTGTCATCCTCCACTTCCAGGTGATTGTAAAGCGCCCCTGCTCTAAGGTAGTAGCTGATGGACGACTGCGGGAACGGATGCTCAAAAGTGAGCCCCATTACGTAGCCTGTCTCTTCGTAATCCAGTTGATCGTTACCTGCAAAGTGGGCCCATCCCCAGCCGGCGTAAAGCCCCGTATGTTGCAGCAGGCGGTAGTGGAAGGTGGCCTCAAGGTTCAGCCCGGTTTCCAGTTCGGTGCCGCCCAGCTCCTGTATCGGGAAGCCCGCACCACCGTTCAGCTCAAAACCAAAGCGACTGCCGCTGTCCTGAGCGCTTACATTAATAAGAATAAGGGCGAAGAACAAAGTAATAACTAACCATTGCGTTTTCATGATTCACTAATTTTGGTGACTGTTTTTCGTTGATTACAATTCAAAAGTAGCCCCCTTTCCACCCTGTTGAAAACGAAACCGGACGAGGGAGCGCAAGTGGCGACCGAATCTGTTGTAGTGCAGGATGAATGTGTATGGCTAAGTTTACTACATTTGCCCCATGAAGCGCATACTCTTTACCGGGCCGGAATCTACCGGCAAGTCTGCAATAGCGAAACGGCTGGCTAAGGAATGGGGCACGGTTTATGTGCCGGAATATGCCCGTACCTATCTGGAGCAGCTCGGCCGCCCTTACACCAAAGCGGATCTTCTAAAGATCGCCAAAGGGCAACTACAATGGGAAGGTCAATATGCCGAAAAAGCTTCTGGTTTCCTTTTCATTGATACCGGTATGCTGGTGATGAAAGTCTGGTCGGAATTCAAGTACGGCCGCTGCCACCCCTGGATACTGGAGCAACTGCACAGCCGGCAATACGACCTTTGGGTGCTCTGCGGTATTGACATTCCCTGGGAGCCCGGGCCCATGCGGGAAAACCCCAACGAGCGGGAAGCCCTTTACGGCATCTACCGGCAGGAACTGCAACAACTGGGCGTACCCTTTATTGAACTCTGGGGCAGCCGGGAAGAGCGGGTGGTGCGGATGCGGGTGGTTTTAGAGGGGATGAGGTAAGGGATTTGCATCATTTATTTCTTCGTCACTATGACAAGCCCAGCAGTCCATTTTTTAGCCACCTAAGCTGCATAACCTTTGATTGAATCGTATCACGCTCTGGATCCAGAATCATTGCTTTTGCTAAGATTGTTTCCTCTTTGATTGCGGATGTGAGTATACGTAGAACCCTCTGCCTAAGTATTTCATCTTCGGCAATAATGTTATTCAATTCATAACCAAGGGCTGTGATACCAATTTCTAATTGACCTTTTTCTGACTCATACAAAAAACTATAGTCCTCCCAAATAATATCAGTTTCGATGTATGGATAGTGCTCCAATATAGCGCTGATATCTCTGGGGTCATTAAGGCGATGTTCTGGACGGTCGTCGAATGCAATTAGCTTTAGCAAAACAACACCAGGAATAGAAGACAAATTAATACTAAGCTCTCCAATGTCTTTTCTTACGAGGCCATTTCGAAAAACAGCAGACAGACCGTCCAACTTCAAATCAATCATCCCCTTACCTTCAACCAAAATTTTACCTTGCTCTTCTATTTCACCAAAAGGAAGAAGATCTACTGGAATACTATGTGGAGAAATCAGGCAAAAGCTATTCTCCATAGTAGCTGTATAGGCAAAATCTTCGATCAGCTTTTCTCTAAGCAAATTGTAATTACGATCAGAAGGTACATACACTCCAAAATCAATATCCCGGGTACCTCTAACCGGCTGATTATGCTCTACATACCATGCATTGCGGGCCAAAGCTCCAATAGCAAAAAAAGGAATATCAAGCAAACCTGATGCCTCCTGCATTTCCTTAATGACCTGATTAAGCTCAGGCATATTCAGTGCCGCAAGTAATTTATCTGACATATTGATCGTAGATAATTTTAGCGGTATCTATATTCCGGGGCGAAGGGCTGAGTAGCAAATCCGCGTAAATCAGTACAGGTGGTACTGTAGCTTTTGCTGGCAAATAGTCAGCCTGATCAATCCAAAACTGCTCCGTCATCAATATTTCCCCGTTCACTTTCGGAACGAGCTCCAGGTACCTGGCCAAATCAACAAATGAGGATGAGGTATAGAGGATGGCATCTTCAGCAATCAAATAATTGGTTAAATGCGCTGCTCCTGCCGCGCCTCCAACGGTGTACTTTCCTTTTGCTTTCTCTAAAAGGCTGGCAAAATAGGAGCTGCTATTTTTAAAAGCAAACCGTCTTTGTTTCAGTTTTGGCCGTAATATTTTATTGAAGAACAACGTCCAATCGCGTAATAAACGTCCTTTGTCTGCAATTTGATACTGACGCGAAGATTGCTGATGGAGGTAATGGTCTTTTAACAACCCTTTTATGGTCTTTCCTACTGTATCAATTGATACATCTGCTAATCCTGCAATAGTTCTGTAAGGCAAATTCAGAATATCCTCATTGGCTAAAAACAGGAAAACTACCTTTAGCCCGGATTTGGTGAATGCCCGGTTTCCCTGGGCTTTTTTGATACGTTCGGTTCTGTTGGTTTCCACATGCAGTAATAGGCCATTCCCATTATACAGGAAAGCATTTCCAGCTGCGTCAACATATGAAATGGCTTTCGATTTCAAATGAGATTTTAGAGGCTTTGAAATGTAGTCAGTTATAATGCAGGGCTTCCGGGATTCCAGTAAATACCGATGTTGTTGTAAAAAACCAATAGACAATCTATCGCATACCAGTATAGGCCATGCCTGTTCTTTGCCGTGATAAGATACCAACAAATAATGCTCGTTATCCTTATCCGTCAGCGTACCTGATTCGATATTCACACTAAATCCAGCTCCCAAATTGGCAGAAAGCCGCTCAGTTGCCATGGTTAGCAAATCTTTTTCCATGTACGCTAATTTACGCTTTATTTAAAAAACATACAAGTTAAAATAACGTACAAATCGTTTTCCTCGACTTTGCCCCCTATTCATACCGATACCTGAATTCATAAGCTCCCGGCACCGCCTCAAAAGTCACAGCCCCATTGACCTGCCGCGCATTCGCAAAATCTGGGTGAGATAGCAGAGGGCCTCCATCCGCTTCGACTGCAGAAAGATTGGCATTGGGCAGTTCGATTGCTGCTGTGGTATTGGGTGGGATGGCTACGTTAAGTACCAGCTCACCCTCATTCAAAGACCAGCCGGAGGCAATCCTGCCGTAAGGGCTCTCAAAAGAAGCTTTGGCGTACCCCAGGCGGGCATCAGGCTGAGGTTGGATACGGATTTTTCGGTAGCCAGGCTCCAGCAGCTCAATACCGGCCACTACCCGGTACATCCAGTCACCTATAGCGCCGTAGGCGTAGTGGTTGAAAGAATTCATGCCTGTATCCTGAAAGGTGCTGTCGGGTCGCTGCCCGTCCCAGCGTTCCCAGATGGTCGTGGCGCCCATCGTCACCGGATACAGCCAGGAGGGATAGGACTTTTGCAGCAGCAGATCGTAGGCGACTTCCGTGTAGCCGTGATCGGAAAGGACATGGCACAGATAGGGCGTGCCCAAAAAGCCGGTAGACAGGTGGTTTTCACGCCTGCGGATATCGTCCACCAGATGGGCGGCAGCTTTGGCGCGCAGGGGCTCCGGCAACAGCCCAAACTGTAATGCCAGCACATAAGCCGTTTGGGAATCGGAGGCAATACGGCCGGATGGGGTAACATATGCTTTCTGGAAAATGGCTTTGACCGCTTCGTAGACGGCCCGGTACTCCATCTCCTCTTCTGTTTTCCCCAGTACGCCAGCCGCCTGAGACAGCAAATGAGCGGAGTGCGCAAAAAACATCGTGGCGATCATATCCGGATCGGTGTAGCCATCGGGGGCAGTATGGTTATTGCCGTGGGGCTTGTAAAACAGCCAGTCACCAAAAACGCTCCCACCTTTCCACATCAATGCATCACCAGCCTGCTCCCGGATGTACTCTACGTAGGCCTTCATCGAGGGATACTGCACGGATAGCAGGCTCGTATCGCCATACACCTGGTACAAATCCCAGGGGATGATCGTCGCCGCATCGCCCCAGCCGGCGGATACACCATTATTACGCAGCACGTCAGGAATCACGAATGGTACTCCTCCGTTCTCTAACTGATCCGCGTGCAGGTCTTTCAGCCATTTGGTGAAGAAGGCGGCTACGTCCATATTGAAGGCAGCCGTGCGGCAGAACGCCTGCGCATCGCCCGTCCAGCCCAGGCGCTCGTCCCGCTGCGGGCAATCGGTTGGGACATCCAGGAAATTGCCTTTTTGCCCCCAGACGATGTTGTGCTGCAGCTGATTGATCAGGGTATCTGAGCATTCAAAAGTACCAGTCGGTTCCATCGCGGAATGAATGACCACAGCGGTTACGTTTTCGGGCTTCAGCTCCCCCGGGAAGCCCTCTACGGCGATATAGCGGAAGCCCATGAAGGTAAAGCTTGGCTCGTAGACTTCCGTCGCTCCCCCTTTGAGGGTATACGTCAGTGTAGCTTTGGCGGCACGCAAATTGGCGGTGTAGAACTCTCCTTCCTTGTCGAGCACTTCGGCGTGCCGGATGGTCACGGTGGTACCTGCTTTGCCCGCGACCTTCAGGCGGACCCAGCCTACCAGGTTTTGACCAAAGTCGGCGACCAATGTACCGGATGGGGTGCGGAAGATGGTATCCGGAGCAAGTTCCTTCACCTGCTGAACCGGCACGGAAACAGCGCCAATGAGGTTGGATTTAGAATGGCCCGCCACCGTTACCGGCTGCCAGTTTTGGGCGTCGAAGCCCGGTCGGCTCCATCCGGTAGGTTCCATGCGGGCGTCGTAGGTTTCGCCATTGTAGATGCTGTTCATGCGGATGGGGCCTTCGCTTGTGCCTGTCCAGCTACCATCCGTCAGGATCATGTCCCGCTGACCGTTTTCGTAGGTGATCTCAATTTGGGCAATCACCCCTACCCTTTTGCCATAGAGCCCCCAATTGTCCATCCAACCCATCGCACCCCGGAACCAGCCGGTGTGGCCGACGCCGCGGCCGACGACGCTGCGACCGACGCCCTGCCGCTGGC
>CAZNHN010000189.1:0-11545 GCA_964572415.1 uncultured Phaeodactylibacter sp.
TGATGCCTCTGGCCTTGCCATCGATGAGCACGAGCTCCAGCATTTCGTGACGGGAGAAGAGTTCGATATTGCCCTCGGCCACCTGCCGGTTGAGGGCAGAATAGGCCCCGAGGAGCAACTGCTGACCAGTTTGGCCACGGGCGTAGAACGTACGCCGGACCTGTACCCCCCCAAAGGAGCGGTTGGCCAGGTACCCACCGTACTCGCGGGCAAAAGGAACGCCCTGCGCGACAGCCTGATCGATCAGGTTGGCAGAACATTCCGCCAGGCGATAGACATTGGCTTCGCGCGCCCGGAAGTCGCCCCCCTTGAGGGTATCATAAAACATCCGGAAGGCGCTGTCGCCATCGTTCTGATAGTTCTTGGAGGCATTCACACCACCCTGTGCCGCTACCGAGTGTGCCCGGCGGGGGCTGTCCTGGAAGCAAAAGGATTTGACCTTGTAGCCCATTTCCGCAAAGGAAGCGGCGGCAGAGCTGCCTGCCAGGCCGGTGCCCACGACGATGATGTCCAGTTTCTTTTTATTGTTGGGGCTCACGAGGCGGCAAGTCGCTTTGTAGCGGTTCCATTTTTCCTGTAGCGGGCCCTCTGGTATTTTCGCGTCTAATTTCATGGCAGGAGCTGGTTTTGGGTGAAGTACATGTAGATAGGGATGATGGTAAAGCCGGCAGTTATAATAAAGGTGTACCCATAGCCAGCCCATTTGACCCAGCGATTGTATTTGCTGTGGTATAGCCCCAGGGTTTGAAATGCACTATGGAAGCCGTGCAGCAGGTGGAAACCCAGTACAAGCATAGCCCCCACGTAAAGGGCAACATACCATAACTGCTGGTAGGCAACGGCGACTATAGTGTAGAGATCCTTGCGCCCTTCAGCATCCAGCGGCATTTCGGTGAACTTGTACTGAAACCAGAAGTCGCGCATGTGGATGATGATGAAGGCCAGGAGCAAAGCCCCCAGCACACCCATATTGCGTACGTACCAGGGCGTGACCTGTCCCCGCTTGTCGTAGGCATAGCCTTGTGCACCGCGTGCCTGTCTGGCCCTAAGGGTCAGGATCAGTGCATAGACCGCGTGGGCGATGATACTGGCGTACAGGGCGTAGGAAACGATCTTAATGAAAATATTGTGGGACAGCAGCTCTGAGTAGTGGTTGTACTGCACCTGAGCTTGCTCAGCGGGCAGAAGGAGCTGTAAGTTGCCGGCGAGGTGAATCACTAAAAACAGGCACAGGAACAATCCGGTGAGCGCCATAAGGTTCTTGCGCACGACGCTGTCCCTGAGGAATAGGCTTCGGCTCATGTTTTTGTTTGTTTTGCGATCTAGGAAAAGAGGTTTTTCGTTCTCTTTTCGTTCTGGACTTAAAGCTAAGGGCCATCGCTAAAAGGGGGGGTGACAATTGTCATTAGAGAGGGGTGAGAGTTGTCAAAAATCAAAAAAACGTGGCGTACTTATGCTGAAAATACGCTGTACCCTAGTCGTACATGCGTTCATCGGCTTAGGCTGAGCTTCCAAAAGCCGCAAAGGCTGTACACTGTCAAAGCGCTGAGGCTGGAAGTCTATTGTTGGAAATCAATGAAAGCGGATTCTGCACTCCGTCCACCCATTGGGCAGGGTTTCCAGCTCACAGCGGCCACCATGCTGACGGGCAATTTCCTTGATGAGGGTCAGCCCTATGCCCTGTCCTTCGGGCTTGGTGCTGAAGAAAGGGGACATCCATTCCTGCTCAGCACCCGGCGGCAGGCCCGGGCCGTTGTCGGCTACTACGATCTGAGCGGGGTTTACAGTACTTATCAGCTTGACGGTACCGCCCCCGCCGAGCGATTCCAAAGCGTTTTTGACCATGTTGACCAGGGCTTGCTCGATTTGTTCTTCGTCGATTTCGAAGCGGATAGGCTGGTCGGGTTTGACCAGTTCCAGGTTGGTATTTTGCTGTTGGGCCAGGGGAAGCATCAACTGCTTTACGCGCTCCAATACCTCGCTTATTACCACCCATTTCCGGGTGGGCTCAGGCAGGCGGACCACTTCGGCAAAGTTGCGCATAAACTGGTTCAGCCGCTGATTGCGCTGATGGGCAACTGCAAGCGAGGCTTTAATATCTTCGGCAAACTCGTCACCGGGCACTTCAGGGTAGGCTTCAATGGTACTCTGCAGAATGGAGTTGATGGCACCAATGGAGTTGTTGACCTCGTGGGCCATCATGCGGATGACTTTGGCGTACGCCCGCTTTTCGGTGGCCAGCATTTCTTTGGATAGCTCCTGTATCATGAGGAACCTGCGGTTAAAGCCCCGGTGGACAAACTGCGCCACTTCGCATCGGTAACGCTCCTGCCCTTTTCCGGAAAGAATACCCGATTGTCCGGAGTCCCACCCGGCAAGCTCCTTTAACATAGGGTGGTTGATGGCTTCCAGCTTTTGCCCGATCGGCGGGTTTCGCAGCCCCAACAGCTCAAGTCCCATCGGGTTGATTTCCGTAACGTGCCCGTCGTAATCAAGGAGGACGATACCTGCCGGAGAGGCCTGTATCAGCCGGTCCAGAAAAAAGTGCTGCTCCTGCACCTGCCGCCGTTCCTCCCTGATGTGGTCCAGCATCTGATTGTAGACCTTGACCAGGCGGTCCATCTCTGCAGAGCCCGTAGGCCGGAAACGGACGGAAAAATCCTGGTCTTTGATTGCGTCAATGCCCGTGCCCAGGAGCCGAAGCGGGCGGGTGAACTTTCGATACAGAATGTAGGAAAGCACGAAAGAGAGAAGCAACCCCAGTTCTACCAAAAGGAGCCAGGCTACCACTTCTTCCAAAAGCTTATACGCCATAAGCCCCAGCAGTCCATGCAACAGGGCCATGTACAGGAAATACTGCCAGTTAAGTCGCATAGGGGATTCCGTATTTTTGTAACCGCCGGTATACCGCAGACCGGGTCAGCCCCAGGTCCTGAGCCACGAGGGTGATGTTGCCATCGTGGTGGCGCAGCGTCCGGCGGATCATTTCCACTTCCATTTCCTCCAGCGAGGCTTTGCCGACTTCGGGCAGGGGCAGGCCGCCCTGCAATTGGCCCGTTGCCGGCTGGTAGAGCTGCTGCAAATCTGCGGCTTCCAGTGCAGCCGTTCCGGAGACAAGCACGCTGCGTTCAATGAGGTTGCGCAGCTCCCGGATATTGCCAGGAAAACGCTGTTGCCGCAGCCATTTTTTGGCACCCGGGCTCAGGTGCAGTTCCGGGCGCTGATAATTGCGCTTGAAGGTTGCCAGAAAATGATCGGCCAGCAGGGGGATATCACCGGGGCGGTCCCGCAGTGGCGGCAGGGTCAGCTTGATGAGGTTGATGCGATAGAACAAATCTTCCCGAAAAGTCCCTTCTGCGACCATGGCGGAAAGGTCTTTGTTGGTAGCGCTGATGACGCGGCAGTCTACCCGGAGCGTCTCGCTGCTGCCTAGGGGCTCAAAGGTCTTCTCCTGTAGTACCCGGAGGAGTTTCACCTGATTGGGCAGGGGCAGGTCACCGATCTCATCCAGAAAAATACTGCCGCCGTTGGCTTTGGCAAACCGCCCTTCGCGCTCAGCGATGGCATCGGTAAAGGCTCCTTTTTTGTGTCCGAACAGCTCGCTCTCGAACAAGCTGGAGCTAATCCCCCCAAGATTGACCCGCACAAAAGGCGCCTTCTGCCGCTCCGACTGATAGTGGATGGCTTCTGCCAGGACTTCCTTGCCGGTGCCGCTTTCGCCCAGGATCAGCACACTCGCGTCCGTTGGACTGATGCGTTTGGCTACCGCCAGCGTCTCCAGGAAAGCCGGATCTTCACCTACGATGTGTTCAAAGCCTATATTAGAAGGTGTGGGTTCGTCTGCCGGGGTTTGTAAATCCAGCAGCGTTTTGATGGTTTTCAGCAGCGCTTTGTTATCCCAGGGCTTGGCGATGAAGTCGCGGGCCCCGAGCTTCATACCCTCCACCGCCAGTTGGACGGTCGCCCAGGCGGTCATCAGCACCACCGGAATTTCCGGATGTTTGGCTTGTAGTTGTTGCAAAACCCTCAGCCCCTGCCGCCCCGATGTGTCAATGGTGAAGTTCATGTCCAGGAGGATAAGGTGGGGCAGTGTTTTGGCCATCGCCTCTTCCATATCCTGAGGCCGGCTGATGGAAGCGGTGCTGTAGCCTGCCCGTTTGAGCAGCAGCTTCATCGAAACGCAGACCGCTTCGTCATCGTCGATGATCAGGATATGAGCTGAATTGGGTTTCATAGGATGAAAAGTAGTTAAATTATGTGGGATAGGAGGCTTTTTTTATTAGGCAAACGCACCAAACTAAGTTCTCGTGAAAACGGGCGATGAAGGCTCTCGGGCATGGCGATTTAGTCTGTTCTTCGCTTCAAGCCAGCGGGGCTCTTCATTTTGTCCCGGTGCACCGGGACCCAAAACGAAGCAAAAGCGCTAGAAATTCGCAAACTCCTCCGTCGAACATGCAATTTCGGCAGCCGCCACCCGCTCTTACGTGTTCCGCGACATGTTCCAAGCGTGCTCCAATCTCATTCAAATTTTGGTGCGTTTGCCCTAGTTTTTTATTACTCTTCGTGCAGCACGATCGCAGGCTGCAGTCGTCCGGCTTCCTGTGACGGATAGAAAGTGCAAAGCAAAACCAGCCCAATGATGAAGGCTGCACCTACCCCCATGGCCACATAGTAGTCAAAGGCTTCGATTTCACCTTCCAGCACACCCATCAGAGGGAGCTGTACCGCAAAGACGACCCCGAGCAAAAGAGCCAGCAGGCTCACGATCATGATTTCTCCTATAAACTGCAGGCTTACTTCTGTCCGGCTCGCGCCAAGGGTACGCCGGAGCCCTACTTCCGCCCGCCGCTTGCTGATGTTATACCAGAGTACGCCAAACAGGCCCAGCGCTACGTTAAGCACCAGAAATCCGCAAATACTCAACATGCTGATCATAGGCACCCATACACTCCGGGCAGCCTGATCCCGGCTTTTTTGCAGGTGCTCAATGGTAAAGTCGCTCTTGCCGGTGACATCGGCAACGATGCGGTTGACTTCCTCTTCGAAAGCGACCGGTGTGCCCGGTGCGAGCAAAAGGTGAAGGTTAGGCATGTCAATAGCGGAAGGGGACTTATAGAAAAAAGTCACGTTATACTCCGGGGCAAAATCGCCGTGGTATTTATAGTGGTCCACCACACCGACGATCTTATTCTCCCCGTCAATCATGTACACACTATCCTGCAAATTGCGGCCCTCAAAGCTTTCGTCGTATAGTTTTTTGCTGATGACCACCGGCTTGTACCTGGCATCCCGGTCTGTTTCATCAAACCAGCGGCCTTGTACCAGTTTCAGCCTGGCGGCATCCTTGTAGTGCTCATCGGCAAATACCAGGTGGGTTTGGATCATAAAACCGTTGTTGTCGTTATTGGTCGACCAGATCGACCCGCTGAAGGGGCTTACATCACCACCGTAGGAGGCCGCTTCTATCTGTGGCAGGGCCAGTAGTTCCTCTCTCAGCCTGACTTTGGTTGCCGAAGCCGCCAGGGTATCTTCTGCATCGTAGAAATCCAGGTGGACGATCCAGGTGTTTTCGGTTTCAAACCCCAGAGGCGTGCTGAACAGGCGCAGGTTGCGGGTCACCCAGGTCAGGACCAGAAAAAGGATGGCAAAGGCGAAGAAAATTTCGAGGAACAACAGGGCGTTGCTCCGCTTCTTGTTCCAGACCAGTTGGAAAATATGGCGTATCATAGGTTGTTGAATTTTATGGCGTTCACGATATGAAGTTTGGACATGCGGTAGGCGGGCAGGAGGCCGGAAAGGATGCCAAAGACCAGGCAGATCAGCAGGCTGTACAGGAAGACGGCGGTGTTGAACTGCAGTTGGGTATCGCCCAGCACCTGACTGTCATTGACGAGGTAGATCAGGGCAAGGGCAAAGAGCCAGCCCAGGATACCGCCCAGGAAAGTCAGCACGACATTCTCAAACACAAGCTGTGCCAGGATGCTGCCGGAATGGGCGCCAAAAGCCTTACGCACCCCGATTTCTGCGGAGCGCTCCATGGCCCGGCTGATGTTGAGGTTGATGAGGTTGAGCGTGGGCAGGAGGATAAACAACAGCATGAGGCCGATGGCTACCAGGGTAAACATTTGCAGCGCGCCTTCCGGGTCGTCCTGTACCGGCATCATGTAATAGGCATACAGCCCGATCACGGTAGCCGGCATGAGCTCCAGCTTATTGTAGTCTTCCGGGTTAGGCAATGGGATACGGTCGGCTTTTTGGCGGATCGATTCCACGATTGTTGCGCGTGCCTGCGGGCTTTCTGCCAGAAAGACAGCTGCAAATGGGCCGTGGAAGCCGGTTTCTGTCAGGGCAGACCCTGACATCAGGGTGAGTGGCAGGTACACCTCTGAGGTCACGTAACCCTTGGAGTTGGAAGGCTGCTCCACGATGCCGATGACTTCCAGTTGTTTGCCATCCATCTCGATACTGCGGCCGACTACCTGCTCTGTTGTCCCAAAGTAATCCAAGGCGGCTTTGCGCGACAATACCGCTACCTGTACCTGCCGCTCCACTTCGGAAGGCTGATAAGGTCGGCCCGCCAGGAATTTGAAATCAAAAATTTCCCAGTAGGTGGCATCGCTGTACAGGGCTTTGAAGTTGAGCTTTTTGCCGTTGATGAAAATATCAAATGGAGTGTCTGAGCAGAAGAAACTGTGTGCCTCCGCTCCCGGAATATCGCGCATGTAGCGGTCCAGAAAGGAATAGCTCAGGGAAGAGGAGGAGTAGCTGTTCTGCCGCTTCTTACCCACCGTGAAGGTGCTGTCGTAAGCAGGCTGCCCATCGAGCATCGTGGTGTCCACAGACCAGGTAGTGTCGGTCACCATCTGCTTCATGATGAGGCGGGGCAGGAGGACCATGCGGTCTTTTTCGGTCAGGGGCGGATGGCTGCCCAGCTCGGTCTCCAGGAAGGAAGTTGTCACCATCAAAATCATCAGGGTGAAGCTGATGCCAAAGAGGCTGATGAAGGTGAAAAACCGGTGCCGCCCCAGCACCTTGATCGCTAATTTGAAATAACTGCTAAACATAGGACTTGGTGTTTTTCGGTTTTAGGATACTTGCTGCCCATCAAAAAGGCGGACCAGGCGGTGGGTCTTGCGGGCCATGGTCTCATCGTGGGTGACCATGACGATGGTCGTGCCCTGCTCCTGATTGAGGCGCATGAGGATGTCCATGATTTCGTTGCCCATGGCGGAGTCCAAATTTCCCGTAGGCTCGTCAGCCAGAATGATGCGCGGCTGCCCGACGATGGCCCGGGCGATGGCTACCCGCTGCTTCTGACCGCCCGACAATTGCGAGGGGAAGTGCTTCATGCGGTTGCTTAGCCCGACTTGGGTGAGTGCCGCTTCGGCCATCTGCCGCCGCTGCTTGCCCGATACCTTACGGTAAATCAGCGGCAGCTCCACATTATCGATGACCGACAGCTCATTGATGAGGTGGAAGCTCTGGAAAATGAAGCCCAGTTGCTCATTGCGAAAACGGGCCGTGGCTTTGGAGTGGTAATTGCCCACCAACTTTCCGGCAACCGTGACCTGCCCGGTAGTTGGCTCATCAATCATGCCCATGATGTTGAGCAGGGTGCTTTTGCCGCAGCCGGACGGGCCCATGATGGATAGGAATTCGCCCTCCGGAACTTCGATGTTGATGTTGTCCAGGGCAGTGGTTTCAATGACTTTGGTCTGATAGACTTTGGTGATGTTTTCAAGTTGTATCATGGCATAGGTATTTTTGAAAATTTAAAATTCAATTAAAGTCAGCCGCTGCAGTTCGTAGTAGGCCTGCCAGTAGTCGCCCAGGGCGAAAATATAGGTGCGCATGGCCAGGTCTTTCTCCTGCTGACTGATGATGAGATTCGTGATATCAATGCCGCCGAGGCGGTAGCTTTCCAGTGCGATGCGGAAGCGCTCCTGTGCCAGGTTGGTCAGGGATTGTGCCAGTTGTACCTCCTGCTGCAGGTTTTGAACCTGCTGCAAGGTCTGCCGTACATCGGTCTGAAAATCCAGTTCTTCCTGTTGGACCTGCCGCTGCTCGAGTTCGAGGCGGGCCTGCTGCAGGGCTACGCGGCTACGCTGTGCGCCCCAGTCCAGTATAGGTACGCTCACTTGTACCTGTATCAGCTGTTCGTTCAGTGGCGACTGGTAAATCTGCTCCAGGTCCTGAGCTGAACGGGTCCAGCCCACAGAAGCGATCAGGTCAGCCTGAAAGCCGCCCTGCCCTTTGGCGCGGGCCACTTCCTGTTCGGCTTCGAGGATGCGGCGGGCGTAGCGGTCGAGCTCCGGGCGGTTTTTGAATGCTTCGGCAATGGCTGCTTCCGGTTCAAGGGTGACTTCGGGAGGCGTGCCCGGGCGTTTGGGATAGGGCAGGTCTGCCTCCGGCGACAAGCCGAGGAAAGCCCGGATTTGAGCCGCCCGGTCGCGGTAGGTCTGCTCCGCATTGCGGCGGCTGCGCTGTGCAGAAAGCAGGCTGACCTGTAGTTGCATCAGGTCGCTGTCCGAAATTTTGCCCAGGTTATGTCGTTCCTGTGCGATTTCGAACAGCTCCTGATTGCTTTCCTGATTGGCAATAGCGATGTCGAGTTCCGTACGGGCATAAAGGAAATTAAAAAACAGTCGGGTGGCTGCGGTACGGATGGTGGCCCGGTCGGCGCGGTATTGCTTCTGCGCTTCGGTCAGGCGTACGGGCGCCAGTTTTTGGGCCCATTTTTGCTCGTTGAAGCCAAACAGGGGTTGTGCCAGTCCTATGCGGACGGGTATGCCGTTGTAGAGGGAGTTGTTCCCTTCAAAGTCATCAAAGCGCTGCAGGTTGCTCTGCACAAACAGGGTGCCGCCGGTAGCCGGGATAGCTTGTGTGAGGCGCAGTCCCAGGGCGCTGTTGTTGTTGCGGATGGGCTGGAAAAGCACCGTGCCATTTGGCTGTACAATTTCACTTACAGTACGCTGGTAGTTGGGGAGATTGGCGCTCGCCAGGAGCTGCGGGCGTTGGCTGGCGCGGAACAACCGGAAGTCCAGCTCTGCCAGTTCCAGGCCTGTTTCAGCTTGCTGCCGGTCCAGGTGATACTGGTGGGACTCTCGGTGTTCAAGCCCTTCGGCCAGTTGCAGAAAGGCTTCCAGTTGCAGGCTGTCCGGTAGCACCTGTGCCATAAGGGCGATGGGCAGGAGGCTTAGGCATAAGGTGATGATTTGTTTCATGGCTTAGGTTTTGATCGCTTGTGAATAGGAGGCAGCAGGCGCTTATTCTTCCAGCTTGATCTGCTCCAGGTGTTCGTAGGCTTCCATATCAGAAATAATGACTTGCTGGCCGGGCTGCAGGTCGGTTTCCAGCAGCTCCACATAGTCGACACTAGTGAGGCCAATGCGGGCTTCCGTGCGGCGGGCTTCCCTGCCGTCCACGACAAACAGCGGCTGTATGGTTTTGCCCCGGAAGGCCGGCCCGTTTTTCAGGCGCAGGGCTTGCTCGCGGGCATTGGCAATTAGGTAGACCTCTACGCGGCGGTTGGGGCGCAGCTTCGGGTGATCGGGCTCGTCCAGCTCGACGATGAAGGCAACGGTGTTGTTTTCCACTGCCGGCAGTATGGTGGAGATGCGCCCGGTAAGGTCGGTCTGATTGATGCGCACCCGCACCGGCAGCCCAATTTTGACCTGAGTGGCGTAGCGGTCGGAGCAGGTTGCTTCGATGCGGTAGCGCTGAAGGTCGGCCAGGCGGACCAGCAGCTCACCTTCACTGACCTGCTTGCCGAGATCCTCATTAATCCAGGTGATGACACCGGAGCGGGGTGCGATGACGCTGGTTTCGCGCAGCTTTCGGGAGAGCTCACTGCTTTTCTTTTCCTCCATGCGGACTTCCAGTTCCAGGTTGCGGCGGTCGCCGGGCAGTACCTGTTCGCGGAAGCGGAGCTCGTTGTCCAGTTTTTGCTTTTCCAGGCGGGCGATATCCAGCTGCAGTTGAGCCTGATCGACTTCCTCAGGAGTAGCGGAGCCAATTTCGCGCAGGCGCTTCGTGTCTGCCAGTTGAGCTTCCAGGCTGGAGATTTGCAGGGCTTTGATTTCGCTTTCGTAGGCAAGGTCCTGAATGTTTTTGTCGTACTCATGCCGCAGCCGGGTGATTTTGTTCTTTTTCAGTTCCAGTTGGTCAGCCAGCGATTCGTACTGCAGGCGGATGTACTCTTCGTCGAGTTGGAGGATGGTGTCTCCCCGCTCTACCTGATCGCCTGACTGCCGGTGCACCTCCTGAATAGCAGCGGTGACAGGGGCGGTGAGTTGCTGCTCAAAGGCCGGTACGACCAGCCCGGAAGCGGTGATGGCCTCTTCCACTTTGCCCACCTCTACGGTAGCCGTTTGAAAATCTTTGTAGTCCAGCTCTCTGGTGAGCAGGCTGCGCAGTACAAACAGGGCGCCAACTAATACAGCAATCAGTCCGGTAATGCGGAGGGCGTTTTTGCCCCGGCGGCGCTTTTTCTTGGTGTCAGATATTGGTCGGTCCATCTCTCAGGTATTGTTTTGCTGAGAGCGGTGCAGGAGTCGTGCCAAAAATGGAGGGTTTGATTATCAGCGCTTTACACTTTCAGTGTTTTGCTACCTGTTCGATATCGGACATGGGGTGTTTGGAAGTGGGTGTGGGGGAAGTTCAAACAACGTAGAACGGAAGCCTTAATTTGGTTTGCATAGCCGTTCTGTATCATAAAGATGGACGGCGATTGCTATCAATAGCTCACTTACCGTTGCCCGCAGGCTGAATAGGAAACTAAAATTTGTGAATGAGTGTTTAAAAAAGTTGAACAGGTAATAGCTGTAAAAACGTAAGAATAGGATGAATATCGAAAAAGTGGATAAAGAGGTGCTAAAGTCAGTAATAACGGAGGTCTTGATAGAGAACCCAAATTATTTCAAGGAGATACTGACAGAGATTTTGTCCGAGAATAGCATCATTGACCCAAACGTCAGGAAAGAGAGATCATCAAGATTGAAAGAGATGATTCAGGAAGATTTTGATAAGTATGGAGCGGTGTTTAAATCTCTGGCATAAGGGATGGAGTATCTGGAAAATTCGATGGAGTTTCCGGTAGTTTGATCGCACTTGTATGTTTGAAAAGCTTTGAGTTTGGCAGGTCGCCTACACAGGCTATTTGTTCTTTGATAATAATACAGAACTCATTTTGAAAGTCTCCGGTGAGCTCTGTTGTTAGTTACCTGCCTGTTATCACCAGCTTCTTCACGCCCGTCCATCCATCTACCCCTGTCACCCTGCAGAAGTAAGTCCCACCGGGCAGAGCCGCTGTTTCCAGCAGGATATGCTGTGCGCCTTCTCCTGCTGTTTGTTGTAGTACCGGCTGCCCCTGAAGGCTGTAGAGGGTGACATTTGCCCTGCCGGAAAGCGGGGTGCTGAACTCCACCGTCGTAAGCCCGGAGGTGGGGTTGGGGTAAAGGCTGAAGCCGGGCCCGGCCTGTGGCGGCACAGCAGGCGTACTCACCACCGTCTCGCAGGGCGGAGGCGGTGCCTCACCGGGGATTAG
>CAZNHN010000190.1:0-2424 GCA_964572415.1 uncultured Phaeodactylibacter sp.
TTATGCAGACTGAAGCCACGTCATACTGCTTTGCCAGGGCACAGCCGGCTTCCAGCACCTCATCATTCATGGTGGGATGCAGAAGGGAGTGATCGATCATTTTAGCAATATCCTTTTCGGTGTAATTCATGCTTATTGGTTTTGATAGATTTGATAGCATTGGTGAATGATCTGAAGATGACTTGCTGCAACCTCCAGGGGTTGAATGGGCTCGGTTTTGCCCTCCAGGCAATCTAAAAAATGCAAGGCCATGGCATAGCCATCGTCCTGATTCTGATAATCCAGTGATTCCTTTCGCTGGAAGGCATCACCGGATTCGTTAAGCCCGTAAAGGGTAAGCTCCGGGGCATCCCAGGAACAAAAAGCGAGCTTGAGCCCGCCCCGGGTACCGTAAATCCGGGTTTCATTTGGCACCTGCATGTTGGCATGTGCTGCACGTTCCCAGTAGTAGCGTAGCCCGCCCGAGAAAGTCAGATTAGCAGAAAAGTGTTCTTCAACGTTGTAAATATACGATCCGGGATCGCGGCTATCCAATCCAGCAGCCATTTGGATCGCATCCACCCGCTGCAGTTCGTGACGGTCTCCAAGTACGCCCAGATGAAAAGACAAATCGTAGACGCCCCAGTCGAAAAGGGGGCCGCCCCCCGCTTTTTCCTTATCCAGAAACCATTTGGCAGAAGGGTGGTATTCGATACCGGGGCGGGACTGCTGGCTCACGGCGTTGTGATGGACGTAGTAGATATCGCCCAGCGCTCCGCTTTCGATATAGCTTTTTACTTTATTGTATTTTGGGTGCAGTCGGGCGTGACGGGCGGAGCAGTCCATGGCGATCAGGTCCGGGTACTGGCACTTAAGCTCCAAAAGACCGGTGGCTTCCTCATAGGTCAGCGTTAGTGGTTTTTCCACCAAAACGTGCTTTCCGGCGCTGAGCGCAGCTGCTGCCATTTCGGCGTGGAGGAAAGGAGGCGTGCAGATGATGACTGCATCAAGAGCCGGGTCTTCCAGCATATACTGATACCTGGCGGTTGGCTGAGGTATATTGTACTGTTTACCGACCTTCAAGGCTTTCTCCATAGTAGTAGCTGCAACCCAGGTTACTGTTGCCCGGCTACTCTTTTGCAGGTTTTGGATATGGTTTTCGGCAATCATCCCGGCACCAATCACACCAATTTGGTAGTTTTGTCGCGTTGTCATTGGCCTGTATTTTCTGTCCAGTCGATGAGGACGCCCAAATAATCCTGCGGTCGCTCCCGGAGTCCTTTATATCCTCCGGCTGCATCTTCCGGCTTTAGAACCTGGGTGATTAATGGATCAATATGCAATCGTTTTTGTAATACTAGGTTAAGTATGATTTCAGCATTCCGGGTAATGGAGTGCTTATGAAAAGGTGATGGATGCGTCGGAAAAATGAATTCTAAAGCGCCCCTGAGTTCAGCATTCACAGGCAGCAGATGAAAATGCTGAAGAAAACCTGTGAGGTTAGTCTGATAAGGCCTGCGTGGGCTGCCCAGGACAATTACCTGTGCGGAAGGGCCAAGTAAAGGTACATAGGCTTCAAGTACCGCTGCTGCGCCGGTTGCGTCGATGAAGGCTTGAATGGGTTGGCCTGCTAGCTTTTGCCTCAGGCTTTCCGGAACCGGTCCGGGACCGACCACTTCCGCGCCAGCAATTCCGGATGCCTTTGCTGCTTCTACCCGACTGGGAATTCGGTCCAATGCAAGTACTTCCGCACCCTGCAACTGAGCCAACTGCGCTGCCAGATTACCGATAGCCCCAAGGCCTGTCACCAAAACGCGGTCACCAAGCTCAATATTCGATTGTCGGATGGCCGTAAGAGCGATGGTTGCCATGTGAGTAAAAGCGGCCGTTTCGTTGGTCACACCTTCGGGGACGGGCACGCAAACCCCATGCCACCGGTCTGTGGTGTCGATTTTGAAGTAAGCGGCGTGTGGCCCGTAAGTATAAACACGGTCGCCTTTTTCGAAGCCCTGTACAGCGGCACCTAATGCTTCAATTTGTCCTACCGCAGTATACCCCGAGGTATCCGGGATACTAAAAAAAGACTCCTCTCCGGCGATACACGCCAGTTCTGTGCCCGCACTGATGTGGGAGCACAGGTTTCTGACCAGCACCTCAGCAGGCGCTAACGTGCCCGCTTCCCAATTATCCGAGACGCAGTCGACCTCATTGACAACGGGCACCCAGAGTTTTTTTCTTTTCATAGGGCTCTATCCTCTTTTAAAGACCGGTAATTTACTCCTGCTATCAGACTGGATAGTCCCCCATATTTGAAAATTGGTTCAGTATTTTACTTGCTTCACTGGCAAAATAACCTACCCTTTCTGAAATATAGCTCACCTCAGCCATTCTCAGTCTGTATAACTTTCGCTGGAATAACCAACTTAACAGATGAAGCTATCTATA
>CAZNHN010000190.1:2434-11484 GCA_964572415.1 uncultured Phaeodactylibacter sp.
AAAAGCTGGGGTACAGCTTTGGTGAATTTGCCGGAAGCAGCCTTTGGCAGACGATGATGTTCTTCCTGCCGGCTTTCTACACCGATGTGTTTCTGCTGCCGGCTACTGCAACAGCAACGCTCTTTGTAGTCATTCGTATTTTTGATGCCCTTAATGACCCCATCATTGGCGCCATTGCCGACCGAACCAATTCGCGTTGGGGCAAATTCAGGCCCTATCTGCTATGGGGTGCTTTCCCATTGGGCATCACAACGGTAATGATGTTTACCACCCCGGATATGAGTGAAGGCGGGAAACTCACCTACGCTTACATCACTTATTTTCTGCTGCTGGTGTTTTATACGCTGGTCATGGTGCCTTTCAACTCCCTGGTAGGAGTCATCAGCCCGAACCCGGATGAACGGACGAGCATTGCTTCTTACAAATTCGTTTTTGCGTATGGTGCCGGACTAGTGGTACAGGGGCTGCTGATACCAGCAGTGGAGCGGCTGGGCGAAGGGGATGAAGCCCGGGGCTATCAACTAGCTATGACCGGGCTGGCGGCGATTTGTGTGGTGGCCTTGTTTGTAGCCTTCCGCAGTACACGGGAGCGGGTCAAGCCAGACCCTAAGGCAGACACTTCCCTTAAAGCCGACCTGGGCGATATTTTCTCCAACCGGCCGTGGCTCATTCTTTTTGCCAGTTCGATTATTTTTTTGATTTATATTGGTACCCGGAGTGCGGCAGTGATGTACTACTTCGAATACTTCGTGGGCCGTAAAGACCTGGCCAGTATATTTATGGTGTCGGGTACGGTTGCCGTTTTGCTGGGGGTGCTGCCTACGAAGTACCTATCGAAACGAATGGGCAAGCGGAATTTATTTATCGTTGTCCTTGCCCTTATTGCAGGCTCACTGGTGGTCAATTACTTTGCCCGGCCGGAAGACCTGGTGTTGATCTTTGCTACACAGATCGTTTTCTCCCTGGCTTCCGGGCCGACGATGCCGTTGCTCTGGTCTATGCTGGCGGATACCGCAGATTATTCAGAATGGAAAAACGGCAGGCGTGCCACCGGGCTGGTTTATTCTGCGGCTACGATGGCCCAAAAAACCGGAGTTGCGATTGGTGCGGCGCTTATGCTCGGTATCATCGGTCAGTTTGGCTACGTGGCTAATGTGGCCCAAACTCCGGATTCACTGCAAGGTATTAAGCTGACGATGACTGTGGTACCTGCAGTTATTGCCCTGGCCGGATTGCTTTTACTCTTTTTCTATAACCTGACCGATGCAAAACTTGAGGAAATTGCCCAGGATCTTGAGGCGCGCCGCGAACAACAACCTACTGATGCTGCAACTGCATAAACTACCGATAGCCCTGATGACCATCCTTGCCTTTTCCTTTTGGCAATGCCGGAATCAGAAAGCCCCCTGGACATTACAGCCACCGAATGAAGCGTATGAATTACAGGTTGGCCTGGACGAAGCCGGACAGTTATCTTATTCCCTGAAGGCGGGAACCGGAGACGAGCAGGTGGTTCTGCTTGCGCCTTCTTCATTAGGGCTGGTGCGCACAGACGCTGATTTCTCGAAGGGGCTTAAGACGGTTTCAAATAAAACTTCAGGCGTAAAATCTTCCACCTATGAGTTGGTATCGGGCCCCAACCTTACCCCCGTTCACCGATACAAAGAACAAGTCATTTCCCTGGAAAATGCTTCCGGGCAGCCTTTGAACCTGGTCTTCCGGGCTTACGATGAGGGCCTGGCCTTCAGGTATGTTTTCCCGGATGCAGATGCCGAAATGAAAACCATTTCACAGGAACAAACCACTTTTGCGGTGGGAGAAGGCAAAGCCTGGGGCCATCCCTACGATACCATCACCAAATGGAATCCGGCCTATGAGACTTATTATTCGGGGCCCATGGAACCTGGTACACCTGCCCCCTGGAATAAGAATGGATGGGCTTTTCCGATGCTGTTTGAAACGAATGGGCACTGGCTGCTGATTTCCGAGTCCGGATTCGACGGCACCTACGGGGGGAGCCACCTGCGTGTATCTGATGAAAAGAGTTACTACGTCGTATTTGCCGAGGAGGAAGAAGCCTACGGGCTGCATAGTGCACAGCAGTCCTCTACCCTCCCATGGGCTACGCCCTGGCGGTTTATTTTGATTGATTCCTCTTTGGAGAGGCTTTCCACTTCCCAGCTCGTCACAGAATTAGCTGAACCCAATAAACTGAAAAGCACCGATTGGATCAAGCCCGGCCGCTCTACCTGGAGCTGGTGGGCCTACAGTGACAGCCCTCAGGATTATGATCAGCTCGTTCCTTACGTAGATTTTGCAGCAGAAATGGGCTGGCGGTACAGCCTGGTGGATGCCAACTGGAACCGGATGGAGAATGGAAACCTGACCCAGCTTGCCGATTATGCCAAAACTAAAGGTGTCGATTTGCTGGTATGGTACAATTCCGGTGGACCGCACAATACGGTTGAGGAGGAGCCGCGAGACCTGATGCATGAACGGGAGAAAAGGCGGGCCGAATTTGCCAAACTGCAAAAGCTGGGTATCAAAGGCATTAAAGTAGATTTTTTCCAATCGGATAAACAAGCCATCATACAGCAATATATCGACCTGTTGGAAGACGCTGCAGACTATGAGTTGGTCGTTAACTTCCACGGCTGCACGCTGCCCAAGGGCTGGAGGCGCACTTACCCCAATCTGCTTACCATGGAAGCCGTAAAAGGTGGGGAGTGCTATAAGTTCGATGGCAGCTTTCCGGATGGTGCACCGGCACACCTTGCCATTTTGCCCTTCACGCGCGGCGTAGTGGGCCCAACCGATTATACGCCCGGCGGCTTTAGTGCAAATACTCATCCACATAAGACTACCTATGGTTTTGAGCTAGCACTGCCGCTGATCCTGGAATCCGGCATCATCCACTATACCGATACGCCGGAAAAAACTCTTGGGCTGCCGGAATATGCAGTGAAATGGTTACGTGATTTGCCAGCCACCTGGGACGAAACCCGAATGCTTGGGGGATATCCCGGCGAATATGTGGTCATGGCCAGGCGAAAGGGTAAAGATTGGTTCCTGGCTGGTATCAATGGGCAGTCCAAAACACAAACTGTAGTCCTTGATATCACAGAATTTACACCTACAGGCAGCCGCCTCTGGGTGATACTAGATCAGGATGGCGACTTGGTTGAGCAATCCATATCAGTGGACAAACGGAAGATCCGGATTACTATGCCGGCATACGGAGGTTTTACCGGGCGAACCGATCATTCAGTGCCCTGAGTGGAAGTAGATTGAAACAGGTGATAATTACGCTCTGTACTTACGCTTATTTGATAAAAACCCGAATATTACAAGACCTTTTCTTCAATTTACAGGTCAGTTATTTTTCAAGTGAAAATAGTACACTCTTGCTGAGTTGCAGTAAATCAGGTACTTACATCGGGAAGGTACAGAATGAGAAAATAACGAACCCCTTTTACAAAATAGTATACTCTGAAGAGGGGGATGAAAAATAGATTTGTGATGTTCCAAATTTAAAAAACAAATTTCTATACAATGAAAAAACTTTACACGCTCGCAATGCTGCTGTTGATCAGCACCATGAGCTTCGCTCAAATTGGTTATTCCTGGTGGATGTTTTTGCCATTGGATTATGAAGAAAACCCCTACCCCCGGCAAACCGTGCAGGTACAAAAGGTAACTGATGAATTTGCAACCAGCCAGAACTCACTGGATGATCTCTGGAATACGGTTCCGGAAGAACTGACTTTCCCGATTGAAGGTTGGATCAACCAAACGGCAGACGACTGGTCTTCTGGCGAAGAAGTGACTGTAGATGTACCAGCGCAGACTCCTGAGGACTTTACTGCGCATTACACTATGATGTCAGGTGATCAAAATCTATACGTTCTTTACAATGTGGTTGATGACGAAGTATCGCCCATGGTAGGCGATGGTGACTTTGTAGAACTGGCTTTTGCCCCTTACGCAGGGCAGTATGATCCTGGACGTGAAATTTATCCGGATATGTCCCGCACTACAGGTGCTGGTTACTGGTGGGCAGAAGAATCTTCTCATGTATGGGGCTGGAATGCAAGCGCCGGCGAACCACAGCCATGGGGTACGGTTATTCCTGGTGATGTTTATGTCGATATGTCTCTGTATGGCACCTGGACAGAAGCCGGCGCCTACAAGTGTGATCTTCCCCTGGCTACAAGTGCAGAAGTGTTTGCAGCAGCACCCACCTACACTATGAAGGGACCGAATCTCGATACCCTTGGCGATGTTGCCGGTGGTCTGACGGCTTCCGCATTGCAGACACTTTATGAGCCAAAACCAGATGGCTATTACTTCCTTGTGGTTATTCCATGGAGCTCTATGAGCGCTAAGCTGGAAAATATTGGGGACCAGATGAGTATCGCACCGAAAGTAAATGACTGGGATAGCGACAACTTCACAGTTGAGGATTCTGATGGCAACCCGGTAATCCACCGTTACGATGTTTGGGGATCAACAGATAACAACGGCGCCTACTGGGCGATCGCTTACTATGGTGCTGTAGCAGAATTAGTAGAATCTACCAGTACCTACGAGGCTGTAAACAATGCATTCGAGGCCTTTTATTCCAGCAGCAGCCTGACGGTTGTCAATGGAAATGGCAAACAGACTGTAGATATTTACAACGTAAATGGTGTACTGGTCCGGACGTTCCAGGGACAGGCTACTATGGATTTGTCCTTCCTGAATGCCGGGTTCTATGTAGCGGACATTCATGACGACGAAGGCAACCGCAGCCTTGTCAAGTTTGTCAAGTCCGTTCACTAAACCAGACGGTTAGTTTAGGTTATTGAATATTGAATTATTGTACTTGTACTGAATGACTGCCTGGCTGTTTGTTACACTGTACCCGCAGAGGATAGTGTACAAGGAGCCAGGCTATTTATTTTTTGCCTTCGGCGTTCGATCTGGACACCGGTGGTATCACCAACTAAAACCTGGCCTCTATGAAACCTTCTTTCATCCGGCTGGTCGCACTACTGCTATTACTGCCCTATTTTGGCTACAGCCAAATCGATATTTCGGGCAAAGTAACAGATGCCACCACCGGCGAACCGCTCATTGGCGTTAACGTGTTGGTCAAGGGCTCCTCTGCCGGTACTATTACCGATTACGATGGAGCTTACGAACTCAACGTCCCCTCTAAAGAAAGTATTCTTACTTTTACCTACATTGGTTATGAGCCTACCGAAATTGTTGTGGGCTCGCAGAAGACCATCGACATCACCATGTCCACTCAGGCAGAAACGATAGAAGAAGTAGTGGTCATTGGATACGGTACTCAGAAAAAGCAAAACGTTACGGGTGCCGTATCTCTGGTTTCTGCCGAAGACCTGAAGGAAGCCAATGCCACCTCCACCGCACTGGCGCTACAGGGGCGTACGCCCGGGGTTAATATCAGCTCAACTTCCGGTAGCCCGGGCTCAAGCCCTTCTATCCGGGTACGGGGCGTTGGCTCCATTAATAACAGCGCGCAGCCGATTGTCGTTATCGACAATATTATCTCTTCTATAGGTGCGCTGAACAACCTGAACCCTCAGGATATAGAGTCCGTATCGGTCTTGAAGGACGCCGCCTCAGCCGCTATTTACGGTGCACGGGCTTCCAATGGCGTCATTCTGGTGAAGACAAAGATGGGTGAAGCGGGTAAGTTGAATATACAGTATAACAACCTCTTTGGCGTGTCTACCCTACCCCGCCGTCAGGATATTATGAATGCAGACGAATACCGCGATTTTTACGAAAAGGTATACGAGGAGCATAATGCAACTTACCCTGATGATCAGCGGGTATTCCCGGCCGCCTACACCGATGCGGTCTGGACAGAAAACGGACAAACATATACCGACTGGCAGGACCTGATTACCAATGACCTTGCGCTTAAGCAGAACCACTACCTAAGCCTTAATGGTGGCAATGACAAGTCGACTTATATGGTCTCTCTGAACTACGTTACGGAAGATGGAATTCTGAAGACTTCCTACCAAAATCTGTACAACGTTCGGATCAATAGTGAACACAAGCTGGGTAAGCATATCCGGGTTGGGGAAAACCTGGCCTTTACCGTTAAGGACGGGCGCAGGGAAGCTAATACACCCTATTTGACTGCCGCTGTCACTTCTCCCCTGCTCCCGGTATTTAATGAAGATGCCAAGGGAGGGTATCAGGGGCCGGATCCTGTGTTCACCGGCATTAATGACCGGACAAACCCGGTTGCAGAACTGGAGCTGAATGAGCGCTTCTTTAACGAGAATAACCTTTTTGGCAACCTCTACGGCGAGGTGGATATTCTGCCCGGGCTGACTTTCCGGACGGTCCTCGGTGTCAATTTTTTCAACCGAAGACTAACGAGCTGGTCTCCAAGGTATGAGTTGGTACAGCGCAGTAACCCAACGGCCACACTCGCGGAACAAGACAACTACTCCCGCCGCTGGCAGTTTGATAAAATCCTTCGCTACAATAAAGAGTTTGGCAACCACAGCCTTGGGCTGATGGCTGGCCACACCGCTGAGAAAGACCTTGGTAATTCCATAACAGCCACGGCATCTGACTTCCGGTGGGAAAGCCTGCAGACTATCGGGGGCGGTAACCCGGAGCTTATCACATCCTCACAGGGCATTGGGGAACGTACCGGAGAATCTTACTTCGGGCGGATCAACTATGAGTATGCCAATAAATACCTGTTTGTAGGTACCATCCGCCGGGATGGTTCCTCCCGCTTTGGCCCAAACAACCGCTATGGTACCTTCCCGTCCTTCTCCGTGGGTTGGAAAATCAGCGAAGACTTTTTTAACGGCCCCCGCTATGGATGGATGGATATGCTGAAGCTGCGCTTTGGCTACGGCTTTAATGGCAACGAGCCGGACCGTAACTTCCTGTACGAAACTTTCATCAGCACTTACCCGGAGCACGTTTACACACTTGGTGAAACCGACCGGGCGGTGTTTGGTGCAGCACCCTTCTATAGCTTCGGTTCTCCGGAATTACGTTGGGAAAGTTCAGAAATGATCAACTACGGTATTGACTTCACTGGGTTTAATGGTAAGGTGGAGTTTTATGCTGAATACTATATTAAGAACCAAAATGATCTGATCACAAATCTGCCCCTGCAATTGGTCTATGGCCTTTCCGGTGACGCTCAGCCACCGTTAGTAAACCTGGGTGATATCCAAAACTCCGGCTTTGAGTTCAGTTTAAGCTACCGCAACTACGAGAACCCGGTTAAGTTTATGGTATCGGCTAACCTGACTACTGTTAGAAACACGGTGGAATTCCTGCCTTCTAACCGGATATTCAACAGCTCGGGTACGAACCTCGCTGTCGAGGGGCACTCCATTGGTTCTTACTTCGGCTGGGTAGCAGAGCGCATACTACAGGAATCGGACTTTGAGCAGGACGCCAATGGAAATGCGATACAAAATGAAGATGGCAGTTACAACCCATTGGTCCCTTACCAGACCGACTTTATGTCTCCGGGGGATATCAAGTTTAAGGACTTGAACAATGACGGTAAGATCAATGCTTCTGATCAGACTATCATTGGTAAAGTCATCCCTGATTTCACCTACGGCTTTACTTTTGACGTACGGTACAAAAACTTCGACCTAAACCTGCTCCTGCAGGGAGTCCAAAATGTCGACATGTATAACCGCTACCGTTCCCGTGCCGGTCTGGCCAGTGGTAATGAAACCTCCAAGGACGAGAATAAGCTGAGAGTGGTACAAGACTACTGGACGCCGGAAAACCCTGTGACCAATCAAACACGGCTCGGACTGGGCGATTTCAATGACAACGACCGGATTTCCACCTGGTGGATCGAAGATGCCTCCTTCCTCAGGGTCCGGAACCTGCAAATTGGTTACAGCCTGCCTGGCAGCATCATAGACCGTATAGGGATCAGCGGTGCGCGGATTTTCATTGGCGGGGAGAACCTCCTCACCTTTACCAATTACTCCGGTTATGATCCGGAAATTTCATCCACCAGTGCATTTGGTGCGATTGACGATGGCACTTATCCGGTGCCCCGATTTTATCAGGGCGGATTATCTGTCTCTTTCTAATCACCAAAAAAGCTAATGATCATGCGATATACCATAATATTCCTACTCACAGCCTTCTTTTTGGTTGGCTGTTCCGAGGATTTTCTTGAGGTCACCAACCCGAACAGCCTGTCGGAGTCCAGTTTCTACCAAACCGAGGCAGACTTTGAAGACCTCATCATTACCTGCTATATGCCTATGGGGCATGCACAGACCAGCGGACGGATGCACAAGCTGATGTTTGCACAGGACGATCGGATACTGCACGAACAAGTCGGTATCAGTGCACTTCAGTATGACCCTACCAACGGAGATATTTCCAATATTTATGCAGCCCTGATGCGTGGTGTCTTCCGGACGAATACCTTCTTAAAACAATTCACCGAAGAAATACGCATTAGTGAAGAGCGCCGGCAAACCATGCTGGGAGAGGCACATTTCCTCAGAGGAATGTACTATCACTATCTGGCTATTTGGTTTGAGGTGCCACCTTTGCTGACGGAGCCTCCGGAAGACCCAAGGGTCGGTTATCCAAACGCTACTCAGGAGGAAATCTTTGATTTTGTGCGCCAGGAGCTTGAATTAGCTGCCGACCTGCTTCCGGAGGTATGGCCGGGCTCAGAACTGGGCCGTGCTACAAGGGGGGCTGCCCTGTCTTTCCTGGGACGCAACTATCTGTATCAGGCAAAATTCACAGAAGCCGCAGCGACCCTAAAAGAGGTGATCGACCTGAATCTCTACAGCCTGAATATGCCACAGGGTACAGACTCTCTGGACTATATTTACGCCTACCTGTCGAACTTCACCCCGATTGATATGCCACACAACGGCAATGTGTATCGGTCGGAGTTCAACTCGGAATCGATTTATGAGATCAACTACTCCTCGGCACACAACGAAGGGGCCAGGTCCAGTCAGTTCCTTCCCTTACGGCGTAGTACGGGTAGCCACATGACC
>CAZNHN010000191.1:0-4211 GCA_964572415.1 uncultured Phaeodactylibacter sp.
ATCTTACAAATAACCGCCTGTATGAAAAATTTCAAGTCGATTCTCGTCACTTGTATGTTGGCCCTGGGCGCGCTTTCTGTTAGCGCACAGGATATTCACTTCTCACAGTTCTATCTCTCACCACTCAATCTGAACCCGGCTATGACCGGTGTGATGAATTGTAATATCCGAATGGTTGCCAACTACCGCAATCAATGGGCAAGTGTCCTGAGGTCCAATGCATACAACACCTACTCCTTTTCTTACGATCAGCGTATCCCTGTAGGCCGTTACGACTACTTTGGCATTGGTGGTACTTTCTGGGGCGATGAAGCAGGTGAAGCTAACTTCTCTACCCTGACAGGCAAACTCTCTGCTTCATACAGTAAGCGTATGGGCGGTTACCGCAAACAGGCTAACTACCTCGTGGTAGGGGCTGAGGCGGGTGTAGCTCAGCGCAGTATCGACTTCCTTCAGCTACGCTGGGGGCTGCAACACGATGGTTTCGGTGGTTTTGATGGCACTGCTCCGTCCGGAGAAGAGCTGGTCTTTGACCGGGACAACTTCATCTTTGCTGACCTTGCTGCCGGTTTGTTGTGGTTCAGCGTTTTCGATGAGAACAACAGCCTCTACTTTGGCGGTGCATTCCACCACCTGAACCGATCTAATCAGTCCTTCAACTCTGATGATGAAGATCTGCTCTACAGCCGCTTTACTTTCCACGCCGGTGGTGAGTTTATGATGGGGCGCCGGTTTGGTCTTGTTCCTGGTGTGATTGTGATGAGTCAGGGCCCTTCTTTCCAGGTAAATGCAGGCACAAGTTTTAAATTCCTTCTGGGTAGCGGCCGTGCTAATCAATCTTTCCAGTTTGGTCTGTGGACCCGCGTGTCGAACAGGATTGAGAGCGGCGTACTGAATGACGCTGTTATCCTCTCTACCCGTTTTGACTATGATAACTTCAGCCTTGGCTTCAGCTACGATGTTAACGTATCCCCGCT
The DNA here is from genome assembly GCA_964572415.1 of uncultured Phaeodactylibacter sp. Lineage (GTDB taxonomy): Bacteria > Bacteroidota > Bacteroidia > Chitinophagales > Saprospiraceae > Phaeodactylibacter. Next base: position 978 of record CAZNHN010000191.1, read on the forward strand.
GCGCGAGGCAAGTAATGCCAACGGCGGCTTTGAGTTCGCCCTGGCGTATAAAATCTGCGGTATCGAACGCCGCGGGGTATACTGTCCGAACTTCTAACCGGACAGTTGCCTGACTCTTGCATGCCAATAAAATCGCCCCTTGCTGCCTAAGCCTGGGGCGATTTTATTGGTAAAGCTTTGCAAAACCCGGTCATCGGGTTATCTTCGTTGTTGACTCTATTGTAATAAACCCTTCATCTGCCCCCGGTTTTATCCCATTAACTAATTATATCACGCTTTAAACAGCAGGACTATGTTCGGAGGTAATAACAAAAAAGAAACAACCAACACGAAAAGCAGCAACACGCCAACCACTTCAAGTGGCCTCAACAGCCTGGTCAAAGGTACCGTTGTAGAAGGCACCGTAAAATCAGAAAGTGACATCCGTATAGATGGTACGATCAAAGGCAAGCTGGTCTGTGATGCCAAGGTTATCATTGGGCCAACCGGCTATGTCGAAGGCGAAATCCGCTGTCAGAATGCGGTAGTGGAAGGTAAATTTGAAGGCACCCTCGAAGTGAGTGAGCTCCTGAATGTCCGCGAATCCGCAGTAGTCAGCGGTGAAGTATCCACGGAAAAGCTGATTGTACAGTCTGGCGCGACCTTTAATGTCACCTGCTCTATGGGCGCAGGTGCCGCTAAGCGTAATGGCTCTGGTATCAAACCTGATGGTAAAACTGCCGACCGCAAATCTGGTAGCAATGTAAAAGAAAATAAGGCCGCAGGTGCCCAATCCTAAACAAGACCAGGACCGTGACGATGCCCCCCGTAAGCAGGTGGATGCCTACCTCAAATACTCTGGAATGGCTATCCAAATGGGCGTTATCATCCTGATAGGGACGTTCGCCGGGCAAAAACTTGATGCCCGTTTACAAACCGAACGCCCCTATCTGACGGTCCTTTTCGCTCTGCTCTCTATCTTTGCAGCGCTTTACCTTACCCTTAAGGACATTCTTTTTCAAAACAATAAAGATCAGTGACTGCAAAAGCTTTCTATCTTCAACTGGCCATGGTTACCCTCATCGCCGCCGCCACAGCCTACGGAATTAATACCTTCCCTCAGTTCGCCGATGTACAACCGATTGCCTGGATCAGCCTGGGTATCTTTGTGCTGCTGAGTGTGGTGATGTACTATGCTGGCCGCAAAGCTGCCTTTAGTGATAATAAGCACGATTTTACAAATGTGTCTCTGGGTGTCACTGTAGGTAAAATTTTTATCGCTATCCTGTTTATTTTGGGGTACAATCAACTTATGCAGCCGGATTCCCGCTTTTTTATCATCCCTTTCTTCCTGATGTACCTGATATACACTATATTCGAGACTTACATTATGATGAAATTAGGCCGATTGAACACACAAACAGACCAAAAGAATAACTAAAACCAACAAACAAGAAATATGGTCAACGGCAAAACCTTCCGCGCCACCGTCAATGAAAAACACACCTTTGACGAGATTAAGGGCGAACTGGATATTATTCCTACCGCAAACGGTCACTTTCACATCATTCAGGACAATCTGTCTTACAATGCTGAAGTGCTGGGCACGAACTACAACGAAAAAGTTTTCGAACTGAAAATCAACGGCGTTATCTACGAAGTCAAGCTCGAAGACGAGTACGATCAGCTGGTAAAGCGACTGGGCTTGTCCGTTGTCACGCATCAGGTCGTGAAAGACATCAACGCACCTATGCCCGGGCTGGTCCTGGAAGTGAGCGTGGAGGCCGGCCAGGAAGTGGAAGAGGGCACCCCGCTACTGATATTGGAAGCTATGAAGATGGAGAATGTTATCAAGGCTCCGGGTACAGGTGTAGTCAAAAGTGTTAATGTTTCTAAAGGCGAAGCAGTTGAGAAAAACCATTTGCTGATCGAAATGGAGTAAATATTTGAGGTGTACCCACAAGCTTCTGTAGTCTTACCGAGCAAATAGCGGCTATTCTGCGTTTATATTCCGAGCCCTCTTTTTTAGCTCCAAAAACGTTGTATGCCGGTATCCCGAAGCACACGCACTGTACTACACTACTTCCTGGTTTTCCTGGGGAGTAGTGTGGTATTATTTCTGCTCTTCACTGGGCTGGTGTATTACCTGGCTGTTTCTGATCAGGAGCGGGTGCCGCGTATTATTCAGCAGGTGTCCGAAGATGAACTGGGCGTTCAGGCCAACTTCGACCACTATCAGTTCCGGTATTTCGACCACTTTCCATTTCTTTCTCTTTCCCTCTACAATCTGACCCTGCGGGATACGGCTTTCGAACAACACGGCCGGGAGTTGCTTCGGGTCCGGGAACTCGACCTCGTTTTCCGCCCCCTGCCCCTGTTGCAGCAGCAAGTGGAAGTCCGCTCGGTTAGCGTAGACAGTGCCCGCATTCAGCTCTACAAGGATACTTCCGGGTACACCAACCTGGACTTTCTTAAGCAAAAATCCCCGTCCGGCCCTCTGCTGGACAGTGCGCAAACGAGGACTTTACAGCAGCTGAGCGACCTGAGCCTGAATGGGGTGTTTTTCAGTTATGAAGATGATAGCCTGCACAAGCAGCATCGTTTTGTACTCGAAGAAAGCACCCTGGGTTTTAAACAGCAAGACACGCTGTTACTCGCGCATTTGGAAGGCAAGGCGTTCTCCCATGGGCTTACCTTCAAACCCCGTAACGGGCCGTTTTTAGAAAATCAGGCAGTTGAACTTGACCTGGAGGTGGGCATCCCCCACATGAGCCGCCGGTGGCACCTGATGGAAAGCTCCAACGTGTCAGTATTGGATAATGAAGTACAGGTGCAGGGCTACCTTGAGCCTGGAAAGCCAGGGCTGCTCCACCTCGAAATCCGAACGCCCGGCATCAGTCTGTCCGATGGGCAGCAAATTGTAGCCCAAAACATACGGCAGGCTACAGAGCGGTTTGATATTCAGGGCGACCTGCCGGTGGAAGTCATTGTTCACGGGTCTACCATTCCAGGGCAGCCTACGCCGCTGGATGTCCGCATTGAAGCCCGCGACCTGACGCTTTCGGCGGCTAATATGGATTTTACGCAAGTGCAGCTGCGCGCTCATTTTCAGAATGACTGTGATACGGCCCGCCTCATTACGCCCCAAACCGGTTGCCTTAGGGTGGAAGTTGATTCTGCGCTCTTGTTCGGTCATCTCCCGGTGCAGTTCACCTATTTCAATCACAACCTGCAGTCGCCCGAAATCACCCTGAC
>CAZNHN010000191.1:4221-4683 GCA_964572415.1 uncultured Phaeodactylibacter sp.
TATCTGAAGGGTCTTGGCTGGGACATCAAATCCGGGCACCTGGAACTGGGCTTCGAGCTACAGGGCAATGCCACCGCCCTGATGGACTCCACCGTAGCGAACCCAAAGGTGCAGCTCAGCGGCTATGGGCAATTGCGTAAAGCCACTATATGGCACCCGTCTATCAATACGCCGGTTGAGAACCTGCATACCACCTTTCGGTTTGATTCCCGGGACTTATACTTAACGGATGGCTCCCTGGTGTTTGACGATCAGCAAGTCGCCTTTTCGGGCCAGGTACACGATTTACTCCGGCTGGCTTTTCAGAAGCCCGCCCGTTTATGGGCGGATATGCGGTTGCAGCTGCCAACAGTCCATTTGGAGCAATGGATAGGTGAGTGGCCGGCTTCCGGGAGTACCTCAAGAGCAACGCCACCCCCGAGCAGATCAAGCTGTGGGACATCCCGGAGATCGAGAAGTTCG
>CAZNHN010000191.1:4693-11403 GCA_964572415.1 uncultured Phaeodactylibacter sp.
GGTACGGGCGCAGGCGCTCCACTACCGGCAGCTTCGGGCCACAGATCTCGCCTTTGAGGCTAGTTTGCGCCGATGGTGTACCGGTGGGCAAGCCTGTGTCGAGATAGACCGCCTTCAACTAACCGCCTTCGGTGCCGTGCCGCTTAGGGGTAATGCTCATCTTTTCAACCTGAGCGATCCGCAGCTCCGCTTTCAGCTGCAGGCCGATGCGCCTCTGAGTGACCTGCAGCCGCTCATGCCTCACAAGTTACTGTCTTTAAAAACGGGTCATTACAACCTGCAGTTATCTTACAAAGGCAGCCTGCGCAGTTACGGTAGCCTCAATCAGGCCGTACTGCAAGCCGGCCTTAAGGGGCGGGTTCAGCTTCAGGATGCCGCCTTTGACTATTTGCCACAAGGTTATCAATTCAGGGGCGTTGGTGCTGCTATTCACTTTGATGAGTCTCACGTTTACCTGGATTCCCTGCAGGTAAAGGTCAATGGCAACCGGGGGCAAGTCCGTGGCCGGATCGATGATGTACTGCCCTTTGTATTTGGACAAAACACCCCCCGCCTGCGCGCCAAACTCGAGGTAGACAGCCGGGGTATAGACCTCAATGCTTTTAATTTTATCAGGCAAAACCCGGAAGTGCAGGAGGAAGGCAACACCGTTGGGCGTACCATTGCGCGCGCGCTGCAACGCATAGAAGGAGCGCTGCAGGTCCGGACAGACACCCTGCAGTATCAGTCCCTCCGGCTGTCAAAAGTATATTTTGAAAGCCGGTTTATCGGGGCTTGTGAAGAAGGGGGCAGCTGCGTGGTATTGGACACGGTACAAGCTGAGCTTTTTGGGAATACGCCCATGCACGCCCGCGCCCGGCTGACCCAATTGCACGACCCCTTCCTTGAGGCTCAGGCATCAGTGGATATGCCCCTTGAAGAGCTGGACCGCATGTTCTCCTCCGCTCAGCTCCGTTTCCGGGGCGGGCGGGCGAGTGTGCAATTCGATTACGCCGGACAGCCCCACCGGCATGTGGATGTGCAGGAGGCGCTGCTGAAGGCAGACCTCAAAGGGCATGGGCAGATTACCAACGGGCAATTTACTTTCGTGCCCCGTGGATATAACTTCAAAGCGGTGGATACGCGGTTTTCCTTTGATGGGGCCGATTTGCACCTGGAAGAAGTGGGTCTGCTGCTCAATCAGAATTCAATCAGCGGGCACGGTACCATCTGCAACTTTTTACCTTTCCTTTTCCTGCCTGACCGCACGCTGAAGGCCAGCTTCGAGGTGCAGAGCCCCCGCTTCAACCTGGACCGGTTTAAAGCGCCGGAGAAGTTCCAGGTCAAACAGGCAGAACAAGCCGAGTCGCCAACCGTTATCACCCGGCTGGTCAATGCCGGGCTGGAAAATATTGAGGCCGATTTCCGTATGCAATTCGATACCGTCAATTACCGGGACTTCTTTGCCCGGGCCGTTGGCGGACGGGTGGAGATGGGTAAGGGCAGGGTTGCCTTCGATGAGGCTACCATGGATTTGGCAGACGGCACCTTCCGGCTTTCCGGCGAGGTGACCGGTATGGAAGAGAACACGCCGGTGCTCAACCTGCAGGCTGACCTTCAAAACACCGATGTACGCAAAGCGTTCCAAGCTTTTGACAACTTCGGGCAGTCGGCGCTCCGGCATCAAAATCTGGAGGGTAAGCTCACCGCCGGTATTAAATTTCAGGCCCGGGCCAATGCCAATTACGAACTGGATACCAACAGCCTGCGCGGGCACTTCGACCTCCACCTCACCGATGGCGCCCTTTTGGAACTGCCCGCTTTGGACTCCGTACGCAACCTGCTCTTTGCCCGCCGTGATCTGAGCCACATTGACTTTGCCACCCTGGAAAACCGCTTTCAGCTCAATGGGCAGCTGCTGGGCATTGAGCGTATGGAAGTCCGTTCTTCTGTGCTCACCTTCGCCGTTTCGGGCCAGTACGACCTAAGCGACCAAAGGCGCACCGACCTGCTACTGGAAATTCCCATGGCTAACCTGTTCCGCCGCGACCTCAACCGCGCCGCTTTAGAGCAAATAGAAGAAGGGCTCAGCGGCCCCAATATTCTGCTTCGCCTTATTCCGGATGACCGGGGTGAGGGGTTGCGGGTGAAGTGGGTGTTGTCGAGAGAGTGAATGCTTTGCTACGCTGGTGTGGAGCTTAATCCGTGACTTTTCCAGGAGCTCTGACCCAGCTTTGCCCGGGAGAAAGAACCGGGAGGGAAGCTCCCCGACAGAAGTTTATGGCTCCTCGCATGGCATGTATGCCCTCTGACCAGGCACAGCACACCGGGTGAATGCCCTGGCAATGGCTTGGCTTACTGCACCCAGTGAGAAAAAATTAAAAAAACCTCCGTTTTTTGAGTACAACTCCCCACCCTCCTGCCTTATTTTACAAACCGAAAGACTGTCATGAAGCGAATCCCTGCAATTATCGTATTTTTATCGGTGCTGGCCGGCTGCCAAAAAGCAGAAGAGGCAACGCCTGCTATCAACGTGGATGCTGCCTTTCAGCCTTACTTTGAACGCTTTGAGGCTGAAGGGGCGTTGCGGGGGCTGCATATTCAGCTGGCTGCCGAGCAGATTGGTGCTGTTTTTTCGGATGAACTGGCAGCCGGGCAGGTGGGTTTATGTACACAGTATACTTCAGGTATCAGCATCATTGAAGTCAGGGCTGCGACCTGGTCGGCTGCCGATGACCTGGAACGGGAGCACCTGATCTTCCACGAGCTGGGGCACTGTTACCTGGGCAGGCCGCACGACGACGCGAAGGATGCGGCGGGCTTTTGCCTTAGCATGATGCAGAGTGGGAATGGCAGCTGCCGGTACAACTACCGGAATGCCACCCGGGCTGCTTATCTGGACGAACTGTTCGGACAAAACTAAAAGAAATGAAAGCACAATACGTCAATTACGATGCAGTGGCCCTGGCCCAGGAGACGGACTTCATCCACTGGGTGCGCAGGGGCGATCACGATGCCGATTGGTCGGAATGGCTGGACGAGCACCCGGAGTCAAAGCCGGAAGTCGAGAAAGCCCGGGAGCTGGTGCTCGCTATGGAATTTGACATGCAGGATCCCACTCAGGCGCAGGTGGAAAAGTTGTGGTCTTCGATTGATCGTGCCACGAAGGACGAGGCGAAGACCGTCTCTTTATGGCACCGCCGGCGTATGAGCATTCTGGCAGCAGTTGTAGCCGTTCTGCTTATCCTGGCAGGCTGGTGGGCCTTGCCCGAGCCTCCGGAAGTACGCCTGGTTACGACCACCGCCGACCGGGATATTTACGAACTGCCCGATGGTTCAAAAGTTACCCTCAACGCAAAGTCTACTATTTTCTACGAGCCTCAGGAGTGGCTGCGCGCCCGGCACGTTGAATTAAATGGCGAAGGCTTTTTTGAAGTAAAAAAAGGGACGCCCTTTATTGTGAAAACACCTTATGGCTCAGTCCGTGTACTGGGCACGAGCTTCAATGTGGATGCCCGCAAAGGCAGGTTTGCCGTAGCTTGTTACACGGGTTCTGTACATGTAGCCGCCGGTAGCCGCTCACAGATACTTTCTGCCGGTGAGCGCGTGGTCGCGACGGGTAACTTGCTGAATATTGATACTTTCGATCAGGACAAAGAAGCTGCCTGGCGCGAGGGTGTGCACTACTTTGAGTCCACCAGCCTCCAAATGGTATTCGGGGAACTGGAGCGGCAGTTTGAAGTCAAGGTGAAGCTGCCCAAGGAACTAGCCGACCGGGAATACACCGGTTTCTTTGAAAGCGGCGACCTGAATGCTGCACTCGAGGCCATCTGCTGGCCGATGGGTCTGACCTTTGAGTTGAATGCCGGGAAGGTCATTATTTCGGATAACTCGTAAATGATTGTATGCAGAAACGGCTTTGGCTGTGTGTTTTGTGGCTATCCCTGCTCCCGGCCGCGCTCATCGCGCAGCAACGGGTGACGGAGACCTTCCGGGATCAGCCACTGTCGGAAGTTTTTCAGGTTTTTGAACAGAAGTATGGCCTCTCTATCGCCTACGATGCCGCAGCGGTAGCGCCGCATACCCTTAGCCTGCAGCTGGAGGGCGAGCCCGTGGTGCGGGCGCTTTACCGCGTGCTTGAAGCCTCGGGCATGGAATACCGCACGCTGGCAGCAGACAAGATTTTAGTAAGGCCCAAAGCGCCTAATTCATCTGAGCCTGTGGAGTCCAATCTGCTCTCAGGTGTCATCCGCGATGCAGCGACGCAGGAACCATTGCCTTTCGCCAGCATCCACTGGGTGGGGCAGGGGATAGGGGATTGTTCGGATACTCAGGGCGCTTTCCGGTTATCTCTTCCCAAGGTCGATACTCCGATTGTGCTGGAGGTGCGCTATATCGGCTACGAAAGCAAACGCGTCACCTACACGCCGGGGCTGCCGCTGCCCGACCTTTTCCTACAGCCAGCCCAGGTAAGTATTCCTGAGATTGTGGTGGTGGAAATGCCCCCGGGATTGTCCGCTAACGGGCGTGATCAGTTTTACACCATCCGGCCCGGGGCACAGCTTCCTGGGCTGGGCAGTCAACTGGACCCTTTCCGGCAATTGCAACTGTTGCCCGGAGTAGGCGCGCACAATGACTTTTCCTCCGGGCTGCAGGTGCGGGGCGGCATGCCCGATGAAAACCTCATCGTCTGGGATGGGATGATCCTTTACGACATCGACCACTTCTTCGGCATCTTCAGCAGTGTGGATGGGAATCTGCTGGAATCGGTACGTTTGTACAAAAACAGTTTCCCGACAGAATATGGCGGCCGAACTGCGAGCATTGTGGAAATGGCCAGCCCGGAAGGCCTTCCAGAGCAGGTGACAGGCAGCGCCACCCTTTCCAACCTGATGCTGCAGGGCAATATAGCAGTGCCACTTGGCGACCGGATGAGCCTTACAGGCGGCGGGCGCATGACCCATAGCAACCTGGGCACTTCAAGCCTCTTTCAGGCCTTCAGCCAGCAGCTGGACCTGCCCGGCAGAGAGGATGAATCGCCCCTTTTGGACCGGCTGATCCGGGTGCAGCCTGCTTTTCAGTTTCATGATGCGTTTGTGAAATGGCGGTGGCAGGTGTCCGAAAAGACCACCCTGGAAGCCAACGCTTTCAGCAGCAGCGATACCTACGATTATGAGTACGGCTTTGATTTCCGGCAACGCTTACGCGAAGAGGTCATCCTCAGCCAAAGCCTCGTGGCCGAAAATTCCACCTGGCAAAATCAGGCCTGGAGCGGCAGGCTGCAGCACGAATGGAATGATCAGTGGTCGTCTTTGCTGACCATTGGCGGCAGCCGCTACGAAGAGGCCGAGCGTACCACTACTAGTTTTCGGAGGGTACTGGAGGATACTGTCCGTGCATTTGGCACCGATAATCTGCGGTACAACGACCTGACCGGACTGCACCTCAACTGGAAAAACACCTGGCAGCCCCAATCCGGGGCCACCTACACGCTGGGCTATCGAATGGAGCACAACGCCACCACCCTGGATTTGGAAAACGACGATCTGCCCATTCGTTCCCGTGCCTCTTCCGGGACACAGTATGCGCTTTACGCCGGCGGTCAGTACGAGTCAGGCCCCTGGGACTGGAGCTGGGCGAGCCATCTGACCTGGTACGACCGTACACAGCAACCCTATCTGTCTCCCCGCCTGCGCGCCCGCTACCGGTGGTCGGATCAATGGTCGGCCAATGCCTCCCTGAGCCGTTACCATCAGTTTCTGCGGCGCTACTACCATGAGAACCGCTTTGGGCGCAGCGTAGCCGTTTGGGAACTGGCGAATGAAGCCGCGGTGCCCGTTGCCCATTCCAATCAGGCTACCCTTGGGCTGCAGTTTACGGGGGGCGTCCTAAGCTGGGAAGTCGGCGGGTTTTTCAAATACACCGAAGGCAGCCTGCAGCATGCCGCTCTGATCAGTGGGCTGGGCACTGCAGGCGACCCTGGGCCCCGCAACCGGGAATTCCGGTTGTTCAGCGGAGACGGCCGGGACTACGGGGCAGAAGTGCTCATCCGCAAGACCGGCGACCGGTATAGCAGCTGGCTGTCTTATACCCTAAGCCGCTCCCTGCAACGCTATCCCGCCGCCTTTCAAAATGAATGGTTCCCCACACAGGAAGACCGCCCCCATCAGTTGAACTGGTACCATGAGTATCGGGTCAAGGGCTGGGCATTTAGCGCTACCTATGTTCACGCCAGCGGTGCCCCCTTTCTGGACACTTCCCTGGACGGCTTCCGCAACGAACGTGAGCAGGGCGCACCGGAGTACTATCAGCGCATTGCTGCCTACCACCGGCTGGACCTCAGCGCCGCCTACACTATTCCTTTGAAGGGCAGCGAACTGACCTTCGGTGCCTCCGTTTACAATCTTGCCGATGCGCCCAACACCCTTTACCGGCAACAGTTTTACGGCATCGACCTGCCGGCACCTAACCTGCCCAACCGCACTGCTGTGCTGGGCAATGAGCTGCAGCTGCTGGGCCGGACGTGGAGTGTTTGGGGGCGGTGGGCGTGGTGAGCGTACGAAATTAAAGACATGCCGGAATTCATACCCTTTTCCCTTTGTCAACATTGCACCTTTGCTGTCATTTACGTATCTTTCCAAAAATCCGAATGAGCCCATTCGCTCCCTTCTCTGAAGTGGGTGTTTTACTTCCCCATCAGTTCTGCGCTCGCGTTTATTCGGTTGCCCAAT
>CAZNHN010000192.1:0-3834 GCA_964572415.1 uncultured Phaeodactylibacter sp.
AACTTCCGGTTGATCTCAGCCTGCCCAGGGGATTTAGCAATCCGAAATTTGTGCAACCGGGTATTTTGGCAGTACAGGGGCCTGGATTTACCGGTGAAGCTTCCTATGAAGAAGCGGAAACCCTGGCTCATCATCTTCGCCCCTTTGACTGGTCGGGCATCCCGATGATTGTCCTCTGCGATGACAGCGACTTCCTCAGCGGACCGGTCAACAATTTCCTTTGGGCCGCCTTTACCCGGGCCAATCCCTCTCACGACATTCACGGCGTGGATGCCTTTGTGGAGCACAAGCACTGGGGCTGCCGGGGCCCGGTGATTATTGATGCGCGGATCAAGCCGCACCATGCTCCGCCTTTGATTACGGACAAGGAAGCGGAAGCAAAGGCCGACCGTTTCTTCAAAAAAGGTGGATTACTGGAAAAGTGGGGGTAATATATGCGACTACCCCTGCTCTATCGCCCCTTCCGGGTCCAGCAAATAGGCAATGCCGAGCAGGATTGCGAAAATAAGGGCAAGCATAAGGATAGAAAGGACTGCATTTAATAATACCCGGTACCAGGCGCTGCCTTCGGGGCTAAACACTCGTGCACTCCAGAGGAATACTGCACCAAAGAACCAGAAAGGCAAAGACCCCAGCTCCATGCCTAAGAGCAGGTAGAGCGTATCGGTAAGCAGAGTGAACAGGATGGCCCAAAGTGCAAAAAGATAGATAGCGGCAGTGAAATGCTCCGGGAAACTATGCTTATGCCGGTAGTAGACAGCAGCGGTGGAGAGGCCCAGCATCGGGATCATCAGCAGGAACAGGAATAGCTGAGGCGAAAGGAACGACTTTAGGGAATCTGAAACCCCACTCACATTCACCGTAATGCCCAGGATTTCCTGGTTGACCAAAGCCAGGTGAAGACCGAAAACGAAGAGCATGTACACCACCAGCTGGCTGGGCGACAAATAATACCCACGGAACCCCGACCAGTAGTTGTTGACAATGTAGCGGGGATTGGCCAATAATTGCCGGAAGGTGCCCAGCAGGGAGCGCTCCGGCAGCAGCAGGCCTGAAAGCCAGCCACCAATCACATCCCAGGTATTGACGCGCCTGCCAAGGTAGCGCTGCCCGCAGGAGGAGCAGTAATCGCCCTGTAGTTTGGTTTGGCAGATGGTGCAGGTGGTTGAAGCAGACATATTCGAGCTTTGAGCTATGAAGTTAAGGCTTTTTTGGCGGTGCGGCCAATTTTGACTATTACGACCTGAAATTACAAATCAACTTTAGCGGCTGCAAATCCAACCCAAATATCGAAAAGATCGTTATCTAAAACTATAAGTAACCTCAAGATAAAACTCAAGCCATGTCCTCCATACTTCAGCTCGTAGGCAATACCCCTCTGGTAGAAATCAAAAACATCATCAGCAAACCGGGCGTACGCGTCTTTGGGAAGCTCGAAGGGCAAAACCCCGGCGGCAGCGTAAAAGACCGGGCAGCTTACGGTATGATAAAGGGGGCGGTGGACCGGGGAGATATCAAACCCGGCATGAAGCTGGTGGAGGCGACGAGCGGAAATACAGGCATTGCGCTGGCTATGATTGCCCGGAGTTTTGGCATTGAAATCACCCTGCTCATGCCGGATACCGCTACTGCGGAACGGGCACAGGCTATGCGTGCCTACGGGGCGGAAGTTATTTTAACACCGGGTGATAAAGGCGGGATTGAATACTCCAGGCAGGTGGCAGACGAAATGGTTGCCGGGGGCGGGTATTTTATGCTCAACCAATTTGCTAACCCCGACAACTGGGGCGCCCACTACCATACCACCGGGCCGGAAATTTGGCGGGACACCAAAGAACAGGTCACCCACTTCGTTTCCAGCATGGGCACGACCGGCACCATTATGGGCACTTCCCGCTTTTTAAAGGAGCAAAACCCGGAAATTCAGATCGTAGGCGTACAACCGACCGATGGTTCTCGCATACCCGGCATCCGGCGCTGGTCACCGGAGTTTCTGCCCAAAATATACGACCCGGAACGAGTGGACCAGATTATTGATGTCTCGCAAAACGATGCGCAGGCTATGATGCGCCGCCTGGCACAGGAAGAAGCTATTTTTTCCGGTATGAGCAGCGGAGGGGCAATCACTGCGGCTGCCCGCCTGTCGGAAACCCTTGATGAGGGGCTGATCGTCTGCATCATTTGCGACCGGGGCGACCGTTATCTTTCTTCCGGTATTTTTGAGTAATGGTGCTGCAGGTCGTGCTGGGCTTTACCGACCACGCTTAAAAGCTTGTGGCAGGCCGATTGCAGAGCAGTCCAGTCAGGAGGGCTTTCTTTGGTCATCCGTTCTATCCTGGCGCAGGCTTTTTCCTGTTGTTTTAACCCGAGCATAGACAAGCTGGGCTTGAATTTGTGGACAACGCTGTATAGCCCTTCCGACAGCTGATCCCGCAGGTTTGTTTCCACCTGTTGGATCATCTCAGGTATTTCCTTGAGGAAGGTCTGAATCATATCCTGGATAAATGCCTCATCGCCGCCGCTCATCGCGTGCAGGTAGGAAAGGTCAATTTGTTCCGCCGGAGACTCTTCTGCCTTTGGTGCTTGATCCTCTTCGCCCTGAGGAGCAGCACTATCCAGCCATTTGAGCATTACCCGCTTCAGAAGGTCCGGGGCAAAAGGCTTGGTGACAAAGTCATTCATACCAGAGGCCAGCCCGTGGTTGCGCTCTTCCAGCAGAGCTGCTGCGGTTAGGGCTACAATCGGTATTTTTTTATTTTTGCCTGATACCCGGATGCGTTTAGCCGCCTCCAGGCCATCCATTTTTGGCATATGGATATCCATCAGAATGATGTCGTACTTTTTATGCGAACAGCGGCGGATGGCCTCCAGGCCATTGGGGACGATTTCGGCATCGCAGCCAAATTTTTCAAGAATCCGTTCCACCAGTTTCTGGTTCATCAGGTTATCCTCAGCCACCAGCACACTGATACCTGATAGTTTGTTTTGGCTGGCCATCTTTGGTGCCAATGGTGCCGTAGATGCTTGCTTTTGGACCGGCAGCGTCAGGTCAATGATAAATACAGACCCTTTGCCCGGTTCGCTCTCCACGGAAATCACGCCATCCATGAGCGCCAGCAATTCACGTACGATGGACAAGCCCAGCCCGGTGCCGGCATGCCCCTGCCCTACGGCTTTCCGGCCTTGCTTAAATTGATCGAAAATGTGGGGCAGGTGCTCCGCCTCAATTCCCTGCCCGGTATCGCCTACTTTTATTTGTAAGTCGGCTTTGTCTCCATGCTGTTTGAGCATGCGCACCGACAGGCTGATGGTGCCGGATTCAGTAAACTTGCTGGCGTTGCTCAGCAGGTTGTTCATGACCTGTTGCAAGCGCATGGAATCCCCGGTAAAAGAAGTGCCTTCCGGCAAATCCTGCTCATACAGCACTTGTACCGGTTTGTCTTTGATGCGCAGTTGCCAGGACTGATGCAGCCCGCTGAACAAGCCATGCAGATCGAATGGCTTCGGGTCGAGCACCACTTCTCCGGCTTCGATTTTAGAAGCATCCAGGATATTGTTGATGAGGTCCATGAGGTTATCCGAAGCAAACCGCATGACGTTGAGGTATTCCTGCTGATGGCTGTCCAGATTGGTATCGCGCAACAGGTGGACCATGCCCAGCATGGCATTCATAGGAGTACGTATTTCGTGGCTGACATTAGCCAGGAATTGTTGCTGCGCACGGCGGGCGACTTCGAGATGCTAGTCTCGGTGAAGGACGCGTCGGGCGCGGGAGTTCCGAATGCGACCATCAGCGGCACCTTGCCGACTCCATCGAGCAGCAATAATTCCGCT
>CAZNHN010000192.1:3844-6271 GCA_964572415.1 uncultured Phaeodactylibacter sp.
AACTTTTTGAGCACAGGCCTCAATTGCCGGAGCGACCGGGCTGATAAAGCAGCCTCGGAAGCCCCCTGAAGGAGCATGAATGCACCAGGCCCCAGTAACAGCAGGGCAACGTAACCTTTGTTGATTTTGTTAACCTGTAGAAAACCGGAGAAAGGAGCCTCCTCAGCGGGCCATACCTGTATGGCATCGTGGTCCAAGGCTGCTATGATCGGATCTGAAACTGATAGCTTGACCTGAGCGGCTTTGCATACCGGGCGGGCGCATAGGAGTTGATAAGCATCAGGCTGTTTTTGGAGCCCTTGCTCCGCCACCCATACGGCACCGTAAGCCAGGTTGCGGCGGGCTAACAGGACCGATAGGAATTGCTCACAGTTGGAATAGGCATCAAGCCCGGCTCCGATGGACAGCGACAATTCGTACAGATCGGATATTTCGCGAACGATCTTATCCATGTCAGTTAAGTGTTGTTGTTACAATGCACACGTTCACAGACCAACTCATTGGTTTGCGTTCAGTGTGCTGTTTTAGTGTTTGTGTTTGTCTGTTGGGTCCCAGGGTGTTTTCAATAAGGCTAACAGGCTCAGTAAAGTGACCCTATAACGATCGTTTTGTTGAAAAATTCCAAATACCCTTCTCCGTAAGAGGAGATTTCGCCTAAGCTAAGCATGCCCTGTGGGCTGACTTCAGAACGCACTGCTTTGATGCGCTTATTAATCTGTTCAAGTTCTTCTTCGTGCCGGTCTTCCAGGAAGAGAGCTCTCGACACACAGTCTACCACCATCGTATGCCTTACCATAGCTTCCGTGTTTTGGGAACGGGCCAGGGTTTCTTCAACCGCTTCGGCAGCTGAAGCTATGAGGTTATCCGCAGTACCTTTCATGATATTCAGCACCGTGTTTTCAGGCACCTCTCCTACGCAGACCAGGCCACCTTCACTGTTGACGGCAATGGGGTCGCGGACCACTTCCTCTGCATTCGACTTGTAGATCCCAAACGGATAGCATTTTGCTACCTCAAAGAAGTTGTCCTCTGTGATGGTGCAGCCGCAATCGTTTTCGATGTAATTTTTGTATACACTGAATGCTTTTTCCCAATTGAGCTCATAGATCACATTTTGAGAAGTCCGGGTTGCAACAATCGGTCCGGCCAGCCGTTTCCAGCCATGCTTGACGCCAAGATGGGTATCGTAGTCTAAAAATGCAATCACGGCCGCATCCTGAAACAACCCATCCGGGGTAAGCAGGCAAGGCTGCTGTTTGAGGGAAAGGGACCCCGCCCCGCCACCAATGAAGTTAACCTGATCTCCAAGCCGGTCATACAGGCCCGAGAGAAATTGAGCAATATTTGACATCAGGCCGTCAATCATGATCCACGCCGTCACGGGCTTACCCGGGCTTGGCAAAACCGTTTCCAGGTCTGGCCATTTGTAGCCGGGAGTATTTAACCCCGACATAATAACCGGAGGAGCTATCGCCTGTAGCTTTTTAGCCACCACGCCCTGTTTGTACAACTTGCTGTTGTGAATCACACCGGGGAAAATGCCCCCGATAAAGGGCACCCCTGCTCTATTCAGGCGCTCAATTAAAGCCTCCGCATCCAGAGCATCTGATTCAGCTACCAGCAATACGATCAGATCGTGAGGCCGGATCTCCTGCCCCAATATAGTATCTGCTATTACGTCGTAGTCGTCAGACTGAATGTACATTCTTAACTTAGCTTTGGCATGGCACATACGCGCACAATGCCGATAAAACAAAGACTTTGTAAAGGATAGCTAAGCAGGTGGTCGTGCAATGCGAATGCGCATAGCAGCGTAGTTTAGGTCAATGGATTGGAATACTTAGACGTACTACTTCAACTTTCCAACGCGGGATATGGTGTACACAAAAGTCAGTACCATACTTAGTACCATGAACGCTGAAAAATTTCAATGTAATAATGGAAGGTAAATATGGCTAAGAAGAGGGACTGTTGCTACTTTATAGGGGAATTAACAAGTGGTAAATAGCATATATTCTGTAAAGATATAAAAACTTAACCGCAGTCAAAATTTTTTTTTGCTAATGCGTGTTAACAACTTGCAGGGCAGCGGTTAGCAAAATAAACACAAATGCCCGGATACTGAACAAATCAGCACCCGGGCACTAAAGCTAATGGTATACGCTACAACGGCTAAAACTCCCTTCCCTTAAGCATACCATGCCAGTACATACGCGGCAGGCCGTAGGCTTTTAAGGCATACATACTGTACCGTTCCTTCGACTGATCGAAGGGGAAGGACTCCATGGGCTGCTTGTCGTAATCAAACTCTGCCAGGATCAGGCTGCCATAGCCGGTAACTAACGGGCAGGAAGTATAACCGTCATATTTTTTGCTCATCTCTTTGCCGGCCAGATAGGAGCGTACGTTTGCGGCTGTCACCGGCCC
>CAZNHN010000192.1:6281-11300 GCA_964572415.1 uncultured Phaeodactylibacter sp.
CCTTGTTTGCGGATGGCAGCACCGGTCTTGGAGGTTGGGAGGTTGCTGCAATCGCCCAGCGCAAAGACATTATCAAAACGAGTATGCTGTGTGGTTTCCTTATTGACCTCCACCCAACCGGTTTCAGCGGCAAGCGGGCTGTTGGCGATGAAAGCCGGTGCGCTCATCGGTGGGGTCACGTGAATCATCTCGTAAGGCATGACCGTTTCTTCAGCGGTTTCCAGGTTTTTGAATACCGCTTCTTTCTGGTCCGGGCGCAGGGCGATCAGCTCGGTTTGCCATACGCGCTCTATGCTTTTGCGGTCGGCCACTTTAGTCAGGGCATCGGCGTACTTTTTCACTGCGAAGATGCCAGGGCCGGCTTTGACAAACTTAACGTTGACGTTGTTGCGCACACCAGCTTTCGCCCAGTGCTCTTCGGCCAGGAAGCAGATCTTCAGCGGAGCGCCCCCGCACTTGATAGGCGTGGAGGGGTGGGTAAAGATGGCATTGCCGCTTTTGAGGTTTCGAATCGCCTCCCAGGTGGCTTCTACTGTTTCGTAGGAGTAATTGCTTACGACGCCAGTGCCCGGCTTGCCCACGCTTTCCTTCAGGCCGGGGATTTTATCCCAGTCGATCTGAATACCGGCAGCGACGACCAGCACATCGTAGGAAATACTTTCCCCGTTTTTGAGGGTCAGCGCGTTCTTTTTCGGTTGAAAGCTATCGACGTATTCCTTTATCCAGGTGGCGCCGTAGGGGATAAAGTCAGCCTGATCCCGTTCGGACTCCTCCTTTGGAAAAACACCGGCGCCGATAAGCGTCCATAAAGGCTGGTAATAGTGCTTCTCCGCCGGGTCGATAATAGCAACCTGCGGCGGATTGGGTGTATTCATAAGTTGCGAGGCAACGCTAAGGCCTGCTGACCCTGCCCCGACAATGACGACTTGATAATGTGGCATGTTCATTCACTTTTTGATTGGTTAGGTTGGATAAGATTCAGGGACAGCGGCATCCCGCCGGCAGCATGTAGGTTAAAACCGCTTTCCAAAGTGTTTGGAGAAAGACAGCATAAAGCCCAGCGCTTTCTGACGATCGCTGTCGCCCATAGCCCGAAGCGTTGCCCACATACCAGCTGGTTTGACCGGCTCCCGGTTACTGTCCACCATTGCTTCTCCAGCCTTGGCAACGACCCTGATCGTACAAGGGTCCAGGACGCCACTCTGCATGAGCGCCTTGAACTCTTCAGAAGTCAGCAGTTTGGTCAGGGCTGTAAGCATTTCCAGGCCGTGCTCGTTAAGTGTTGTCCAGTCTACACCGCGCTCCGCTGCCCGCTGATACCCCTCATCGAGCATATCTACGCCCATTGAAGCAAGGCCAGGTAACTTCTCGGATAAATCAATGAGCTGATTGAGCTTGGCGATGGTATCAGGGCGGGTTACTTTTTCAACTAATTCTGTCACCGCACTCAGGCGGGCCGGGATGTCAATGCCATTATCGGCAGCCTGACAGCAGCCGTCATCCAGGATATCGCCCATCATGCTCATAAGCCCGGGGACCTGATCCGTCATGGCAATAACTTTGTCCAGTTTCTCTACCATTTCCGGAGCCGTGAGCTTTTCTGCGATATGAAGGGCATTTTCGAGGCGCTCTGCGGGGTCCACGCCCCGGCTGCGGGCTTGCTGTATGGCATCGTCTGTGATGTCAGCAGCCATACTGACCAAACCCGGCCCCTGCTCCAAAGCGGTGGCCAGCCGGTCTACGGCTGTTTCCATAGTTTCGATACGTTCGAGAAGATGATCCAGCGCTTTTAGTGTTTTTTCACTATTCAGCCGCTCCTGTAGTTGATGCCCGGCTTCCGTGTCGGCCCAGGTCGCAGTTCCATTAGCTCCCATAATGTTCTTTGTTGTTTTGCTTTCCAATAAAGCAGCAGTAATAATCCTTCAAAAACCCTACAGAATACAGGATTTTGACCGGAATATCCAACTGGAAATCAAGCTTCGTTTTACAAAAACTAAAATAACCAATCAATATTCTGCTACCCTAACAAATATAGAAAAGCGGGAAATCAGATGCAGTGACTTTTACCCAAATCAGTAAAAAGTACCATAACTCCCCGAGATAAGACCATAAAATGAGTGTCTTTGTCGAAAAGCTATTGCGCTATCCTTTCAGCAATGCTAAAAAATAACGTAGCGCTACCCGGCTACCGGATAACGCTACGCTATTAGAATGGAAATTGCCTGGCCTGACTACCGGTAAATCGCAACACCAGCCTTTTCACCTTTGCGGACCCAGCCCCGGTACATCCCTTCGGAGTTGAAAGGCAGGGCAATCTGTCCCCTATGGTCCACTGCAATGAGGCCACCATCGCCGCCCATAGCGGCTTGCTTGTGATTGATAACGCGGTCAGCGGCTTCGGCAAGTGGAAGGCCCTGATACTCCATTAGGCAGGAGACATCATAGGCGACCACGCCACGCAGGAAATACTCGCCGTAGCCGGTACAGGACACAGCGCAGGTGGCATTATTGGCATAGGTGCCTGCCCCGATGACGGAGCTGTCCCCTACCCTGCCGTAGCGTTTGTTGGTCAGCCCTCCGGTGGAGGTAGCTGCTGCCAAATTCCCCTGTAAGTCAAGGGCTACGGCGCCAACGGTCCCAAATTTATCACTGTGGTCGAGCTGCACGCGGTTCTTCGCACGGGCTTCTTCCAACTGCCGGTAGCGGAAATCCGAGAAGAAGTAATCGGGTTCGAAAAGAGGCACCTCAAGATCACGTGCAAATTCCTGAGCACCGGGGCCACAAAGAAAAACGTGGTCGCTGCGCTCCATCACAAGGCGGGATAACGACACCGGGTTCTTTACCCCTTCCACCATAGCTACAGCTCCGGCATTGAGCGTGGCTCCGCACATGATGGAAGCATCCATTTCATTGCGGCCATCGTGGGTGAAGACGGAGCCGCGGCCAGCATTAAAATACTCACAGTCTTCCAGGCTTTTGACGGCCGTTTCTACCGCAGTCAGGGCGCTGCCCCCGGCGGCAAGGACTTGTTCGCCCGCTGCGAGGGCTTGTTCCAGGGCGCGGCGGTGGGAGGCCTCCTGTTCTGCGGTCATTTCAGAACGGAGGATAGTACCGGCACCACCGTGTATAGCTAGAGAATAAGTTGACATAAACTGTTTTTACTCGGCATCCCACCAGAACCGGTCCTGAAGGTTGGGGTTCTCAGCGGGGAAGCTGTTATTGAATAGGCGTTCGTTTTGGGGATAAATGAACCGGCGGGGGATATCACCACCGGGATTTTGGGGGTTCTCACCGTCCGGGTTAGGGGTGAGCTCCGGGAAGCCGGTACGGCGGTAATCGGTCCAGCCTTCCACTTGCGTGAAGTGGGCAATGTAGAGCTGTTGCAGTACAGTGCGCAGGTTGTCTTCCGTATCTCCGGATAAAGTAGCATGGGCATCGAGGTAGGCATTCATTTCCTCATCCGGAATGCCGCCGGTGACTTCCTCAATATGAGTACGCACGCCTTCCTGCAGGGCGGCTTCGGCACCGCCTTCTCCTGCCCTCAGCCGGGCTTCTGCTTCCAGCATCTTCAGTTCAGCGTAGGTGATGATGGGCACGGAGGCATCCTCAGCAGCGTAGAAATCGCCAACCCGCTCCAGCCCAAAGGACCGGCGGATCAACCCATCCTGACGGGGATCCTCCAGCGCATCAATCAGATCGGAAAAGTAAGGGTCGATCTCCACGTAGGGCGTATTTTTGAAATAGATGAACCAAGGGTTTTGTTCGGCTTCTGTAAAACCAAAAGTGTACACCAGGCTCTCGGCAGGCGACTGAAAAGCATTGGCTATGGCATCCAGGGCTTTGGCAGGAGCCTCGGCGTCCCGCTTGATGGCGTGCATGTAATAACGGGCTTTGAGGGCATTTGCGGCTTTAGCCCAGCGGTCCAGATCACCCTGATAGATGACATCATCATCACCGGGCGAGACCGTACTTTCGGACTGCAGGTCCTGAATCGCTTCGTCCAGCAGGGCTTGTACTTCAGTGTATATGGTTTCCTGCGGGTCGTAAGCCGGGCTGAAGTTGGCCCCGCCCTGAAACGCCTGCGTGTAGGGGATATCGCCCCAAAGGGAAGCGGCTGTGCCCAGATTGAGGGCCGTCAGCACTTTGGCGACGCCAGCGTAGTGGGCAGCTCCATCGGCTTCCGATTTTTCGATGATTATATTGAGGACGTTAAGCGGTCCATTGTAGAAGTCCTGCCAGAGAGGGTTCATATTAAAGGCCTCATCAAGCAGGTAGCTTTCCACGGTGAGCGCCCGGTTGTCCACTCCAGTAAAGTACTGACTGAAAATACCGGCAATAACAGCCGCTTCTTCAGACAGGTTTTCGGCGGTTTCCTCCATTGCAGTGGGCAGGAGAACGGTCACCGGTACGTCCGTAGGGTCGTTGGGGTTGATGTTGGTTTCCTCCAGCTCGCAGCCTGCCAGGAAGGCGACTGCCAGAAAAAGGAAGGTTATATTTCGAAGTATCATAATACTGATCTTTTGGTCTGATTAAAATCCGATTTTCAGGTTGAAGCCCAGGCTTCGGGTGTTGGGGGTGTTGAAGTAGTCCCGCCCGAAGCTGTTGCTGGCGCCGGCCAGGTTGGTCTCCGGGTCGATGCCGCTGTAATCGGTGAGCAGGAACAGATTGCGGCC
This sequence comes from uncultured Phaeodactylibacter sp., assembly GCA_964572415.1. Lineage (GTDB taxonomy): Bacteria > Bacteroidota > Bacteroidia > Chitinophagales > Saprospiraceae > Phaeodactylibacter. Next base: position 10,955 of record CAZNHN010000192.1, read on the forward strand.
GCTCAGGCCCAATTCCAGGCTGCGTACCGGCAGCTTGCCGACCACCGTTTCCGGGAAACGGTAGCTAACCGTAAGCTCGCGCAGGCGCACCCAGGAGCCATCCTCAATGGAAGCTTCGGACACACCGGCGAAAGGGTAACGCCCATAATAGCGGGAATCCAGGCGGATGGGCGTAGCGTTGGGCTGCCCGGAAACATCCTCGCCGTCAATGACGGTACCTTCCGCATAAATACCTTCCACAATAACCTCTTCCTCCCGGTTTTCGGTGCTTTTGTGAATGCCCAGGTTTTGCATGACGCCCACGGTGCCGTTGTAGATATCGCCGCCCTGACGGATGTCCAGCAAC
>CAZNHN010000193.1:0-4424 GCA_964572415.1 uncultured Phaeodactylibacter sp.
TATATTTAAATGCCAATTGCCGCCAAATGTTTTTCTCCAAACTCTGATAAACACCAAAACGATGTTAAAATTCTACTCTGCGAGTAACGGGCAGGTGAATTCCAGGAAAGCCATTCAACAAAGTCTGACTGCCGCATTAGGCGAAGCCCCCCCAAGTACTTTTCAGGAAAAAATGCTGATAGTCGTGCACTCCACCATTGGGCATGACTTTAATGAAATTATCGCTGGTGCCAGGGAGATATGCCCACAGGCAGAATTGGTAGGCTGCACTTGCGCTGGCGTAATTGGCAAGGAAGGCGCCAATGAAAGCATGCGTGCCCTGGGAGTGATGGCCGTTGTGCCCGGCGAAATCCAGGAATACCATGTGACGAGCTGCAACAATATTCGCGGGCACAACTCCTTTGAAGAAGCCCGGAAAATGGCTCTGGAGCTGAAAGCCACTAACGCAGACATCAACATGATACAACTTCTGGCCTCGGGTATTGATATTGCGGCTGACCGCGCTATCGAAGGCATTGAGTCCGTATTTGGAGAAGATATGCCTATTTTCGGAGGTACCAGCTCTGATAATATGCGCGCCATCAGTTCTTACCAGTTTGCCAATGGCGAAGTGCTGGAACGAGGTGCCATCATGGTCGGTTTTTCTGACCCGACCCTGACCGTTGAAATGGGCGTTCACCACGGCAGTGTGCCAATTGGGCAGCCCTTTTCCATAACCCGGTCAGAAGGCAACCGGGTGATCGAAATAGAAGGGGAAGCAGCTTGGCCCTACCTGATGAGTAAGCTTGACTTCCCGGCAGATACTCACCCCGGGCCCTGTATTCCGGTAGCGGGTATGGCAGAAATACTGCCTGAAGACTTTCGGGAACCTTACGACAATGATCATATTCTGCGGGTCATTGTAAAGGTAGACGAAGACGGTAGTTTTTACATGCCGGTAGATTGCCCACAGGGCACCCGCCTTTGGATCGTGGAACGGGATGAAGAACTGATCTTCGACGGGCTGGACCGGATGATGAAGCGCCTAACCGCACAGATTGGCGACCGGGAAGTGGCCGCGGTTTTCCATACCGATTGTGCGGCACGCGGCCGGGCCATGTTTGATGCCATCGTCAAGGATGAGATTATTGAGAATATGCAACAGCCCCTCACTAAGGGTACGCCTCTACCCTGGCTGGGCATGTATGGTTTTGGAGAGTTCACCCGGTTGAAAGGCAAAAACCTCTTTCACAACTATACGACTTCAATTTATGCACTGATCAGACAATAGGCGAATGGACCCCGTTGACTCCCCAGACCAAGATAAACTCAGCTATGAAGAACTGAGTCGGCTCTGTGCAGAATTGCAGGACCGGGTTACCCGTGGCATCAGTACGCAGCAACAGCTGATTTCTATCAAGAATGAGCTTGATGAGGAACTCAACCGGTTCAAAATTATACAGGAGTTTAGTAAGGAAGGGCTTTTCCAGGATTCGATAGAAGGTTTTGCTACCCTGGCCACCGAGTATTTCATACAAGCTTTTCAGCAGCCCCACTGCTTGTTTGCCGAATGCCGGGAGGATGGACAGCTTCAAGTCATTGGCCAATTTGGATTTAATAATACAGTGATTCCTTTCATATTACCGTTGCTGTCCGGAGACCTGCCAGAGCGTTCAGGTTTCCTGTTGGATGAGCACCCGTCTTTTAAAGACAAACTGGATTTTTTAGCGCTGGAGGACGCCCTCGTAGCTCCGATGTACCGCCCCGACAACTCCTTCTACGGTCTCGTTGTTTCCGGTCAGCAAAAGCCAGATCAGCGGTTTTACGACCCCATCAATCCAAAAGACCGGCACGCCTTCACCGTGATGGCCACAAAGGCCAGTTACCTGATGTATAATTTCCGGACTAATGAGCTGCTCAAGCAGGAAATCAGGGAGCGCCGCCGCATGGAGCAAATGCTGGAAGCCAAAGCCAATGATTTGCTGCGCTCCAATGCGGAATTGGAACAATTTGCCTACGTGGTTTCTCATGACCTCAAAGCACCACTGCGTAACGTACAGGGCTTCGCAGACCTACTTCGGCGCGATCAGTCTGGCATAAGCCCGGTCAGCCGCGAGTACATCGATATGATCTGGGAGGAAGTAAAGCGGTTTAGCGATATCATTGATGCGTTACTACGTTATGCCCGGGTCTCTACTTCCTCCATACAGGATATGAAGGAGGTGGACTTTCAGCAGCTGGTTTACAAAATTGAAGGGCAACTGTCTTTGACCCTTCAGCAGCGTAAAGCTCAGCTTCAGTACCAAAACCTGCCCACCATTCAAGCCAATTACCGGCAAATGCAGCAACTGCTCCAGAACCTGATCATCAATGCCATCAAGTTCACGCCGGAAGGCCGTATGCCATTCATCCATCTGGAAGCAGAGCCTACGCAAAATGGGTACCGGTTTGCCGTCAAGGACAATGGGATTGGGCTCAGATCGGCGGATCAAAAACGCATTTTCGGTCTATTTCAGCGGGCTGACCGGGAGCAACAGTTTGAGGGCAGCGGGCTGGGGCTGAGTATTTGCAAAAAGATCGTGGAGCAACACAAAGGCAAAATTTGGGTGGAATCCGTTGGCCCCGGTGAAGGATGCACGTTCTTTTTTACCTTGCCATCCAGACAGTCAGAAGAATAGTCCTGTGTTTCTCTTTCCTTTCTTTCTCACGCTTCATTTTGGTTTTGAGGTGATTCACCGGCGCTTTATGCCCCTTGACGGCAAAAAGATGGATCGGAGTATCACAACCTCTTAGTTTTGGGGCAAAATCATAGTTTATGCCACACTCTAATTTACATACCGTACTTGGCGCTTCGGGCGCTGTTGGCCGGGCCGTCATTGATGAATTACTCAACCAAGGCCTTCCGGTGCGTGCCGTCAGCCGCACGATGGATAAACCTGGTGTAGCCTCAGTGCCCGCAGACTTATTGCAGGCAGAAGACGCTCAGAGGGTCATCCGCGGATCCTCTCATGTCTACCTCTGTGTCGGGCTTCCTTACTTTGCAGCAGTTTGGAAAAAGGACTGGCCAGTACTTATGCGCAACGTCATCAATGCCTGTGCTGCAAACGATGCCCGGCTCATCTTCCTGGACAACGTGTACATGTATGGCCCGGCTCCACTTCAGGTGCCCTTTGACGAATCCCACCCTCAGCAGCCGGTAAGCGAGAAAGGGAAAGCCCGGAAGGCTACCCTCGACTTGCTGAAAAGCGCTATGGACAAAGGAACGGTACAGGCGGTCATTGGGCGGGCCGCCGACTTTTACGGGCCTTACGCCACCAACAGCTTGCTTTATGCTTCCTTCCTGGAGCGTATGCTGAAAGGCAAAGCACCGCAACTGCTCTTCCCACCCGACATTCCTCATACGTATTCAGATACAGTAGATATTGGTCGGGCGCTGGTTGCCCTGGCCCTGGCGGAAGACACCTACGGTCAGACCTGGCACCTGCCGGTAAATCCGCCCATTACCATGCAGGAGGCCACAACTGTTTTCAACCAGCTTCTTGGCACTTCTTTCCAGGCCCATATGCTACCATTCTGGCTGCGACGCCTGACCGGCTTGTTCATCCCGCCCCTGCGCGAAGTATGGGAGATGAATTATCAGTTCCGTTACTCCTATGTGATGTCTGACCGGAAATTCCGGGAGCGGTTCCCGGAATTTGAGGTAACCGCGTACGAAGAGGGACTGGAACGAATGGTGCAGGGCTTTGGCTCTCCAAAAACTTTGCACCGCAGCATTGCAAAGCAGGAAACCGGTTGATCCTGATAGCAAAAAGCGCTGAGCAGTAGACATTTAACCGGAAAATGGTTATTTTTATAAGAAACCCTATTACTATGCGCGACCTCTTGCTTACTACCTTGACCATCGCAGCCCTGTTTACCGTTAGCTGCACACCGGAAGAATCCTCATTGATGGAGCCTGGCAAAACCGTCCTCACTGGAACTGTAGTGCCCTATGACCCCGCTGGTGATGTGGAAGCACTTGTAGTGTCTTACGAAGACCTGAACTCCGGGGAGACGGTCCGGCACCGGTGCCCCATCGACAGCTTGGGCCGCTTTCGGCTGGAGTTAGAGTTACCACATACCATTGAAGCTTTCATTGGAGCCCGGGAGTATCATCATATTTTATTGATTCCTAACGAACATATAAAGTTGGTTTACCGCGGCAAGGATGGGTTGGTGGTTAGCGGCAGTGCAATAACGGAGGAATTGCATCAGCAATTACATGCCTACACGGAAGCCGATGAGGAAAATGGCCCGACTGCTTTGTTTACCCATGAAATGGAGACCCTTGAAACAGACACTTTTCTACAGGCCCTTCAGAATATCCGGGAACGAAGGACTGCCTTTCTTGAGGCCTACCATGAGGAGCACGGTCTGCACTCTTTTCTGTATCAGTGGGCGCAAAA
>CAZNHN010000193.1:4434-5120 GCA_964572415.1 uncultured Phaeodactylibacter sp.
TGAGGCAGAAGCTGAGCTACCGGTTGTTTAAACCTTTAAGCCAGGATATACAGCCCTCTACGGTGGCATTCCCACCCCAATACGCAGCAGAATTAGAAAATTTTGATTACCACCCCAGCTATGAGACCAATATGTATTTCCACCGCTTTCTGAATATTCATTACCATTACTATTTGACCGAGACCCAGCATCAATCCTCCCACTTCAATGAAATCAGGGGCGATGTGAAAGCGGTTAAGCGGTATCTTCTCGAAGCCGCCCTGGCAACCGAAAACCGCACCCTGCGTGAAGCCCTGCTAGTCCGGGCTCTGTACAGCCTGGCAGAGTCTACTCATATTAAAGATGCTGACCGGTTAGCGCTTTACGAAGAATACAAAGCGCATATTACCAATGAGGGCTTCCTTGGTTACTTGGATGAACTCTATGAACCCTACACCAATTCGGAAATCGCGCCCACCAATAATGATGGCCAAAGTATAGAACTGGCCTCCGAAGACCTGAAGCAGTTGCTGCAGCCCTATGAGGAAAAGTACATCTACCTGGTCAGCTGGGGCACCTGGTGCGGCCCCTGCATGAAGGAAATACCGCACTACAATGCCTTTATGGCTAAAATGGATACCAGCCGGATTCAAACGCTGTTCCTCGCCTCCCGGTCGCCGGAGCCGAGGTGGAGGTCCGTCATCGAA
>CAZNHN010000193.1:5130-11273 GCA_964572415.1 uncultured Phaeodactylibacter sp.
CTGAGTGGAGCGCATCACTTGCTCACCGCCCGTCAGACCGAACAGCTTTGCGGAGAACTGAAGCTATGCGGCTATCCCAGCCACGCCCTCATCCCACCGGGCGGAACAGCATTGGAAGTCGTGGGTGGCCCCATAGACTATGACCTCAGCGTCAATGAGGCGCTGCTGCAAAAAATGGAGGGCTTGGGGCTGCTTGTGAGTACAGACAAGTAGCAGCGTACGTACCGGTTGCTCTACACCACAAAGTTTAGAAAGTTGTCCTGGTCTACCGTGTCGTAGGTGGCTTGGGGGTAGGTTTCCAGCCATGCTTTGGGCGGGCGCCGCTTTTTGGGCTTCCATTTGAACTCATAGCCATGTAAGCGCCCATTCCGCTCTTCCACATAGTCGAGCTCAGCGCCTGTATGGGTGCGCCAGAAATGCGCGCGTCCGTAAAGCTGGTCATAGGCGATTTTCTTCATGCGTTCTGCAACCAGGAAGTTTTCCCACAGTGCCCCCACATCTTGCCTTGCAGTCAACGGGTTGAAATTTTCAACAAGGACATTTCTTACACCAAGATCGAAGAAGAAGATTTTCTTTTTCTTCGTAACCTCCTTCCGTAAATTTCGGCTAAACCCACTAAGCCTAAACAGGATGAAGCCCTTTTCCAACAAGTCGATATACCGGTCTACGGTAGGCTGGCTAAGCCCCAGGGATTTGGCTAACTCATGAATGGACACTTCTGAGCCAATTTGTAGTGCTGCACGCCGGACAACTCAAGGACATCTTTGTAGAGGTAAGCAGAAGCCAGCTCCCTCAGGTGGGCAATTTTTTCGTCTGCTCCCTGAATATGCAATATTTCCGGGTACATGCCGTACAACATATATTGTTCAAGCTTTGCTTTGAGCTCAAAGGGCGTATTCCCTTCCGAAAGTTCTTGCACTGCAATAGGGTAAAGCTTGAAAGTACGCGTACGCCCGGTCAGTGGTTCTTTGGTTAGATTGGCAAGTTCGAATGCCGACGACCCGGTAGCGATAATTTTCAGCTCTGGCAAGCTGTCATGCAGGATTTTGAGATTGATGCCAATATCTGTGATATTCTGTGCCTCATCAATAAACAGTAATTCGTTTTTGCCAATCAGTTCTTTCATAAGCTCCAGGTTCCGGCTTGAGAGTGCCCGCTGGTATTGCTGCAAATCTGCATTAACGTAAAGCGACCGGTATGGAAGCCCTTTAAGCAGTTGCCGGACTAAGGTCGTTTTGCCTACCTGCCTTGCTCCATAGACGATTACTATTTTGTTCTGCTGTTGCAGGGCATTTGCTAAATCATTTTGAATACTTCTCTGTATCAACTCCTGTAATTTTTGTCTCTAATCCGGATTTACCAGCCTTAATTTAATGAAATAACGCGATTTCTTAAAGCTGATTTTAAAAAATAACGCGATTTCTTAAAATACATTCCTCTTTCCTAACCTGAGAGCGCAAACTGCAAGTAACTGTTGCAAGGCCTTGCAGGGCTAATTTAAAGCTACTTATTTCAAACAACCCTCCATTTTATCGCCTTCTAAAATATCACCAAATAAATTAAACCCTATTTAAAACAGAAATAAACCCCTGGAATAAACAATCCTAAACCCTTGATAAACAATAATTAAAGCAACAAAAGAAAAGAAACAACAAAAAAGTGAAAAATAATTTGTTTAAAAACTTGACAAATAAAAACATTTCGTGCATTTTTGTATACGTAATCAGAAATGCAAAACATGGACTTGCCCATTTACATCAGCAAAAAAGGAACGAAAGTAGTAGCCGCTACTGAATTGCATCAGGCGCTGCAGCTCACCGACCACCACTACGCTACCAATGTTAAGCGGTGGATTACGGACATCTACGAGTTCCGGGATGACATCCGCCGGCCTGAGAAGCTTCGTGACTTCGCCAACCGGAAGACCAAGGTCAATCCGATTTTAAAGGATTATTACCTGACTGTAGAACTGGCCAAGCTCATTTGCCTGTCGTCCAAAAGCAAGGTGAAGCTAAAGTATGCCAAACTGCTATTGCATACCGAAACGGAGGAAGCTGAATCCAACACAGCCCGGCTCAACGAAGAAGATGTAATGAAGGTACTGGAACTGACCAAGGCGATGAGCATGGTTTCCTGTCAGGAAGCGGCGGAAAAGAGCCACCTTAAAGTGTATGAAGCCCGCAACGGCGGTCAGACCGCCAACTGGTGGAAATACCGCGCTGAGGTGCTGGGCTATTCGGCGACCGGATTGAGGCGCAAGCTGATGGCGATGGGCAAACCTGCTCAGGGCAAAACTCAGCGGCAAATGCTGTTGCAAATTGATGCCTATGAGCTGATCCGGACGGCTGTTATCGATCAGTTTATGGCGATGGGCAAGACAAAAACCTTTGCCTGCAGCATGGGCGATTTAGCGAAGCGTTTTGCCAAAGAGCTGCGCATCGAAGTGCAGGACGACCGCGAGGGCATGGCTTCGCTTTTCGCCCCTCGTGCTAATGACCGCCTGGTGCGGGAAATCCGAAGCTTCGAACCCAAGGTGTCTGCTATGACTGCCTAATTTTGTGATAGTGATGATCACAAAGTTATCTTTCAAGCGGAAGCAACCCCTTTAGCTATAAATAATTCCCCCAACGCTTGTGAGCGTTGTGAAGCACTATAAACAACTTGTTCGTTTTGTTTGACCTATAACTGTTTTAGTCAAATCAATACCATTACCGCTGCTGATTTTTAGTTTGCTGGCTATTTCGTGCAGAGCATATCCAAAAGGGAGGTTACAATCCAGCGCGAGTTCACCCGGCTGTTTGAGAAAATTAGCGGTTAGATGCCCCACCTCCGTTCCCATTGAGGTGGGGTGTTTTTTTTAAGCCGTATTTGAATAAGGAGTAATACAGAGACATTGATAAATACGGCAAACCTTTTTAACTTTAAGGATAAAAGAAAGGCATATGATTAACTGGGAGCAGCACATTGAATCTGACAAAGAAATATTACTTGGAAAGCCTGTTATCAAAGGCACAAGGATTGCCGTTGAATTCATACTGGAAAGGCTTGCAAACGGATGGTCTGAGAAAGACATTCTCGATAACTACCCCCGCCTGACCAGTGATTCCATAAGAGCCGTTTATGCCTTCACTTATAATTGTATGAAGGATGGACTTTTATACTCCCCTATTGAGAACAGAGCGTAATGCGAACAGACTGAATTGCTTGCTAGTTGCTTTGCCCCTGAAGCCATTGCCGATGCTGAGCTTAGAATGGTTAGGCCTTTAAGACTCCATCTACTAGATGAAACTGCTTGCAAACGAAAACTTCCCCATAAAGAGTTTCCGGATACTGTTGGAACTTGGGTACGACATCAAACACGTAGGAGTGGAAAACGCTGGTATCTCCGATAGAGAAGTCATGGACTTTTCCATTCGGGAAGGAAGAATTATCGTCACTTTTGATAGTGATTATGGCGAATTGGTATTTAGAAATGGGTACAAGCCGGCAGGCGTGATTTACTTAAGGTGGAGAGAGTTCTACCCTGAATCTCCCGGAGTTTTTATTGACCACCTATTCAAAACCCAGGCAATTGATTTTGACAATCAATTCACGGTTATTGATGAAAATCGAATTCGGCAACGGATAATCAAATAGCCTGAGCATAAGAATACTCATGCAAAAACCATACGCTGCCATCTATTTCTCACACCCTCAGAGACAAAAAACTTACACAGCTTCCTCTACTCCCTCAATCAACACCTGCAAAATTTGCGAGGCTGCTTTAGCAATCTTAGTGCCAGGGCCGAATACGCCCACAACCCCCTGATCGTATAAATATTGGTAGTCCTGAGCGGGGATGACACCGCCCACCACAACCATGATATCTTCACGACCGATGGCTTCAAGAGCTTTGATCGTAGCCGGGACGAGCGTCTTATGGCCTGCAGCCAGAGAAGAAATGCCCAAAATATGTACATCGTTCTCTGCAGCCTGACGGGCAGCTTCTTCCGGCGTCTGGAAAAGGGGACCAATATCGACGTCAAAGCCCAGGTCAGCAAAGCTTGTCGCAATCACCTTGGCACCACGGTCGTGGCCGTCCTGCCCCAGCTTCGCCACCATAATACGGGGGCGGCGGCCTTCTAACTCCGCAAAACGATTGGCCAGCTCATGTGCCATTTTGAATTCCTGATCGGTCTTGATTTCACTGGAGTACACTCCGGATACCGACTTGGTCTGTGCCACAAAACGGCCGAAATGGCGCTCCATCGCATCTGAAATTTCACCGAGGGTAGCCCGGACCCGCGCAGCGTCCACTGCTTTGTCCAAAAGGTTGCCCTCCCCGGTACGCGCACATTCGTATATGGCCTCCAACGCTTTTTGAACCGCACCTTCATCACGCTTGGCCTTTACCTCATTAATGCGGCGAATTTGGGATTCCCGCACAGCGGTATTGTCCACTTCCAGGATATCGATGGGGTCTTCCGTATCCAGGCGGAAAACATTGACGCCTACGATTTGGTCTTTTCCGCTATCAATGCGGGCCTGTTTGCGGGCGGCTGCTTCCTCAATACGCAGCTTGGGCAAGCCATCTTCAATAGCCTTGGCCATGCCACCCAGTTCCTCCACCTCTTCTATCAGTTTCCACGCGCGGTTAACCAACTCATTGGTCAGGTACTCCACGTAGTGGGAGCCGGCCCAGGGGTCGACGGCCTTGGTGATATCCGATTCTTTTTGGAGGTAAATTTGCGTGTCGCGGGCAATCTTGGCAGAGAAATCCGTGGGCAGCGCAATGGCTTCATCCAGGCTGTTGGTGTGCAGGGACTGTGTGCCGCCCAGCGTAGCTGCCAGCGCTTCAATGGCCGTACGCCCTACATTATTGAAGGGGTCTTGCTCAGTGAGGCTCCAGCCAGAGGTCTGACTGTGCGTGCGCAATGCCATTGACTTAGGGTTCTCCGGATTGAACTGTTTCACAATTTTAGCCCAAAGCATACGGCCGGCCCGCATTTTGGCAATTTCCATAAAGTGGTTCATGCCAATGCCCCAGAAAAAGGACAGGCGGGGCGCAAAGTCATCAATCTTCAAGCCAGCCTGCAAACCGGCGCGGATGTACTGCAGCCCGTCGCCGAGCGTATAGGCCAGCTCGATATCAGCTGTTGCCCCGGCTTCATGCATGTGGTACCCGCTGATGCTGATCGAATTGAAGCGGGGCATATGCTTAGCCGTATACTCAAAGATATCCGCGATGATTCGCATGGATGGCAGTGGCGGATAGATGTAAGTATTACGCACCATGAACTCCTTGAGGATATCGTTCTGAATAGTACCACTCAATTGCTCCGGCTTAACCCCCTGTTCTTCGGCTGCGATGATGTAAAAGGCCATGACCGGAATCACCGCCCCGTTCATCGTCATGGAAACCGACATTTTATCCAGTGGAATTTGATCGAAGAGGACCTTCATATCCTCTACGGAATCGATGGCCACGCCTGCTTTCCCCACATCGCCACTTACGCGCTCGTGGTCAGAATCGTACCCCCGGTGGGTGGCCAGGTCAAAAGCCACGGATAACCCCTTCTGCCCCTGCTCCAGGTTGCGGCGGTAGAAGGCATTACTTTCCTCGGCCGTAGAGAAACCAGCATATTGCCGGATCGTCCACGGGCGAACGGCATACATGGAGCTGTACGGCCCCCGGAGGTAAGGCGGGAGCCCCGCAGCGTACGCCAAATGCTTTAAATTTTTGGAATAATCAGGAGTAACCGAGGGCGGCACTTCAATTTTCTCAGGCGTTTCCCAGGCTTCTCCCTCAGGAATCTGATCGGTGAGAAGGTCAAAGTCTAGTTCGAGCTTGCTATAATCCGGGCGTGGCATAATAGGTGACTTTTGATACAGCTCCAAATATAAGAAACCGCTGATTAGGACTCGAATGATAATTGTCAGGCTCTGTCAAAAAAAGAGCAGGGCCCAGACTCCAGGCCACTGCTCTGTCGAAAAACTACCAGTATGCCTTAATCTGCCCTGTGACTCGCCAACCTGAATTCCACGGGAACAATGAACAGTACATTTACAGACCGGCGGCCTGACCTCCCGGAGGGTATCCACCGAATATTCTGACTGCGCATTAATCGCACGACCCGCAGCGCCTCCTCTCCCAGCCCACCGCC
>CAZNHN010000194.1:0-8229 GCA_964572415.1 uncultured Phaeodactylibacter sp.
GAAGGCGAAGACGACTACACCTATCGTAACAGCCGGGGCGCCCGCCTCGAACTTCAGCTCGGCAAAGTCTCCGCCTACACCACGCTGGTGGAAACTCAGGCCAGGCTTCCTGTACATATACAGGAATTCGTACGCCAAAACCGGGGCGTAGTACCGGGTTACTGGCTATCCAAAAATTTCGGGGAGAATGCCCGCGACTACGCCTACGCCGCCGGAGAAGTCGCCTACACGCCCACCCCCAACTTCCACTTCCGACTAGGCCACGGCAAGCAGTTCATAGGCGAAGGCTACCGCTCCCTGCTGATGTCCGACAACGGCGTCAACTACCCCTACTTCCGCATCGAGACCACATTCTGGAAATTCCGCTACGTCAACACCTGGGCGATTATGAACGACCTGCGCGACAGCGTGATGGTGGGCAACATCTTCGCCAAGAAGTATATGTCCATGCACTACCTGAGCGCCAATATCGGCAAGCGCTTCAACCTTGGCCTCTTCGAAGGCATCATGTGGGGCGATGAGCTCAACCGCTACGGCTTCGACCCCAGCTTCCTCAACCCCGTCATCCTATACCGTCCCGTGGAATTCGCGCAGGGCTTCGCCGGCGGCAACACCCTTATGGGCTTTCAGGCTTCCTACCATTTTAAGAATGGCATACTGGCTTACGGCCAAATGGCGATGGACGAGTTCACCTCCTCCGCTGTCTTCAACTGGAGCGAAGGCAGCTGGCTCAATATGATGGCCTGGCAGGCCGGGCTGAAATGGGGCGACGCCTTTGGCATCCGCAACCTCTTCCTCCGCGCCGAGTACAATATCGCCCGCCCCCACATCTACGCCCACCGGGAGATCCTCACCAACTGGGGCCATTACAATCAGCCCCTCGCCCACCCCTGGGGTGCTAATTTTGAAGAAATGCTCATCCGCGCCCACTACCGCACTGGCCGCTGGAGCTTCCTCCTCGCCTACCATCAGGGGCGCACCGGCCGCGATGCCCCCGGCGAAAACTGGGGCGGCGACATCTTCAAGTCCTTCGACATCCGCTCTGCCGACACTGGTGTCTTCGCCGTGCAGGGCAATTTGGGCGACCTCACCTACCTCCGCGCCGAGGCCGCCTTCACCATCAACCCCCTCTACAATCTGGAAGTCCACGCCGGCTATCAGTCCCGCACCGAGACCAGCGAAGTCGGCGGCTTTCCAGACAGCCGCTGGGCTTACTTCGGCCTGCGCACCAACCTCTACAATTCCTATCAGGACTTTTGAGGGCGGGAGGTCGAGGGTGGCTCCGGGCAAGAGCAAGGTTAAGGTTGGTCCACAGCGCAGCCCAGCCGAGACTAGCCAACGACTCGTACCGTAGGTACGAAATGTGAAAGCCCAGGCTACACGTCGAAAATTAGTCACCCCAAACCTCATCGCGTTTTACGACCTCGTAGAGCGTCGCACCCTTCCCACCCGAAAGTTAGGGCATACTCCCCGGAGCAGCCAGGACTCAAAGTATACCCTAATGGCCCGACTCAAAACCCAAGACCGCCCCCACGGCATCGCTCGCCCCTCTAAACTTTAAACTCTAGACTCTAAACTTTAACCTTTACCCTCCAAGACCCACCCCAGACTCGCCCAAAAAAACCAAAAACCCTTATATTCGCCACACCAATAATACAAACCACTACAACACGCCCATTTCTCATCCCCACAAAACAAAAACGTATGCCCAACAACAGCAACACCTACGTCGCCATTATGGCAGGAGGCATTGGCAGTCGCTTCTGGCCCGCCAGCCGGGAAGAACGCCCTAAGCAATTCCTCGACATCCTCGGCGTCGGCAAGTCCCTCATCCGACTGACCTTCGAGCGCTTTCTGAAGCTCTGCCCCGCCTCCAATATCTTTATAGTTACCAACAAGCAATACGCCGGGCTCGTCAAAGAACACCTGCCGGAGCTTACCGACAACCAAATCCTCACCGAGCCTTCCCGCAACAACACCGCCCCCTGCATCGCCTACACCGCCTTTAAACTGCAAGCCCTTAACCCGGACGCCAACCTCGTCGTCGCACCAAGCGACCATGTCATCCTCAGGGAAAACACTTTCGTGGAAACCCTCCGGCAAGGCCTCGCCTTTACCGCTGCCAACGACGCCCTGCTCACCCTCGGCATCACCCCCACCCGCCCTGATACCGGCTACGGCTACATCGAAGTCGACCCCAAAGCCCCCGTCGACAGCAACCAGCCCAAATCCGTCAAAGCCTTCCGCGAAAAGCCCGACCGCCCCACTGCCCAGCAATACCTCGATAGCGGCAACTACCTCTGGAATGCCGGCATCTTCGTCTGGCGCGTCAGCAGCCTACTCAAAGCTTTCGCCGAAAACGCCCCCGAAATTCACCGCATCCTCGGCGCAGGCAAACCCCACTACAACACCCCGCAGGAGCAGGCCTTCATCGATGAAGCCTACCCCACCACACCTTCTATTTCTGTAGACTATGCTATTATGGAAAAAGCCAGCAACGTCTATACTATCCCCAGTGACTTCGGCTGGTCAGACCTCGGCACCTGGGCCTCCCTCCACGCCGAAAGCCCTAAAGACGAGCAGGGCAATGTCATACAGGGCAGCTCCATACAGCTCGTCGATACCCAAAACACCCTTGTCCGCGCCCCAAAAGGCAAGCGCCTCGTCATCGGCGGCCTGGACGACTACATCGTGGTAGACGAAGGCGATGTCCTCCTCATCTGGCCCAAATCCAGAGAACAGGAGATTAAGAAATTGGTGGACAAGTAGGGCTGGGTGCGCAGGGCGACCAAGGGAGGTTCAGGTTGGCCCCGGGCACAGCTCAGCCAAGGTTGAGGTTGAGGTTAAGGTTAAGGTACAGCACCAGGCTACGTCACCCGATGCAACGGCCGCTTTGCGACCGCCTCCTGACGACCCACCACGGCCAATGCCCCATAGGGGCAAAATGTAGGTAACCTCCAAGACCGCCCATTGCCTCGTGCCATAGGCCTGCCTGGCCATGGCAGGTACGAAATGTAAAACCCGGAACAACTGACCGGCACCGCTCGCCCCCGGCAGGAGGCCGTCCACGGTCAGACCAGGAAGCCATAGCCAGGGACTTAACCTTATCCTCCTCCGGGACAGTTTCGGGACAACCTTATCCTCGGATAGCCCGGGGAAGGGGGAGGATGAGGCTGAGGTTGAGGGGCTGATAGCCACCCGCTGGGGGCACGGCCGCTTTGCGACCGCCTCCTGACGACCCGCCGACCGGCAACGCTCGCCCCAGGCAGGAGACCGCAAACGGTCGCCATATCTTGGCTCTTAATCTCAACCTTGCCAAGACGGACTCAAGACCAACCTCAACCTTGCCCAAGACTAGCCCGGTAATGCCCCAGCCGAGGTTGAGGTTAAGGTTCAGCACCAGGCGCCCCCCAATCCCACGGCCGCTCTGCGACCGCCTCCTGACGACCCAGTGACCGGCAACGCTCGACGCCCAGGCAAGGCTGAGGTTAAGCGCCCACCCGCAAGTTAGGGCATACTCCAGGGACGGCCAACGCATAAAGTATACCCTAACTGCCCAGCCCCCCCGACCTCGCAGAGTGTCGAATATTAGTCACTCCCAACTCATCCTAGTTTTACGACCTCGTAGAGCGTCGCACCTTTCCTCAACCCTGCCCCCCAGACCAACCACCCGGCAACGCCAGCCACTTTAACCTAAACCCCACCCCCCAAGCGCTTCAAAAACACCGCCTTCTTAGATTGCGCCACCGACAACTCCTTCCCATTCTTCAACACCACGGTGCCCCCCTTCCCCTTGATGTACCGCTGTACAAAAGATAAATTCACCAGCGTAGACCGGTGAATACGGCAAAAACCCTGCGCCTCCAGCAACCCCTCGTAGAACTTCAGCTTGCGGCAGATCAGATGCTGAGCCCCCGAACTCAGGTAAAAGCGGGTGAAGTTGTCCGCCGCCTCGCAGTAGAGGATGTCAGCTGCCTCCACCACCTCAAAGCCATCAATCAGCGGCAGGACAAGGCGGTGCGGGCGGCCCTGCAAATGCTCCCGGAGCACCGCAGCCCGGACCAGGCGGTCCTGCTCCTGCAGCTGAGCACGCACCTTAGCCACAGCTGCAATCAGCTCATCAATATCAATCGGCTTGAGCAGGTAGTAGGCCGCGCTGAGATTGAGAGCAGGGATGGCATACTGACTGTAAGCCGTGACAAAAACGATTTCAAAATCAATGGACTCCAGCTGGTCCAGAAGGTCAAAAGCATTGCCGTAAGGCATTTCGATATCCAGAAAGACCAGTTGTGGATGATGGGCCTCTATGGCCTCGGCAGCAGACTGAATATCCGGGCAGGTGCCCACCACTTTGACCTCCGGACAATACTTGCCCAGGTAACTTTGCAGGCTCTCGCGGCTGTCTTTTTCGTCATCAACAATCAGAGTGGAAATGAGATCGGTCATAGGGGCAGGCTTAAGGTGACCAAAGTGCCGGGGTCTTCCTCCCCGGGCTGCAAGTCGGTAATCGACAGCTCATACTGCTTATCATAAAGGGTATTGAGCAGGGCCATACGCTGCTGGGTATTACTCAGGCCGGTGCTTTGGTATTGCGCCTGCCGCTTCGTCTTCACCAATCGGGAACGCGCACGGCCAATCCCGTTGTCAGCGACTTCAATCCGAAGTCGGTGGCCGGCACCCGGACGGATGGACAGCCGGAGGTGCCCCTTGCCGGATTTGTAGCGGAGCCCGTGCCAGATGGCATTCTCCACAAAAGGCTGCAGGAGCATGGGCGGAATTTCCAGTTCGGAAGCATTCAGCCCGGGCGCTTCCTCAATCTCGTACTCAAATTGCTCACCAAAACGGGCGTGCTCCAGCTTGAGGTACAATTTCAGCAGACGCAGCTCTTCCTCAAAGGGGATGAAGTCCTTTTGGCTGTACTCCAGGACCATCCGCATCAGGCGGGAGAAATCTGACAGGTACTTATTGGCAGCCCGCTCGTCTTGTTGCGCAATATAGTTGTTGATGCTGTTGAGGGCATTGAAAATGAAGTGGGGGTTCATTTGGGTGCGCAGCGACTTCAGCCCCAGCAACTGATAGGCCTTCCGGCGCTCCTTTTCCTGCTTACGCACCATGCCAAAGCTGATGCCCACCGCCAGCAACAGCAACACCAGCAAACCAATGATCCAGCGTTGGGCCTGTAACTGATTGCGCAGCAGGTTTTGTTCGGTCTGCCGCAACAGAAAATCCTTCATAAAGAGGTCGACTTCCCCCTGTTCCTGCACGATGGCGATCTGCTGCTTCAGGGCTTTTTGCTGAAGCGCCAGGTTACGCTCATTGGCTTCGACGTATTCCTGATAGGCCGCTACTGCGCTTTGGTAATCGCCCTGTTTGAGCTTGACTTCCGACCGAAATTTATGCACCTCTGCAGCCCGGGACGGATCGACGGCAGGTGTCATCAGTTCATCAGATGCGTCGAGCACCTCCGCAGCGGCTTCCACATCGCCTTCCTCCAGTTCAAGGTTGGCCAGTTGCAGCTGCTCCCGGAGCTTCACCTCAGGGGGCAGGGACCGCTTTTGCTGTTCTGAAAGGGTGCTTTGCGCCAGCTTTTTTTGTTCGGCTTTGTCCTCCACGGCTTCGTCCAGGGCAGTCTTAGCCTCCTCGATATACTGATAATCCTCGTAGTTCGGCACCTGTTCGGGTAGTTGCTGAATGGAAGTATTGTAGGATGCCCTCGCGTTGGTCACATCGCCCGCATTATCCAAAAAGTTGCGCGACCGCTTGGCCGACACCCGCGCCATACCGATGCTGTCCTGACGCACCAGAAGTTCCTGATTGACGGTATTGTAAAGGGCTTCGCTCTCCTCAAAGGCACCGGCAGCCCGCTTGACATCTGCCAGCCCTTCCCGGCATTGCAGGTGGATGGCTTCTCCGGCGGACAGGTCCAGGCACTGCTGAAAACTCAACCGGGCGGCATCGTACTGCCCGGTTGCCAGTTGGAGGCGCCCCAGCCGGTTTCGGTTGGCCGCCTGTTCGGGGGGATTGGCCAGCATATTCCAAAGCGGCATCGCCTGCTGATAACGGTTGAGGGCCAGGGAGGCCTGCCCGATATCTTCGTAAATCTGCCCCAGGAGCACATAAGCCCGGGCGCTTTGGCGGTAGTCTTGCGTACCGAGGCTCTCCTGCAGGCTGCGGTTGAGCAGGCGGATGGCTTCCTGTGGGTCTGAGTGCCGGCGGGCTGTGGCCTTTTCCAGATAGGTGGAATCACTGCGGCTCTTGATACGGCTTAGGCTGCCGGACTGCGCCGTTGCGCTGACCGAAAGGGTAAGAATCATGAATAGGGAAACCAAAATATCCAAGCATACGTTGAAAACAGCAAAATTGATTTTTTTTGTGGTCATTTTGGATTTTTCACAAAATCAACATAGAGTCTGAAGCTATGATTTTAGTATACTTGATAAGTATCTAATCATAAACCAGCATACTTCATAAGAACTTTAAATCCGCATTAAAACAGGTATTTTTTACAAATCTCGGATTAAATTTCAATCAAAAGCAAATCCAGATATTCTCCATTTAAATGATTAAAGTCCTTGTCTGAAGAAATCAATCTAGAGTTAGTCACGGACGCCGTTGCAGCAATCCATAAGTCATTCTTACCCATATTTCTTGAAGAGTCTCCTAATCGTTTCTCTTTCAATTTTCCCTGGCTAAATGCATCAATTTCGCCATATCTTCTTATAATATCTCGTGAATTGATATCTGTTATCAAAAATTTCCTGAGAAATATTCGTAAGTTTTCTATTCGTCTTCGCCCCCAATTATTTCTCAGATATAAAGACTCTAATTCCCCTAGAACAACTACAGATATCATAGCTGTATTGTCGTCTCCCAAAGGATCATAATTCTTATCTAACCAATCCTTTTGAACATGATCCCTAAGGTAAATTAGGATGGCGTTTGTATCAAAGAAATAGTTCATCAATCAAAATTAAACCATTCTGAGTAAATCCTCTATTGGCTCCTGAATATCTATTTCCTTTATCAACTGATCTACTTCTTCTTTATTGAAACCTTTATAGTTTTGTTCTAACTTCAATTGTTCAATATCTAACTCCTCCCTCATTGGTTTTACAATTTCCATAAGGATAGCATTTCCACTGGAATACTCCTTTAACAGCAACTCTAATTTATTCAAGACCTCTTCGTCTTGAAGACTTGTGATTTTTTCAATCAATTTGTATTTCTTTGTTTCAACGGTCATACCTCATTTTTTATCAATCAATAAGTTACGCTTAATTATCGGTTCTTACAATTCTATGTCTTGATTATCAACAAAAGTCAAAATCAATTGATTCCCGATTGCATTTACTCACACACAACCTATATCCCATTCACACCTTCCTGAACAAAGATAAGCTTTCTCCAACTAACGCATTCCCGGAAGATTTCGGGTTTAAACCACCTTCCTAAAGCCGGGCGTCGCCTTCCCAAAGCCAAACGGGCCGTTGACCAAGTGGTGGTTTTTTCTCTTGTTTTTTTGCCGGAATATTGAGGAAAAACAATACGATATGAAAACATTCCGCATTTCCCCACGCTTGCTGACATTAAGTTTCCTGATCGCCGGGCTTGCCCTTTTTCACTTCCGGGCAGCGGCGCATTGGCTGGTATCTGGTTTGCCGGAAACCCAAACGGCAGCGACTCCCCCGGACGACGGGCCACAGCGCATGCAGGTCGCCCTGCTTTTAGACACCAGCAACTCCATGGATGGGCTCATCGAACAGACCAAATCCCAGCTCTGGAGCATCCTGGTCACCCTAAGCCAAACCCGCAAGGACGGCAAAGCGCCAAAACTGGAGATGGCGCTGTACGAGTATGGTAATGACGGGCTTCCCGCGGCTTCAGGCCATGTCCGGCAGGTCCTGCCTTTCACCAGCGATATGGACGAGGTTTCTGATGCTCTATTCCAACTGACGACCAACGGCGGACAGGAGTACTGCGGCACGGTGATCCAAAAGTCGCTTAGCAACTTAGGCTGGAGCAGGCACGAAAAAGCTGTCCGGATGATCTTCATAGCCGGTAACGAAGGGTTCAATCAGGGCGCCTACCCTTACCATTCCGCCTGTACAGATGCACTGGAAAAGGACGTGATTGTCAATACCATTTTCTGCGGCGACTGTAATCAGGGCATTGAACTTCAGTGGAAAGACGGCGCAACGCGGACCGGCGGGCACTACAACTGCATCAACC
>CAZNHN010000194.1:8239-11253 GCA_964572415.1 uncultured Phaeodactylibacter sp.
GCGGTCCACGGTCTTGCGGATGATCTCACGGCGCGATTCCTGCACATCGGCGATTGCCACGAACTGCACGTCGGGCTGACTCAGGAATGCGGCGAGCACTTGGCGCCCCCGCGGCCCCAGGCCAATGCCGCCAACCGCGCCACTTTCAAAGCTTCTTCCAGCTATAAGAATACCTCCTGGGACCTGGTGGATGCCTATCAGGAAGACGAAGCCGTTCTGGAGGAAGCCGAAGCACTGCCGGAAGCACTCAACGGCCTTTCGGAGGCCGAAATCAAAGCCAAACTGGAAAACCTGGAACAGCAGCGGGAAGCAGTACAAGCTAAGATCCGGGACATCAGCCAGGAGCGGCAGGCCTACATTGATGCACAACGGGAACAGGCTGGCCAGGCAGCAGATACCAACCTGGAAGCCTCGGTACTGGAAGCCATCCGGGCACAGGCAGCTCAGAAAGGCTTTACGACGGAATAAAAAAACAAGCATCAAGCGCCCCGGCTCAGCTAAGGCTGCAGCCGGGGCGCTTTAAAAGGCATGTCTTACCTTTTCCCCAACGGTAAGTTAGGGCATACTCTCTGGACAGCCAGCGCTTAAAGTAGACCCTAACCCCTGGCAACAGCCCAATGCCCCATAGGGGCAAAATGTAGGTAACCTCCAAGACTAGCCAACGAATCGTGCCGTAGGTACAGCATGTGAAAGCTTTGACCTATCGCCAAAAAAAGCACGCCCTGCGAAAGGACCGACTTCCCATACGGGCCAGTATTGGCGTATAAAACTACGTCGGACAGCGAGTGCGCCGGGCGAGACAGCCACACCAACCAGCACCGCTCCCCCCCCTCTAAACCCTAAACTTTAAACCCTAAACTTTAAACCCTAAACTTTAAACCCTAAACTTAAACCTCCCCAGCCCACCAACCACAGCAAAAGCAAAGACCAAAACCCCAACCCCCATAAACCATAAAACCGAAACACCACAACAACAAAAAATCCCTACCTTGCCAGTAAAACCAACCTACTTTATTATGAGCGACAAACTCAACCGCCGCGACTTCCTCCAAAAGTCCACCCTGGCCGGAGCCGGGCTCGCCGGATTACCCCTCACCACACCCGACTTTGCGCCCCTTCCCAAAAAAGAGCGTGACCTGCTACGGGTCGGCATCATCGGCAGCGGGCTGCGCGGGCAATCCCATATCGACCTCCTCCTGCGCCGCAGCGACAGCACCGTAACCGCCATCTGCGATATCGACGACCGGATGATACAGCGTACCCTCGACCTCTTCAAAAAGCACGAAACCAAAGCCCCAAAGGTATATAAGGGAGAGCAGGCTTACCTCGAACTACTCGAAGATGATACCGTAGATGCCGTCCTTATCGCCACTCCCTGGCGCTGGCACACCCCACAGGCCATAGCCGCCATGCAGGCCGGAAAGTATGTAGGCATGGAAGTCAGCGGTGCTTTCTCCATCGACGAATGCTGGCAACTGGTCAATACCCACGAAGCAACCGGTACGCCCCTCTTTTTTCTGGAAAATGTCTGCTACCGCCGCGATGTGATGGCAGTGCTGAATATGGTACGCCGGGACCTCTTCGGAGAACTCGTACACCTGGAGTGTGGCTATCAGCATGACCTGCGCGGAGTGAAGTTTAATGACGGAAATACCGCCTACAACAGCGGCGTCGAATTCGGAGAAAAAGCCTTCAGCGAAGCCCGCTGGCGCACCCGCCACTCCGTCCATCGTAATGGCGATCTCTACCCCACCCACGGCATTGGTCCGGTCGCCCAATACATCAACATCAACCGGGGCAACCGGCTCTTGTACCTCACCTCTACCTCCACCAAGTCGCGGGGGCTGCACGAGTACATCGTCAACCACCCCAAAGGCGGGCCCGGCCACCCGAATGCCAATGTCCGCTTTGAATTGGGCGATATTGTCACCACCGTAGTCAAAACCGCCAAAGGCGAAAGCATCATCATCAGTCACGATACCAATCTGCCCCGCCCCTACTCCCTGGGCTTCCGGGTACAGGGCACCAAAGGCTTATGGATGGACGTCAACGATTCCATCCACCTCGAGGGCAGTAGCCCCGGTCACCAATGGGAGCCCGCAGCAAGTTACCTGGAAAAGTACGACCACCCGCTCTGGCAAAAGCATGCCAATGATGCCGAGGGTGCGGGGCACGGCGGTATGGACTGGTTCCTGGTCAATGATTTCGTCCTCAGCGCCCGAAATAACACCCCACCACCTATCGATGTGTACGATGCCGCCACCTGGCTGGCCATCACTCCCCTTTCGGAGCAGTCCGTGGCCTCCGGCAGTCAGCCGCAGCCGGTGCCCGACTTCACCCGGGGCCGGTGGATGGTTTGGGAGAACCGCTTTGGGCAGGTGGGATAATGGGGTGCATCCCTGGCAGGGCAGCCTGAGCCCAGGCTAGGTTAAGGTTGGTCCCAGAGCAGTCCGGGACAATTAAGGTTGAGGTTTCCGACTCCGCTTAAGCTACGTCGGACGGAGAAGCACCAGGCGCCGTCACCCAAGGGCACGGCCGCTTTGCGACCGCCTCCCGGCAACCCAGCGACCGGCAACGCTCGCCCCCAAGACACCGCACCCGGCAGACTAACCACAGCCAATGCCCCATAGGGGCAAAATGTAGGTAACCTCCAAGACTAGCCAACGAATCGTGCCGTAGGTACGAAATGTGAAAACCCGGAGACACACCGGCCGGCAACGCTCGCCCCCAAGACACCGCACCCGGCAGACCCAGCAACGCCCCCCGGCAGGAGACCGCAAACGGTCGGCCCAAACAGCCATACCTTGGCTCTTAACCTCAACCTTGCAAGGGGACAGCCAAGCGAGGCTCACCCGCAAGCTGAACCACAATCCCAGAGCAGTCAACGCTCAAAGTTTACCCAGCAACCTGGAGCAATCGACCTCGTAGAGTGTCGCATTTCCTCTTTGCCCCAGGCACAAAAAAAACTGCAGCCCAGGCCAAGCCCAAACTGCAGTTCCAACTTAAAAAACAAA
>CAZNHN010000195.1:0-3669 GCA_964572415.1 uncultured Phaeodactylibacter sp.
CATCAATATATACCCCGAAAGCCATCAACTATTTAATATAAAGAACGAGTGAACCCTCTCCCCGCACTAAAGTGACGGGGCTTCGGGGCTAAGGCATACTGGAAGCTTGCTCTCTTATGTAACGTTTAATCATATCCTCTGCAAAGCTGTGGAAGGTAGCTATGTATACACGATAGGCATCGTGTATACCAATGATCTGACTGAGGCGTTCACGCATGTTATGTGCTGCTGCATTGGTAAAGGTGAGTGCCAATATTTCCCAGGGTGCCACGCCCGACTGGATGAGGTGGGCAATGCGGAAGCCTTTGTGTTGTCCCTTGGGATTTTGCTCGCCGGCACCCTGTTGTTGGGTATGCTGCACCGGCAGCGGGAAGGGCTTGCTAATGCGGGATGGGAAAGCATCACGGTGATCGGGCTGTTTTTGGGAGGATATATAGTGCTTTATTTTATGTAGTTTAGGTGCTCAAATACGAGCACTATGCGACACCTGTTACTGCTGTTTTTTATCCTGCCCCTTGGTCTTTCCGCACAATCTACCTTTCAGCATCAGGCGCCGAGCCTTCAGATTGGGCTGGGCGGGCTGAGTTTTGGAAAAGGCACCCTGGACGCTGAGGTGATCGCCTCGGTCATCGCTGACAAGCAGGCCGAAGTGCGTGTCCGGCTGATCAAAAATATGTTCCTGGGGCGGATAGAGGAAGCAGGCGGATTAAATTACATCTACCTCGATAACATCATCAATACGGTACTGGAAGAGCGCAATGCCGAGACCCGCACCCGCAATATTTATGAGAATACGGTCAACCTGGTCTTCGTCTATGCGCTTTCCGACTACTACTTCGCTCTCTGCGATCCGGAGTTGGTGGCTTTGGCCGAAGCCTACGGTGGGCAGAAGACCGGCGCGGCGATGGCAGGTCAGACTTTTGCGCGTTTTCAGTTGGCGGCCTCCGGGGAGCGGCCCGGGCAGGGGCTGATAGCCAGGTCCGCCGCTATTACATTTTCGGAGGATAGCCTGACCACAGCGTTTAAGGCGCTGTTGCTGGATATCGTCAGCGAGGCTGTCCGCAATGAACCGACTTTGCAGGAGTTGGGGCTGCTCCGCACTATGTATCGCAATTCCGGCAGTGAAGCGCTGAATACTTATCTCACCCTGACGGATACGGTCAGGAAGCCTCTGGCAGATGCCGTGTATAATCGTGTGCAGAGCCGCTTATCCAATCTGATTGACTACATCGGCCTGATCAATTACCTGTTCCGTACGACCAACTTTAAGGTAAACGGGGCTTCCATGGGGCTGGATTTGGAGGGTGCTGCCGGGCTTCGCAATAATGACGCGATTGGCGCGCAGCTCGATAGTGTGCGGCAGTACATCCGGCGGGCGATAGGCGAACAAGGCCGGGCGGAGCTGTCGGCGGAGGAACTGCAGGTCTTGCTGTCTTTTCTGGGGCAATTGCAACAGCTCGATTTGGATAACATTAGCCCCGGTGCGCTTTCTGATCTCATCTTTGAGCTCTATAACGACGTGCTGCCGGTCCTGGAGCGCCTGGCCAAAAACTCGCAATACTTCATTGACACCTACTTCGAGCTGAACACCCTGCTGCAGTCGCTGGTCAAAACCGCTTTTGAGCAGGGCTTCCCCTTTGATTACGAAGCACTGCGCAACCATCTGCTGTTCCGGCTCATGGCCAAATTGTACGAATTTGATCAGGCGGCCACCTACGATGACTACCTGAATGCCCTGGCCGGGCTGAGCGATATCTTTCCCAATCAGGATACCAAAGCCGCACTTAACAAAATCATCAGCCTGCTGCGCAGCTATACTGAAATTATTGAAGGGTATCAGGAAAATGAAGCTCTGGATTTTGACGTGGAAAGCTTCCTGGTTTCTTTGCAAAACATCAATTACGACCGGTGGCGGCCACTGTCTTTTATCTTCAACGTGGGGGTGAACAATGCTCACTTCCCGGACGGACTATCACTCGGGAACGGAGAAAGCCTGAGCAACTACACCTTCGCTGGCGAGAAGATCGGCCTCAAGGTCAATCTGCTGGACTGGGCTTATATCAATAGCTTTGGGCGGCAGGAGACTTTCCGGTACTGGGGTAAATCCTACGTGCGCCTGGAACCAGCCACGGAGCCTACGGTGAGCAACCTGCACCTGCTGTTTTACGGCACCGGCCTGCTGTACAATCTGGCTAACACCGGTACCACTCCGGATTTCAACCGCCCCATGATTGCCGGCGGCCTGGGGCTCACCTTTTTCAATCAGTTGGATCTGAATGCTTCGGTAGGGGTGCCTGTCAATGTCACCGCTGCGCAGGCCACGCCACTTTTCCTGAATCTCGGCTTTGACATCCGCTTCGATGAGTACCTGCAGGCTTTGAATGAACGGCGTCGGCAGCGCCGGTATGAGCGCCGGGTGGATGCACTGTTGTTAGCGCCATCGGAGGATTAATGCTGCGCATGGAGTTAGGAAGTAGTAGTTTTCATCAAAAGTTAATGCTTTTTGATGGTGTTATTCGCGAATTTCGGCGAAAGGTAAAATCCCAATCCGGTTTACATACCACCCCAGTCCGGACTGAAGTCGTCGAACTTCCAATTAGTTATGATGAGAATAATAGCCACAACATCGAGTGCAGCTCCGGTTAACGCACCTATAGTTACACTTTTTTTGACTTCCCTTTTCTTTGCTTCAATTCTTTCGATATTTCTCCATGGAATTACTATCTCACGGTTTTTTCTCCTTATGGTTACTCCGGATAAAGGAACATCAGAATCTAAAGGAGAAGACCCTGCGTATTTTCCTTCAAAAATAATGCCTTCGATAGTGTATACAACTAAATGGGTACCACTACTTAGCTTTTCCAATTCTTTGAATGTCACCGGATAATTGGAATCTTCAATAGTTGGAGCGGTATTGCCACCAATGATTCCTCCGATTAGAGTAAAGCTGCAGCCAGAGCTCAAAACCGCCAGCACAAGCGCAAAAAACAAAGATGAAAGGAATGGCTTTTTCATAACTGTTGGTTTTGATCATACTTCAGCTTCGCCAAACTACTCGACTTTTGAAATGACAAATATTCCCCATTGGTGGCGATTTTTATCAATAGGGGAGGGCGTTTGATACCCTTCAAAAAGCACATAATATTCCGGGAAATCCCTACGATGGTGAAATCAAGTGCCTGTCAGGTAAAAAATCTGTTGATCAGAGATCGGACTACTGCTGACTTGAGTTTTTTATAAGCTTCGATTTGTGATTCGGAAAGGACAGGGAATAGTTCTTTTTCCTTATTTTTTACCAGTTTCTGCATATAGAAGTAGGCAGAGAAATGGTTCATACCGGTATCAATGACTTCCCGTTGTACGATACGCGAATATTTCAGGTTGAGCCGATGCACCCTTTCAATCTGATCCGGATACAAGGGCAAGGCCCCTTTCATCTGCTCGGTCTGATAGTTGGCACGCTCCTCTGGTGTCCCGTAATCCTCCTGTGCCTGAAGTGCAAGGGTACAGAATAGGCAAAAAGCAAGTATTGGGTACTTTATCGTCATTGTTTTGGCGATTTAATAGCATTAATTCAATAATAAATACGGAAAATAGGCAGGTACTGGTTGTTTCCGCATTCCATTGGAACTGTCCGCGCCTTACTGTTTTGGTGCTTTTCGGGCCGGC
>CAZNHN010000195.1:3679-11157 GCA_964572415.1 uncultured Phaeodactylibacter sp.
GGCAGCCTTTGAAAAAAGCGAGTATGCCGATGACTGGCGCGAGTTGATGCGCCTTTTTTTAGTCCGGCGTACCCGAAGCTTCATCCAGGACAACTATGCGGAAATCGACCCTCAAAACGGACGCAAATACCAACAAAGGACATGAAGCATTGGACACTCAAAGGGAAAACCGCGATCGTTACCGGAGCCAGCAAGGGTATTGGAAAAGCCACCACGGAAGAGTTCCTCGCCCACGGTGCTGAGGTGTTGTTCCTGGCCCGCTCAGAAGACCTGATCCGGGAAGCGGAAGAAGCATACCAGCAAAAAGGCTATAAAGCATTCGGTATGGTGGCGGATATTGGGGAGGAAAAAGAGCGCAAAGCCATCGTGGAGCGCGCGAAATCACTCTGGGGCAAACTGGATATCCTGGTCAACAACGTAGGCACGAACGTCCGCAAGCCAACTCTGGAAGCCACCTTTGATGACCTGCAGCATGTGATGGATATCAATGTGGGTACTGCCTTTGACCTCAGTGTCCGGTTACACCCGCTTTTGTTGAAAGGAGAGGGGCCAAGTATCATAAACGTAGCCTCCATTGCCGGTAAAACCGGTGTAATGTGGACCACAGGCATCTACGCGATGTCAAAAGCAGCGATGGACCGGATGACCAAGTACCTGGCCGTAGACTGGGGCAGGGACGGTATCCGCGTGAATTCCGTAGACCCCTGGTTTATTGCCACGGCAAGAGTGGACCGGGTATTGAAAATCCCGGATAAAGTCCAACGTATTAATGAAGCCACGCCGCTGGGCAGGGTAGGGGAGCCGGAGGAAGTTGCACGGACCATCGCTTTTCTAGCCATGCCTGCCTCTTCTTACCTGACGGGTTTGAATGTGCGCATCGATGGTGGTTTTTCCCAAGTTGGTATTCAGGGCTAATCCGCCTTTTCCCAGCTCCAGGTGATCTCAGCAGCTTTCTCCAGCATAATTTTGACGGAGCATAGTTTCTCCATGGACATACTAACTGCCCGATCCGCTTTGTTGTCAGCGATCTCCCCGAAAAGCGTATAGTGTACGTGAATGGCTGTAAATGGGGAAGGTGTTTTGCTGGTATCTCTCTCTCCGGTTACGGTCACTTTGATATCCCGCAATTCCTGGCGCTGTTTACGCAGTAAGTGGATAACATCAATGGCGCTGCAGCTGCCCAGGGAAGCCAACAGCATCTGCATGGGGCGGAGCGCTTTGTTGTGCCCACCGATGGAAGGAGAGCCATCGGTTTCAACAGTCAGTCCGTCTTCATTGGCAGCTTGCAGGTGGAAATCATCATCCAGGCGGGTCAGTTCTACTTTCATCTCACAGGTTGTTTTTCAAAATAAGCCTCCAATATCCGGATTGGTTGGCAAAAGGGAAAGGGATTTTCGTTCTTTGCAGGATAAAATGACGAAATATGGAAGGAATCATTCGTGAAGCCTGTGTGGAAACGCTGGAGCAGTGCCGCCGCGCTGAGGCGCTGGGGGCAGATCGGTTAGAACTCTGTGCCCGATTGGACCTGGGCGGGACGACGCCCGACTGGAAGCTGGTAAAAGAGGTATTGAAGCAGGTGCAGATACCCGTAAAAGTCATGATCCGGCCCCGGGGCGGAAACTTCGTCTACACCGAAACAGAAGTGGCACAAATGAAAGCCAGCATTGCCCGCTTTCTCGATTTGGGGGTGCCGGAGTTCGTTACGGGCACCCTTACGCCGCAGCATCAGATAGACCTCCCCCTGCTCACCACCCTGTGTGAAGCTATGGAGAGCCGACCCGTTACCTTCCACAAAGCTATTGATGAAGTGCCCGATATGGAAACCGCCGTTGGGCAGCTAAAGGGAATTCCCAATTTGAAGTACATACTGACATCAGGCGGTGCCCCCACGGCAAAGGAAGGGCTAAGCTCACTCCGCAGGCTGTTGGAGTGCGCTGCGCCAGAAATAACCATTATAGCGGCAGGCAGCATTACGAATACGAATCTTCGGCAACTCCACCAGGCCTTAGGCGGCAGCGAATACCACGGGCGGAGGATCGTAGGTGAGCTGTAATCAACAGGCTTGATGCGTTAGGTCTAATAAAAAGCCCTGCCGCTCATTCGAACGGCAGGGCCCTCGTTCAGCCTTATGTCAGGCTGGTATAACTCCTTAATTCATCATCAATTTTACTTATCCCACCAGACTGGTACGGAAAAGTGGTCAGGGAAGCTGGTTCCCAGGCTTTGACGGTTCAAAGCATCCTGCATGTTTTTGTTAACATTCAGCTCGCCCTGTGGCAGAGCCAAACGTACCGGAATAGTACCTCCTGTGATGTTGTTCGGGTAGTCAACCGGAGTCAGCTCAGGGAAACCTGTACGACGCCAGTTCGCAAAAGTCTCGTACTCATTCAGGAAGGTAGCTGCCCAGTATTGCTCCCCAATCTGCTGCAGAGCATTAGCATTGTCAAATGGATTATCAGCCAGGTACTGATCGATCACTGCATCCTCCACAACGATGGAAGCATCGAAACGCTCCCAGTTCTTCATCGCAGCGCGAATGCCGTTTTCGTAATGTTCGCGTGCGCTACCAGAGTGCCAGCCGCGTACAGCAGCTTCGGCCTTCAGCAGTTCCGTTTCTGCAACGGTAAGGAACATCATCGGAGAAGACACCTTAACGATCGCCTGGTTTACTGTGCTAAAGTCATCAGCAGTAGTACCGGTTGGATTGTCCAGAATGGTTTCTGTATCCAATCCGTTAGGCATACCGTTGTGCTCTGTGCCATTCACAGGCAGGGTGCCGATAATATCCAGACGAGGATCATTGTGGTCTTTCATCCAATCGACAAAAGTCTGGCTCAGGCGTGGGCACTGCTCGCCGGCAGAACCATTAGCAAGGTCAAGTACTTCGCCAATACCGTTTCGGTTGATCCCTTCCGGGCCGTTGGTATGCTCGATGAATGCATCCTCTCCCATTTCAAGTGTACCGCCGGCAATAGCTTTGGAAACCCAGTCCTGGGCCGCGGCCGGATCGACTTCAGATAGCCGCATGCCAAGGCGAAGCATCATAGAGTAACCAAAGCGGCGCCACAGGCCAGGATCGCCGTTGTACAGGAAATCGGCCTGGCCGAAGCCACCTTCGTCGCTAATTTGTGCAATGCCTTCTTCCAGTTCCTTGAGCATATCTCGGTAGATGAACTCCTGCGTGTCGAAAACCGGGAAGTCGATACCCTCTATGAAGCCTTTACCAGCCTCAGAGTAAGGGATATCACCGTAGATATCGGTAAGGCGGTGGAAGATAACCGTCCGCCAGATACGAGCCATGCCCAGCATCGTCTGATCGCCGGCAGTGCCGGATTCAAGTGTGGCAATGAGATCCTGCATATCCTTAACCGCCTGCGTGTACTGACGGTCAAAAAGAGAGGAGGAATAACCGGCGTTGTAGAAATACTTATCACCAGACCAGTAGCCACAGGTGGTGGCCAGGTGCTGCATCATGGTGGAAGAGTAAATCAGAACGGCACGCCAGTTCTCATAGCGCTCACCTGATGTACGCAGTTGAATCCAGGAAAACTGAAAATTAGGATTAATCTCGATGGCAGCATTTGGGTTGGTGTTCAACTCTGCAAAGCCGTCATCACAGGCTGTGGTTGTTAGCATTAATGCCACCGCCACAAGGGTTATATTTCTAAAAAGTTGTTTCATTTTAAAAAGTTTTGTCAGTGAACAGAGGGTTAATACTTAGAACCGGACGCCCAGGTTGAACTGAATGGAGCGCGTTGCCGGCACACCAAACATTTCCAGACCCTGTGCATTGCCTACGTTGTAAGTAGATTCCGGGTCAATGTTGTCTGCAGCACTGTACAGAATACCTACATTACGTGCACCAATACCAACGTTCAGGCCGCTGATCGGCAGGTTGGCAATTACACTGGATGGCAGGTTGTACGTAAACTGAATCTGACGAAGCTTGATGTAATCTGCGTCATAAACAAACTGCTCAGTGATACTGTAGATACGGCCATAATAATCTTCCACTTCCTCTGCAGGGATGGAGCCAATACCTGTTTCACGTCCCTCCAGCGTTTCCTGATGCAGCCCACGCAGGTAAGCAAAGGCATTTGTAGCAGAGTAAATCTTGCCACCCCAGCGGGAGTCAATCAGGAAGTTCAGGCTAAAGTTCTTATAGCGGAAGGTACTACCGAAACCAACCATGGTCGGTGCAACACCTGTACCAAAGTGGGTGAACTCACCCTGCTGCGGAAGACCATTGTCGTCGAGAACGATTTCACCTGCTTCGTCGCGGACGTATGCAAAACCAGATACCTGGCTGTATGGCAACCCTTCAACGTGCTCAATATATGCAGATTGTGTACGCGCTTCACCCGCCCGGATGCTCTCCTCGTCGATTTCAGGATCAAGCAGGCTAACAACCTGATTGTCATTAAAGGCATAGTTCAGGTTGATATCCCAGGCAAAGTCTTGTGTTTTGATTGGCGTACCAGTCAGTAAGAGCTCAATACCTCTGTTGCTCATTTCCCCAACGTTTACAATCTTGGAGCCAAAGCCAGAAGTAGAAGAAACTGCTGCACTGATGATATCATTTTCGGTTGCCCGGTCGTAGTAGGTCAGGTCAATGCCCAAACGGCCGGTGAAGAGGCGCATATCCAAACCAACTTCTACTTCTTTTGTCAGAAGAGGAACAAGGTTAGCGTTTGGAATAGATCCATTGATGATTCCACCGAGTGAACGACCAAGGTGGCCCTGTCCGAAGATTCCGTAAGTCAGGTTCAACTGATAAGGAGAAGCTGCAACACCGGGGCCAGACCCTGTTGCATAAGATCCACGTAACTTCAGGAAGTCAATAGAACGAGGCAAAACAAGCAGGTCAGACAGTACCGCACTAACACCTGCAGAGTAGTAGCCCTGATTGTTGTCACCTTCTGCTCCTGCAAGAGGAGAAGTGAGTGTGGAGAACCAGTCATTACGGTAAGTACCGCTCACGTAAATAGCCCGCATCAGGCCTATTTCTGCTGAACCAAACAGCGAGTTCACCTGCCATTCGCTAAAGCCGTAGTTCACCGTCTGGTTTTCCAGGTTTTTGATCGCATGCAGGAATGGAATGCTAAAGTTGTTTCCTGAACCGCCCAGGGATTCAGAGAAGTTACGCTGCTGGTTGCCACCTGCGAAAACGCTGATCGTAATATTGTCTGTTAAGTCCTGGTCGTAACCAAGCAAAAGCTCTGTATTCAATTCCTGTACCTCCTGCTGACCTTCAGACAACTGGCCACGTGGGCTGTAAGCTGTACCATAAGGAGTTAGGTTTCGGGTACGGTTGGTGAAACGATCAAGGCCAATACGGCCACGTGCATACAAACCACCAATGATATCGTATTGCAGTTGAACCTTACCCATCAGGCGGTCTTTCTTGCTGTCATTATCAAACTGATGGGCTGCCCAGTATGGGTTGGTTACAAATACGTTGTCGTTGAACTGTAGTTCTGTGCCATCTTCACCCGCACCAAGCTTATTCGGATCGCCCTGCAGGGATTCCACGTTAATGGTTGCCGGCAGCGACCATGCGGTGTAGTTAGCATTACCGGGCGAATCAGACAGACGTGGGCGGTTGTTGGCCGCTTCATGTACATACATTGCAGAAACCGTAGCGCTGAGGCGGTCGCTCAGTTGTGCGTTGGTCCGCAGGGTAAAGTTGCGGCGTGTCAGGCCTGAGTTAGGCATGATATCGCTGTTATCCAGATTAGAAGCAGAGAAACGGAAATTCACTTTATCAGAACCGCCAGTCAATGTCAGGGTATTGATAAAAGTAAGTCCGGTCTCGTAGAAACGGCCGATGTTATCACCGGCATCACCGTATGGGCGCTCTACACCGTCAAACTGCATAACGTTCCGGTTAGGGTCAAGGGGCTCACCCCACGCATACAGCTGCTCTTCCAGTGCCTGATCAACGGTGGTGGGAGCTGTGCCATTACGGCCGTGACCGTATTCCCGCTGAAAATCGTAGGTGTTAATCAGAGACTCTGTCCGAACGCTGGAATTGAATTCCACACCAATACCTTTGCGCTTGCTACCGCTCTTGGTGTTGATCAAAACCACACCGTTTGCAGAGCGATACCCGTAGAGTGCAGCAGCAGATGCTCCCTTCAGAACGGAGATGCTCTCAATGTCCTCAGGGTTAATGGAGGAGATACCATCACCGCCGTCAGAACCACCCCACATACCAGCTTCACCAAGGTTGGTGTTGTCAATAGGAATACCATCTACAACATAAAGTGGCTGGTTCGTACCGGAAAGGGAGTTGTTACCGCGGATAACCACACGGGAAGAACCGGCAGCACCAGTCGCCGTAGTGGCTACATTCACACCAGCTACTTTTCCGGAAAGGGAATTGACCACGTTCATCTCACGTGCTTCGGCAAACCCGGCAGGGTCTACTTCGGAAACGGAGTAGGTCAGCGCCTTCTTTTCCTTTTGGATACCAAGTGCCGTGACAACCACCTCGTCGAGGTTGACACCTGCAGATAACTCTAAGTCAATCTTGGTCTGACTGCCTACCGCTACTTCCTGTGTCTCGTAGCCGGTGTAGCTAAATACCAAAGTGGCATCTTCTCCAACTTTAATGGAGTAGTTGCCGTCCAAATCGGTTAGCACCCCGTTTGAGGTTCCTTTCTCGATGATGTTCACCCCGATCAGGGCTTCACCATCAGAGGTGACCGTACCCGTGACGGTCTGCTGTGCCACCAACGGGAACGCCAGCAGCATGGCAAAGCATAGGGTCGTTAGTAGTTTTTTACTCATTGTTTTGAATTTTGTTGATCACAATCATGAAAATTGGTTACAAAGCTTAGTTGATGATATAGTCGCTTTTCCATGACTTAAAGGAATAATAAAGCGGGTCTATCTGTCATGTCAGATAGATGAATGTTCGATGGGAGGGCAACAAAACCACGGGGTTAACGTGTTAACCGCCGTTTTTTGCCTGTTTTCTGTCTGTGCTTTTTGGGTAGGGCGAAGAACTGAAATTTCCTACGGAGATTTGTGCTTCCAGCCCTATTTTATCGCTTTCCGGAGGCTAATTTATACATAATTGTTAGATTCGCACAATAAATTTGAGAAAATTGTGTGCGCACACAATTTTAAATATGCAGTAAAGCAGTTGCTGGTTGTTGCCCGAATCTGCCTGTTTGTGCCTGCTTGTGCGGGAAATACAGGGAACCGGGCTTTGTTAGGCTTCTGGTTGAGCCAAAACTGCTGCATCCCTTTCATCAAAAAAACAATTAATAAAATGAAAAAAAACTTAGCCTGTTACCTGACGATCTGCTTTATCTCCATGTTTACGGGATGTTCCAGCCCTGATGCTCCGGTATCTTATCCGGTGTACGATGTGCTTGTCATTGGTGAAGGCACAGGTGGTACAGCCGCCGCAATTCAGGCTGCGCGGTCCGGTGCTCAGACAGCCCTGGTCAATCCGCTGCCGTGGTACG
>CAZNHN010000196.1:0-11124 GCA_964572415.1 uncultured Phaeodactylibacter sp.
AGACTTCGTATTCGAACTGGGCATTCTGGATTGCCGCCCCGCTGGTGGTCACGCCCGAAGCCCCCTGCATCGCGGCCTGGATCAGCGGTGCCTGCGTGGTGCTCTGCAAACACCAGTCGACCTGGGAGACCATCGCCCTACGTGCCCTGCTGCCTCCCGCGCAGACCTGGATACTGAAGCGGGAGCTGCTGTGGATCCCATTCTTCGGATGGGGACTCGCGCCGTTCCGTCCAATCGCGATCGAACAGGCGGGGGAGCTTACGTTTCCGCAGAGCACGAGTAAGATAGGGCTGGGATGATTCCAATTCAAATTCGCGTTGCACCACAAACTGCTTCAACAACTTAAAGAGAAAGTGCATGACCGCATTCATCCGGCCGTCATCGTAGGTAGTACCCGGGAATAAGTGGGCAAAAGCCGCCTCTTTGGTGAGCAGAGCGCCTTCCGCTTCGTTGGCGTGCAGGTATTCAAATAAGTGGACCACATCCTCACGGCTGTTGAAGTAAGGCGAGTGCAAAAACCGGCGCAATCTGCGGATATCGTCGCCCCGGATCGATTGAAAGAGGTAATATAGCTTGCTGTTTTGCATAAAAACCAGGATGGTTTAAAAGTTAAAGCTAAATTTTTTATGCCTAAAACTATTGGTACTGCTATGTTTTATCAAACGGAGTCTGAATTTTTTAGATTATTTGTCTTTGCAGAACGTAGTTAAACGCCTCATCTTGGGCTTGTAAATCAATGGAAGCTTATGAAAACATGGAAATCTACACTGCTGATTATACTTTTTGGAGGATTTGGGGTTTCTTCATCTTTTGGGCAAGGGTGGGAAAAAGAATATGGTGATTTTTCCCTGGAGGCCATCGCTTTGTCCAATGGGAATATCGCTTTTTGGCATTTTGATTCCCTCATGGTCGCTAGTGGTGCTGGCCTGGTGCAGTCTGCTGCGTACATGCGGTCAGAAGGATTGGTTTTAAACGATATAGCGAACTCCGCCGAGGCAGCTATCGAATTACCTGATGGCACAATCACTCAGCTTAGGGCAATCCGGTCCGTTGTTGACGCGGGAGAAGGTGGGGCGGCCTTACCTAAAGTTTTCCTCCGCAATATCAATCAGGACGGGACGCTGAATTGGGTGAAATTCCAGACCCTGCCAGATTATGCGCCCGATATTTTCTACCAGTTTGGGGAAATACTGCTGGATGACGATGGTCATTACTATGTGCCCGCTACTTACCAGATTGATGGGGCCCAACCCCGCCCTCTTTTGATCAAGCTGGACGCTGGCGGGGAATTGGTTTGGGTGAAAAGCTACCACCAGGAAATTGCGAACCCCGACATTACCAGCTTTTTTGGAAAGCGCGGGTTTTACTGGATGGAAGACGGAAGCCTGGGGTACCTGCTGCAGATAGGACTCTCAGCCCGGTTGCTCCGCCTGGATAAAGCTGGCAATGTACTGGATATCGTGACGTTGGACTTTCCAAATTTTGGACCGCTTTTAATACATTCTGAAGCGGTAGGGTCTGACATTATCGCGCTACGCCGGGAGCATCTTAACGACCCCTTGCCTAACGGTAGCTGGCAGAAGCACACCCTTTCCCGGTACGATCCGTCAGGAGCGCTAATCTGGGAGCGCCCTTTATCACCGGGGTTTGACCTGTATGGTCGATCTTTGCTCACCTTAAGCAATGGGGAGTTATTGGTGCTGTCGCATCATATAGATGGTGGTGTCCATTTATCATGGATAAACCCGGCGACTGGGGAGGACAAAAAGCTACAACGATTCGGGGCTCTGCCTCGCAGATCTGCCCGTACCGTTTCCGAAATGCCGGGCGGAGGTTTGATTTTGGCAGGGTACGTGGATTTTCCGGGCGGCACCAATATTGACCGGGGCTACCTGTTGCGGCTGGATCAGCGCGGGCGGATATTCGAAAGCCAGATACAGGGCACCGTCTTTGAAGACCTGGACCAGGATTGCGGCCCTCTGGTGGAAGTGCCTTTACAAAATTGGATTGTTGGTTTTGAGGGCGGTTCCAACCGCTATGCCCTAACGGATTCACTTGGGCAATTTATCCGCCGGCTGAATGCAGGCACTTACAATCCGGTGGTTTACCCTATGGGGCCGTACTGGAGTGTATGCCCGCCAACGCCTGGCCTTGGCATCAACCCGGAAGACACCCTGGAGGTACAGTTTCCGGTGCAGGCCCGGGTGGAATGTCCGGATATGCACGTGGATATTTCTACTCCTTTCCTGCGGCGCTGTTTTGAAAGCCGGTATACGGTACGGTACTGCAACCGGGGTACCTTACCGGCAGAGGGCGCTTTTATCGAAGTGGAACTGGATGAGCAACTGGCCTATCTTGGGTCTGATAAACCTGGACTACTGATTGAGGATCAGGTCTACCGGTTTGATATAGGCCGGGTGGATGTAGGGGCTTGCGGCAGGTTCTCCATTGATGTGGAGGTAGGTTGCGAGGAGACGGTGCTAGGCCAAAGCCACTGTACCACCGCCCGGGTTTTTCCCGATTCCATCTGCCTGCCTTCGGAAGGCTGGTCGGGCGCCAGTATGGAAGCCACAGGCGCTTGCCTTGGTGATTCGGTACAGTTTACGCTGACAAACGTTGGCACAGCGCCTTCCACACCCAATCTGGAGTACCTCGTGATTGAAGATCAGGTGATCCTGCTGCAGGGCAATTATGATGAACTGGAGCCTGGGGAAGCAACCCTCATTACCCTGGCCGCCAACGGAGGGACTTACCGGATCGAAGCTGAACAGGAACCTAACCATCCCGGCAATGACCACCCTATGGCCACCGTGGAATTTTGTGGTCCCTTCCCCGACCCTGAAAGCTTAGGTTTTGCCACCCAGTATTGGGAAAATGATGGCGATGCCTCGGTTTCTATTGATTGCCAGCAAAACATTGGCGCTTATGACCCTAACGATAAGCGGGGCTTCCCCATAGGCTACGGGCAGGAGCACTTCATAGAGCAGGGGCAGGAGTTGGAATACCATATTCGTTTTCAAAATACCGGTACGGACACGGCCTTCACCGTTGTCATTGCGGATCAGATATCAGAAGCGCTGGATTTGACGAGCATCCGTCCGGGCGCAAGCAGCCATTCTTGTATCTTTAGCATAGAAAAGGATCGGCATGTGGAGTTTCGTTTTGAAAATATCTTGTTGCCCGATAGCACCACCAACCTGGCAGAGTCGGTTGGTTTTGTGAAATTCAAGATTAGTCAAAAGCCCGGGCTGCCATTGGGCACCGAAATCAGGAATCAGGCAGCGATCTATTTTGATTTCAACGAGGCTATTCTGACGAATACTACTTTGCATACCCTTGGCAGGGACTTTATTACCTTAGCCGAGCCACCAACGCCACCCGGTCCCGGGGAAGCAGACTTAACCGTTGGCCCAAACCCATCATCCGGGCCCATGGTTTTTCGCTGGTCAGAGGCCGTAACCGGGCACCTCCGTATTTTTGATGCCCTGGGCCGGCAGTGCTTGAGTTCGGAAATTGCAGATGAAACCTTTGAATTTTCTGGAGAGAAATTTTCAGATGGGCTCTACATTTATGAGTTTGCTCCGGAGCAGGGAGCGGCCATAACCGGTAAATTCATCATTCAGCGATAATCAGAACTACCCAATTTATCTGTCCCGGGCTGGTGCAAGACGCATCCTTCGAGCTGTTTCAGGACGATCAGGCAGAATGGTATGTATTGAATACTCAGGAGCGGTTAGTCCGATTGGGCTGTGAATAATAGTAATGGGTTAAGCATTCGTCGAAAGCAGTTGGTACGGGGAATGGATTTTCGTAAATTTGGTACCGAATCAAAAACCTCAATCACTATGCAAACCCGAAAACTGATTTTTCCACTTCTTTTCCTGGCGGCTGGCCTTCTGACTTCCTGCGGTGGCAGTGAGGATACTTCTGCAACCACTGAATCTGCCGAGGCTTCGGCCTCTTCCGAGGGCACCTCTTCTGATGACCCGGCAGCCACCATGGAAAAAGCCATGAGTGATGCCATGAAGCAATTAGGCGGCGACGGAGAAACCAAAGAAGTGGTGGACTTCCGGGAACTAAAAGCCCTTTTGCCCGAGCGTATTGCGGGTATGGACCGGACTTCGCACACCGGGGAGAAAGTGGGCGCTATGGGCTTCAAGATGTCAACAGCTCAGGCAGAATACGGAGATGGGGATCAATCGCTGGACGTTTCTGTAGTTGATTTTGCGGGCGTTTCCATGATTTTGGCCAGCACTGCGACCTGGGCGTCAGTAGAAATTGATAAAGAGACCGACACTGGCTATGAGCGGACCACAACGATTGACGGCTACAAAGCCTTTGAAGAATACGACAGCAAGCGAAAGGAAGGGCAGATCAGTATCATTGCCGAAGATCGCTATATCATTACCATTGAAGGCCGGAATATTGAAGAAGGTGCCCTGCGTGAAGCCCTCGATGCCGTAAGCATCGATAAGCTGAAAGGGCTGGAATAGAGGTGTTATTCGGACTTTGCTGCTTCCACCCGTTCCAAAATACGGTGGAATTTTAGCAAATGCTGCGGGTCAGCCTCATTGTAAATACAAAGTATCAACGTACTCCTCTTCCGGCGGTCTTGCGGGAAGAGGATTTTTATAGGGTTATGCACGTAGCCATTGTCTTCAAACATCAAAATCTGTTTATTGCGCGTCGGCAGTCGGAACAGCCTGAGCTCCTCGGCGTCTTTGGGCAGCGGCACGTCTTCGTACCCTTCTTCCGCCAGAAATTGCCGTACCATCTCATAAGTGCTTTCGAGGCGGGAGCCTCCGAAAACCGTCCGGTATTCGTATCCATCACTTTCGCCGCCCAGGTAGTCGCTGCCTGACGGCGGAAAATCATCACGCAAAGGCATGGTCGTGGCTTCTGATTGAAGTATATTGATTAGACCCAATGCATCAAGTCTATTGCAAAAGTACCGCTCGTAGTTGAAATTTTCTTCAAAAAGACGAAATTTCTAACAAATTGTTTAAGGATAGAGGGGAGACTAAAAGTAAAAGTGCAAATGTCACCGGTCGCAATCTTCTATCATAACGTAGTCAAAGTAGGCGGGGATATCATCACTGGAATTTGGGTAAGTACTGGCTTTTACGCCGTTTCCCAGACATGCCAAACCAATGTAAGCAGGGGAGAAGTGCAAATTGCCTTTTTCAAACGAAGTGAACCCCTCAATACTGTCATTGATGATATAGGCTGTCTGGTAATGGCCGGGAGTGATTTTTATTTTCAATCTAATTTCTTTTTCAGCTAATGGCAGCTCTCCTTTGTCGTATATCTGAACTCTTAGCGGCTCGGTAAAGTGTACCGTCCTTCCATTCACCTGATTGAAAATTTGAATGCCTCGGTTATTGTGCACCCGATGGGTTTTTGTTCGGTGTTCAAAAATAGTGTCGGGGCCTAATACAGCAAAGGAAAACCGGATGTTATTGCTCCTGTTCAAATTGGAGTCCAGGAGGTATATTGCTGCTTGTTGGTAACGATTGTAAGGGTTGAAATCTACAATTTTTACTGTAATCTCACAGTGCGTACAATCCAGTTTTCTATAAACAAAATTATGGACTGTGGAGTCAATCAGGTTGCTGGAGTAGTCTCCATATTGGGTGAATAAAGTTAAAGACCCATTTCTAATTTGATTCCAGTAAGTACTGTCAAAATCAATAATTTCCCAGCCGCGGCGCTGTAGCTCTACGGGCGAATTGGTGTGAAACTCTTCCAGCCAGATATGCTTCTCTGGTTTTTTGGGTTGCATTGAGAAAAGAACTGCTGCTAATATTGTGAAGCACACAGGCAGCAGGATGAAAGCCAGCTTCCGCTTTTCTTGATCGTCAGATAAAGGGCCTGATGACTTTTGGTTTGCTGCACCGGTGGTTTCCTGCTGTTGGCAATGCTCCAGATAATCTTGAAAGGTAAGGGGAATATCCCGAGAGCCGCCAAGCAGAAAGGTAGCGTAAATATCTAGCGTTTTGGGACTGGGCTGATTGCGATCCTCGATGAGGTTGCGAATGGTGTCTTTAGACAAGTGGAAGCCGGTCTGTTCTTTGATGGCATAACAGATCTCCCGGTAGTAGTGGTTATGTTTTTCGATCGATTCGTTGCAGAAAACCTTCTTCCAGAGGTCTTTTTTGAGTTGTTCGTTTGGCATAGGTCAGGCCTGGAGTTTAGTTTTTCAGGGGAAAGTACCTGGTATCGTTTCTTCGGTGACCCCTTTTGGGCCTGTTTTTTTAAATTTACAGGATGAAAAACCCTCCGAGTACTGCATCATGGGGCTGGTATACGGCGCTTAAACGTTCTGATAAGCGCGCTACGGACTATTTGGTCGATCACCTTCTGCCAATTGTAATCAGGAAATTAAAACCCTTTGGTGCACAAAAGGCAGATGCTGAAGACGTATTCATGGATGTTGCGGAGTCTATTTTCCGAAGAGTCAGAAAGACGGAGCGCGCCTTTTTTGACGAGGAAAAGTTCCAGGCTTATTTTATTCAGGCTTGCGTTTGGCGTTGGCTCAAAAAATCCGGTAGGAAAAGCCTCTTTTCAGAGGTCACCAATGATCAAATGGAGGTACTATTTACAGAACAGGATATTGTACAGGAACTCATAGAGACGGAGCAGTCTAAGTTGTTTTGGTCGGTTTTTCATAAAATGGGAGAAGCTTGTCAGCAGGTACTTCGGCTTTTTTTTATTGAAGGGGCATCCCTTCAGGAAATTGCAACGGCAATGGGGTACAAATACCAATATGCCAAAAAGAAAAAGTACACATGTTATCATAAGTTGGTCGAGATGATTGAGCAAGACCCGCTGTACAAGGAGTTAACAGATAAAAGGGAATATGGCAAAACCGGAAGAAAATAGCCGTCGTATACAAGATTACCTTAATGGGGAAATGCCTGAAGCGGAGCAGCTCAGCTTTGAAAAGTCATGCGCTGAAGATAAATCCCTTGCTGATGCCCTGGCTTTGCATCAATCGGTAGCACAAACCTTGAAAGATAAAGAGGCATTAGCCTTTCGCCATCAGTTGGAGAGCCGTATAGCAGCCTCACGGTCATCAGGGGATACTTCAGGCGGGAAGCGTACTTCCTCCAAGCGTAACGTACTGCTGCTGTTGTTTATCCTGGCGGTTTTGACTGCAGCAGGCCTGGTGTTTTTTGGCGATAAGGAGCAACCGTCCCTCCCGGAAACGATAGCGGAACCGGAGGTTGCCGCCCCAGCTCTACCAAGTGATACAGGAGAAAAGGTTCCTGATCTATCTACGCAGATAGTCGGCGAGGAGAGGATCCCACCCAATGCTCAGGATGCGTCTAATACCAAAAAGCGTATAGCCGCGGGCTCTGCAAGCGGGGAAAACCAAGCTCAGGCTTTTGGCAACCCGGCTTACCAACAGTTAGCCCTTTCGGAATACAGGGCCACAACTTTCGTATTCCGTGGCATTGATGCAAACCAGGAGCCAACCGATACCGTACAGCAAGCCCTGCTCTTGTTTGCGCAGGCTAATGCAGCGAAAGATGCTAACGAACAGGAAAACTACTTGGAACAGGCCCTTGAAATACTGAACGACAACCGGGTGGCCAAAGACCCAAGGCTACTGCTGACCCGCGCACAGGCTTACTTCCAACTGGGGCAGTACGCACAGGCTGCATCAGATTTTCAGGCCCTGCAAAACAGCTTCATCTACGGTGGGAATGCCGATTGGGGGCTTGCACTTTGCTACCTGGCACAAATGCCAGCCAAAGCTGATGCTTTCCAGGATGTTATGTCCGTCATGCTGAAGGATGAATCCCACAGCTTTCACGCTAAAGCCTTACAGCTCAGCAAACAGGCAAAAGCCCTTGGGGAATAGTATCAGTTAATTGGGCTCATATCCCCGATGGCGATGATGCCGCCCCAGAAGAAGGGGTGGGATTGGAAACCGGGGTGCATTGCTATATACTTTAGTTTTGCTTGCTGCAAAGCTTGATCTTTGGCCAAACCTTGGTGTAGAAATTGGTGAAAATAGACCATGAGTTCCTTAGCACCAGTGTCTTCTGCTAACCAAACAGAGGCAACTACGCTCTTTACGCCGGTAAAAAAGAATGCACGGGCCAATGAAAATGCACCTTCCGCAGGCTGGAAGCGGCCGATGCCAGTTTCGCAAGCGCTCAGTACCACCAAATCAGCATTCAGCTTAAGCAAGTATATCTCGTCAAGATATAGGAGCTCGTTGGCGATCCCATCCGGCGTTTCCGCAAATGCCAAAAGTGATAGCTCTTTATTGCTCAGGTTAGTATTGCCATGAACGATCAAGTGTAGTATCCGGTATTGATATCCGTGCTCTTGTAGGTAAGATTTAGTCGCGATTTTGTCAATGACTTTTTCGCCTTGCCATATATCGGCAATCTTGGTAGCCGCCTCTGCACTGTTCGGCAAAACCGGGAAAACTACTTTTGAATAGCCCGAGCCTTCCTGACTAAACGTGTTGAAGTCGGAATACCCATTCGTATTGACTTCATATTCATAGCCCTGGTGCGAAAAAGGAGCCATGACCAACACAGGCTCTTTGGCTGTCTGGCGATGCTTAGATATCTGGTTCTGGTACCATGAAGCCGCAGAATAGGCATAACTGATGCTGTGCTTTTTTAGCAAATACGGATAAACAGCAAAGTTGCGTCTATTCGGAATGGAAGAGGTTGTGAGCAGTAACTCGAAGGGCAATGCGCTCAGGAGGTCATCGGGAATAATAATTAATGAATGGGACAGATTATTGGCTACAGGAGCAATTAGGTGTGCATACAAGGAGTGGGCAACGGTTGTGTATTCCTCTGATAGAGACTCCATAGTCACTGCTGTGGACTGACCAGCAAACAGCTTGTTTTGCTGTTGCAGAAGTAATGTCATGCGCTCGCACAAACGCTTTACCGTTTCTACTTCTTTAATCTCCAGAAGCTGAGTACCATCCTTTTGTATGAGGAACAGATAAATAACATCGTTGCCCCAAAAGTAGGACAATAGCGTCTGGTCGGGGCCCAATTGCTGCTGAGCTGTCTTCAGCGGCAGTAAGTTGGGCTGATAACGCAAGGAATAATAGTCTGGATAATCCTCCTTTAATAGCTGCTGCAAAGAGACCTTAGCTTGAGTAAGCTCAAATAACTTTTGATCGTAATTTTCCTTTGGGCTTTCGGGCATAGCACGGCTACGCTGTTGCTGATTGTAAAAAGCAATGTCTGTTTCTACAGACCGTAGTTGCGCAATAAGTGAATCCGGCACACCGTAGGTATGATCTTCCCCTCTGTTATTAGACTGCAGATAAGCCGTCAATTGCCGTGCTTTCGCGCTTTCCATTAACTGGAAAATATCGGCATCCCTGTTTTTAAGTTTTTGTAGTATCCGCGTGGCAATAGCGCCTTCCACGATGGGTAAAATATCTTGTTGGTAATTTAGGCGCATGGCCTCCGTTTGGGGCTGTAGAAGGATATACTCAATCAATGCCAACCAGTTGTCATACAGCATGGACAGGTCATCAAGATAGGGAGTGCCTTTCAGATGTTCCGTTTTTTGCACGATGTAGCGGGTATAAACTTCAAAAACCTCGTACAGATAGGCAGGTTTACTCACCATATCAAAGTCTTTGGGGTGAGTAGTACGATACCCGAGTATAAGCTGAGCAGAATCAAGGCACATACGAGATTGGAGAAACGTGCCCTTAGCCAGGTACACCTCTCCCATACCCCGATAAATATTGGCAGTTTCTGCATGGCTTAGACCTGAGTTCAAGGCATTTTGCTCTGCTCGTTTGTAATATTCAAGGGCAGTATCTAGTTGGTCTTGCAGTTGGTATACCTTAGCCATTCTTTGTAATAGGACAGCAATATTCACGTGCGTTTCACCCACCGTATTATAATAGTGCCCCAACGCTTTTTGATAATAGTAATTTGCCTGCCTGTAATCTTTTAGCTCTGCGTAGACCACGCCAATGTCCTGGTACAAGTTCGCTAGTTCATAATAGGCCG
This sequence comes from uncultured Phaeodactylibacter sp., assembly GCA_964572415.1. Lineage (GTDB taxonomy): Bacteria > Bacteroidota > Bacteroidia > Chitinophagales > Saprospiraceae > Phaeodactylibacter. The sequence continues at coordinate 10,014 of CAZNHN010000196.1, forward strand.
TATCACCATAGCGATTCACATAAATGGAAGCTGCTTTTTTCAGTGTTTCCAAGGCCTCTGTATATTGCCCACGCTTTCTTTGGTTATTGCCCAGGCTATATAAACTCTCAGCCACCCGGTCATTGCCTTCACCCAGATTTTTAGTCTTAAGGTCAAGGGCCCGTTGAAAATATAGTGCCGCTAATTCGTAGTCGCCTTGAGATTCTACCGTTTGCCCCAGATTGTCGTACAGCAAACCGGTATCTTCATTCTCTTCTTCGAATAAAGCATGCTGAATGCGAAGCGCCGCCTCAAAATGCTGCCGGGAAGCCATATAATCGCCTTTGTGCCGGTAAAGATTGCCTAGCGTATTGTAACTGTTCCGGGCTTCCAGAGATTTGCTACCCATGGTAGTGATATTGATGGCCAGCCCTTTTTCGGTCATTCTGATGGCATCATTCGTTTTTCCTAAACGAGTGTAAGACATCCCCAGGAAATTATATACACGCCCTACTGTAGGGTGATTTTCACCATAAACTTCGGTGTAAACCCGCTTGGATTCTTGCAGCACCGTAATGGCCTCCTCAAATTTCGATCGCCGGATTAAGTTCAGCCCCATGTAGTCTAGTGACTTAGCTACCTGGGGATGGCTCATGCCGTATATGGCCTGGTAGATTTGCTTTGCTTTTTGGTAAATCAGAAACGTACTGTCTAAGCCAACGCCTTGCGCCTCAAGCGTAAGTGCCTGGCTGATGTACGTGTCTGCTATGCCACTGGAATCGGGAGGGGATGAGTTTTGGAAAAGGCCAAGTGCTTGCCGTAGGTGGAAATTGGACTGTTCAAAATCACGCTGCCGTCGGTAGAGCACGCTCATCCGCCGATGGGTTGTAGCCCGCTCAGCCAGTACCGATTCGCCTAACTGTTCATATTGGGCTAACGCTTCCTGAAAAAGTGACATAACCTCCTGAGGCTTACTGCTAAACAATACCATGGCTTTGTAATAGAGCGCATTGGCGCAGGCTACATTGGGCATCAGCTTGGCTTGTGTCCCTATTTCCAAACACGACTCCGCAGCCTCTACTGCAGCCTCATATTGAGCCGTCTCAAGGAATATTTTTGCCCGCAGGCTGTA
>CAZNHN010000197.1:0-760 GCA_964572415.1 uncultured Phaeodactylibacter sp.
ATCGCTACCTTGGCCAACAGCTTTGCCAGATAATTGGGCTTTCGCTCCGGCCATTGCTTGTCGGATGGGCGGGTGAGCGGGCTTTCTGACCTCAGGAATGCGATAACGGCATTAAGGTCTTCATCGGACAAATGCATATACCGGGGCATAAAGAAGGCTACTTCGCCATTCTTTTTGAGGCCGGTGCGGAGCATCAGTGCCAGTTCTCCATCGGAATACTGCGAGAGTTTAGAATCCGGATGGAGGGTCAGATTTGGGGTGTAGACTTCGCCAAAGTCCTTCTCCCGCCACGGGCCGCCTTCCATTTGGTTGGTATTCTTGCCTTTGTGGCAAAGGGCGCAGGAGACGTTGACCAGGTGTTCCCCTCGCGCCAATTGGGCAGAATCCGCCTTAATGGTGATAGCCGGTACTTCCGCTTCGTGCTTGGGGATAGGCGAAAAGTTGATGTAAGCTGCGCCCAGCAGCACAATGACAACCAGGCCCAGAAGGACCATTCCGAGGATTTTCAATGCTTTCTTCATGATATGGTGGTTTAGGTGATCAAATCCAATTTTGAATTTGCCAGGTCGCCAAAAGGTAACCCGCGGGTATGCAAGGAAAGCCGCGAAAGTGGAAATGGAATAGTGTTTGCTTGCAAACTGTAGTTGCCAATGATTTTGGCAATCGTCTCAAGAGGGATTTAAAAGTACTAAAAGTGGAGTAAATTCAGGCTATTGTAGGGTAAAGAATTTTTGGTGCAACCTGTAATGAGGCCATTTAC
>CAZNHN010000197.1:770-5219 GCA_964572415.1 uncultured Phaeodactylibacter sp.
TTCATCCCGAAAGACAAAGGCGGCTTAATCTTAAGCACATTATGCTGCGGCCCGTCGGTGCTCATCAGTACGCCCATTGCCCGCATACGGTTGATGATGTACGCCCCTTCCCGGGCTTTGGGCTGCCCGTTTTGCGAAAGCTCCACACCGAGGAAGAGCCCGTGGCCCCGCACCTCAGCGATGATGTCGTGCCGTTGTTGGAGTTGGCGGAGTTGTTCCATCAGGTACTGTCCGGTAAGACGCGCCTTTTCCTGTAGCCCTTCTTCCTTAATGACTTGCAGGACCGCCCGCCCCGCCGCACAAGCGACCGGATTGCCACCAAAAGTGCTGAAAAACTCCATACCGGTGTCAAAGGCCTCTGCCACAGCCGGGGTGCAGACCACCGCCCCGATTGGAAACCCATTGCCCATAGGCTTGCCCAGCACTACAATATCCGGTACCACACCCTGCAGCTCAAATGCCCAGAACGCCTCGCCGGCCCTGCCGAAGCCGGTTTGCACCTCATCCATAATGCACAATCCGCCTATGCTGCGGATGGCTTCGAACACGGTCTGAAAATACCCCGGAGGTGGGACCAATTGCCCTCCGCAGCTGAGGATGCTCTCGCTGATGAAGGCGGCGGGGTGGATGTTCTGTTGGGAAAGTTCCTCCAGGCGGGCTTTGGCCTGTTCAAGAGGCTGTTCCGATTGGTCAAAAAGTGGCATAAGGTGGGTACGGGGAGGCTGTCCGCTGCCGCCTTTCCCATTGAATTTATAGGCACTGATGTCGATGGTAGCGGAAGTATGGCCGTGGTAGGCACCATCCATCGCCAGAATATCTTGGCGCCCCGTGGCTGTACGTGCCATGCGCAGCGCCAGTTCGTTGGCCTCGCTGCCGGAGGTGACAAAATAGACCACTGAAAGGGGCTCGGGCAGAGTGGCGGTAAGCTCCTCGGCGTAGCGGGCCAACTCGGTGTGCAGGTAGCGGGTATTGGTGTTAAGGATGCCCGCCTGCTGCTGTACGGCTTCAACCACTTTGGGGTGCTGATGCCCGACGTGGGGCACGTTGTTGACTGTGTCCAGGTAGCGCCGCCCATCGGCAGCGTAGAGGTAGTGGCGGAAGGCGCGCACCATGTGCAGGGGCTGTTGGTAGGACAGGCTCAGGTTGGGGCCGATATGGGCCTGCCGTTTCTGTTGGATGGTCTTTCCGTCCCATTGCACCCGTTTGGGCTGTGTACTGCCTTCCGGCAAATGCAGGAGTAATTCCGGGTTGGGGCAAAGGCTGCGCCAGACCGGCCATTCATCGGGAAAGCCAACACCAGGGAAGTCGCCTTGCTTACCCAGCGTATCCAGCAGCACCTGAAAGTGCAGGTGGGGCGGCCAGTTGCCGTTGACCTCCCGCGCTCCGTAGGTCGCAATCCGTTGCCCTTTTTGGATGGGCATGCCGACTTCAAGTTGGGTTAAAGATTCCCGGCAGAGGTGGCCGTAGAGGGTATAAAAAGTCAGCCCTTCCCGTGGGGTGTGCTCCAGGATGATGGCGGGGCCGTAGTCGCGTTCCGCTGCATTGTCCGCAAAGCTGTGTACCCGTCCATCGAGAGGGGCAAAGACGGGCGTTCCAGCGGCCGCCCACACATCCAGCCCCAGGTGAACGGTACGCCAGCGCGGCCCGCTGTTGCCTTCCACCTGATAGGCATCGGTGGTGTAGAAAGGGCGAACCTCGCCGTAGCCGCCCAGCCCAAATTCGACGCCATCCTCTTCCATGATCCGCTGTAGGTGGCGCTCGAAGCGGTACTCGTCCTCAAAGTTGCGGTTGTTGCCCAGTTCCAGGCTGCCTACGCCGAGGTCCATCTGCCGCCACTGTTCGGGAATAGGGGAGACTGGGGCGAATGCAGGTTGTTCTTCCCGTATCCAATCCTGAAAGACCGTAGCCTGCGGACAGGGCTCCCATCCGCAAGCGTGGCGGAAGTGGTAGTGCAGCAGGTTGTAGGGAATGCCCTGCAACCGTTGCAGTAGGGCCCAGGCAGCGTGGTTACTGACTTGCAGGTACGCCCGGTCCGGAGCAGCCTGTTGATTAAGAGTGGAAACGGTGACGCTGATGAGCAGCCTCGCCCAAACCAGGGCGGGCAGGGCGGCCACTTCCGCCTCCTCCAGCGGAAAAGCCTTATGGTACCCACGGATGACCTCTACGGCGGCACCGGCGGGGTCGGGCTGTTCCATCATGGAGTAAGCCAGTGCAACCGCCAGCTCATTGATGGTGGCAGTATGTACGGCATCCCCAAAGTCGAACAGTCCGGCGATGCGGTAGTGCCCGTCCCTGCCCCGTTCGGTCATCAGGTTGTAGTCATTGGCATCGTTGTAATTGACGGAGTGGCGGAGGTGGGGGAGGGTCGGTGCAGCATATTTCTGAAAATACCCCAGCCCCTGCTCAATGATTGCTCGCTGTTTCGCGTCAAAGCGCTCCAGGTGCTCTGCTACCCAGGGCAGTTGTTTGTTATCCCAGCGCATTTCCCGGTGGGCTGCCGGGTGGTCGAAGCCCTTTAGTGCCTGGCTAAGTTGCCCCAGCGCAGTGCCCAGGCTTTCGCGCAGTACGGCATCCTTCAGTTTCGCTTTCGCGTAAAGCGTGCCGGGAATCCAGTTAGTCAGGTAGGCGGTGGCGCCATCGGGTAGGGGACAGGTATGCGTTCCCTCGTTGTTGAGGATAGGCTTGGGCGTAGCGAAGGGTAGCCCGGCAGATGCCAGCCGCTGCATCATTTGCAGTTGCAGGTCCACCAGCGCCGGGTCAGCATGCGTGATTTTCAGGCAGTAGGTACCGCCCCCGGTGGGACTGACTTCAAAGGTGGCGTCTTGCTCCCCCTCCAGCTGCCGGGGCTGAGCATGGAGTTTATAGTGCGCTTCGAGTATTTTGGTGGCATCAGCAGGAGTTGGCATAGGGCGTTAACGTTTGTTGTAGCCCAAAAGTCGGGAGTGTGGGGGAGAAAGCGAACAATTAAGGCATAAAGAATTGTTGGAGCTGTGACTTAGAAAGCATCGCAGCAGTTCTGTTTTTGATTTTCTATCTTCGTATTGTTACAGATTATTCACCGTATCAAGGTCAGCATAAGTGAGCAGTACCTCAACGCTGGAACGCCGAGCCTCCCGGCACCCCTTCTTCCTGGAGCAAATGGGCCGCCTCTACGACCGCGCCGCCGGGCAAGCCGATGAACCGCACCGGCACGATTACTATACGGTGCTGTTGATTGAGCATGCCACCGGTCAGCATTTGGTCGATTATCAGGCGTATCCTTTTCAGGAACGGGAAGTCCACTTTGTCAGCCCGGGGCAGGTGCATCAGGTGTTGGCGGAAGCACGGCCGGAAGGCTGGGTATTCACTTTTTCCAGGGACTTCCTGGCAGAGAATAACATCCCCGAAAGCTTCATTTCCAACATCAACCTCTTCAAAGCCTTTGGCGATACGCCTCCGTTGCAACTGGACCCGGCTACTTTTGACCGGCTGCAGAATATCATCAGTCAGATGGAGAACTGCCTGAGCCCGGATTTGACCTACCGGGAGCGTGCGCTGGGCGCTTTGCTACAGCTCTTCCTAATCTATTGCAACAACACCGCCCAACTGGACACGGCCCAGTTGGATGAAGAAAACGGCAGCATCTGTATTTTGCGCGATTTCAAACAGCTCATTGATCAGCAGTACGCCAGCTGGCACAAGGTGAGCGAGTACGCCGGGCAGCTGCACATTACGCCCAAGCACCTCAGCCAAACCGTGAAAGAACTGACCGGCAAACCCGCCAAGGAAGCCATTCAGGACCGGCTGGTACTGGAAGCGAAACGCCTGCTTCTGCATACCGATCTGGCCATCAAGGAGGTGGGATATAGGCTGGGGTTTGAAGAGCCTCTGCACTTCAGTGGTTTCTTTAAGAAGCGGGTGGGCGCCTCACCTTCTGCCTTCCGGTCGGGGCGCAAGTTGAGCTAGAGCAAGCTGCCGGCATTACCAATGAGAAAAATCACCCTTTACAGCGATAGCGTTTATCGGAAAGCAGCGAACGGGCTCCTGCTGGCAGCGATGACCGGCACCTTCCTCTATGGTGTTTTGCGAAAGCGATTGCCCCACTAAAATGCTATCTTCGTACCTATGTACGAGTCTTTTAGCTTCCTGTTCTTCACCGCTGCGGTGATTAGCTTTATCAATTACCGCTGGATAAAGTTGCCGCTTACTATAGCCCAGTTGCTGTTGTCGCTCGGGCTGGCAGTAGTGGTGCTGGTTGCCAAACCGTTGTGGCCTGCCGCTTATGGGTTTCTGAGCAATACGGTGACGCAAGTGGACTTCAACCACTTCATGCTGGATATTTTGTTGGGCTTCCTTCTGTTTGCCGGAGCCTTGCATGTCAACATCAGAGGGCTGGAAGCAGAGCGCTGGCCGGTCTTTTGGTTTGCCACACTTGGCGTGCTGCTGTCTACAGTCATAATAGGGGTAGGG
>CAZNHN010000197.1:5229-11105 GCA_964572415.1 uncultured Phaeodactylibacter sp.
TGCTGGGCTTGGGGTTCCTTTATCCTTCTTCGACTGTTTGTTGTTTGGGGCGCTTATTTCTCCCACTGATCCGGTAGCCGTTTTGGCATTGCTTAAAGAAACAAAAGTAAGTCCTTCGCTGGAACTAAAGATTGAAGGGGAATCGCTTTTCAATGATGGTGTTGGGGTGATTGTGTTCACAGGCGTACTGTTGCTTTCCGAAATGAGTTCATCAGGCGGAGAGTCGCCCTTAATGCTGGAACTGGGGCAGTTATTGTTGAGGGAGGTCTTTTTGGGTCTGTCTTTGGGTGCCCTGCTGGGCTTTTTGGGGTTTAGGGCAATGAAAATGGTGGATCACGATCCCCACCTTGCGACGATGGTCAGTCTGGCTATCGTATTCGGGGGGTACAGCCTGGCACAAGCACTGGAAACTTCAGGGCCGCTGGCGATGGTTGTGGCCGGACTATATATCGGCTACCAGATTAAGCAACCGGACTTTGAAGCCGGGACGAGAAAAGTGCTGGCTGGCTTCTGGGAGATTCTGGACGATAGCCTCAACGGCATACTATTCGTATTTCTCGGGCTGGCCATCCACCTGATGTCACCGGACAGCATGGCGGAGATATGGTTAATGCTATCCGTTATTGTGCTGGTGCTGGCTGCCCGGTTTATAGCGGTTGTTATTCCGTATTCCTTTCTGCGCCACGATGCCCACAGCTGGGTGGATACCGCAGCCGTCCTGACCTGGGGCGGCTTAAGAGGGGGGATTTCCCTGGCCCTGGCTTTTTCGCTTACGGAGAGTATGTCGGGCAGTACCTTGTTGCTACTGACCTATGGACTGGTCATTTTCTCCATATTGGTACAAGGGCTTACGCTACCGAGGATAGTTAAGATATTATTGCCATCGGCTAAACCTTAAGTATAGAGGAGGGGGAGCCCCTGACAACTTTAGCATAAAGCCCTTTGCTGGTCTCTTATCGTATTGGTGGGATCGAACTGATAGAGGAGGGCAGGTCCTCGCACCAATCCCATCGTTTTTTGTGCTGAATAAAATACAGCAGGCGAAGCACTATCCGGTCTTTTATAAGGTTATCAATCTTCGCTTAATTAGCCTTCTTTTAAATGAACGGGTTTTACTCAACAATTTCGTAGGCTACCCGTCGGTTCCGCTGCCGCCCCTCTGCGGTTGAATTATCAGCAATGGGTTGTTCCTCCCCGAACCATGCCACAATAAACCGCTCCGTATCAATATCGCGATTGGCCAGGTATTCTCGGACGGCTTCCGCTCTGCGCCTGGACAAATCCATATTCCATTCGGCGGTACCCGTATTGTCGGTGTGTCCGGTGATTCTGAGTTTCCAGTTGGGGTGTTCTGACAGGAGTAGGGCCAGTTCATTGAGCGATTCAAACGAGCGCGGCCTGATTACCGCCTTGTCGGTCTCAAATTCTGTGTTCTCAAAGGCTCTGTTGACTACTTCTGCTTCATCTGTGGTCCACTGAGGGTTTGGTGGGGAGGACCGGCTTAGGCTCCTCCACGATTTTGGGTTTGGGTTCAGGCTTGGGTGTTACTGCAATTTCTGGTTCGGGCTTCGGCTCCGGGACGACCTCCTGTTCTGGCTCTGTTGTCAGCGGTAAGGGTTCCGGCGATTGTTGTTTTGCCCGTTTACGAAAAGTATAACTCACGCCAATCGTGGAAAAGTGATGGATATCATTCACCCCGTTTAACCTGTTGTTTTCGTCCCATTGGTAAGAATCCAGGTCATCCGTGCCCGCCAGGGAAACACGGTGCGTCAGGGAAAGGCTGATATTCTTTCTAATGCGCCATTTAAAACCCGCGCCCAATTGGTACAAGGGGGTGATTTGAGGCTCCGGATGGTTTTGGGTTTCATAGTTGCCATCTCCGAAGGTACTCACATTGGCGATGATTTGAGCTTTGGTGGAAACCGGTGTGATGTCAACAAAAGTAAAATCGTAAATCAGGCCGTCCTCTCTGGCCGCATCAATACGGGTATTATAACGCATAACACCTACCCCGGCTGTGAGGAACCCGTCAAAGGGGCTGTTATTTTTGAAAAATGGGAGTTGGGTATACGTAAAAACGGCCTGCAGGCTGGCTTCCATGTACATCATTCTGTAGTTCGCATATATCGAATTGGAAGTGGCATTATTGTAGTTGATGTCAGGGTCTACAGAGCCGTTCCAAACCGGGTGGTTGAGCCAGTTTGTGTTTGTCGTCTCATCCAAGCCGCGCGCCTCCCCCATTCCCAGGAACAAACGTGTGGACAGAAAATTGTTGAACGCCCAATCTCCGTATAGGCCAAAACCGAACCCACTGCCCGGCTTTACTTCACCTGCAATTTGCGCGTAGCCCTTCTCGGTACCAACAGACCATCCTTTTACGGACTCACTGCGCTGAGCAAAAACACCAGAAAAGATAAATCCACACAACAGACAAACAATAAAACGCTTCATAAGAATAAGTTATAATGCCTCTGAATAAATGCTAACGACAAGGTTCCTAAAATTGCAGCGCGAGTTTCGCCTGCCAGATACGGCCATTTTGCCCTACAAACTGCGGCAGGAAGGCTCGTCTGGAAGGGTGCAGATAGAATTGGTCAAATAGGTTATACACTCTAAAGGAAAGGCTTAATGGGTCTAACCATTTGGTTTTTTTGTTCGCGGGGTCCGCTTGGGGGTTGAACATCAGGTTGGAATTCATCAGGAAGAAGGGCAGAGTATAGTTGCCATCAAAAGTGAGCCTGCTTCCTTCGTATTGTCCTTCGGCAAAAAGCGTGAAGTGCTTTAGGAAGGGAACGGTAACGCCAAATTTGCATAAGGGAGAAGGGGCATTCACCCTCATTGCATTATCAAATTGAAAATTGTAGTACAAATAGGTTTGAATACCTTCCGGCAAATCAACCGACACTCCGGCTTCCAGCCCCATCGCCTCCAGGGTGCCGGCATTTATAAATTGCGGCACGAAGGGATCACTGGGTATCAAATCTTCGAGGCGCTGGTAGTAAAGCGAAACGTCCAGGTTTAAATCCTTACCTACCTGCTGTTTCCATGCTACTTCCAGGCTGTTGGAAGCCTCCGGGATCAGGTCGGGGTTGGGCAGGGGTTGAAGTTCTTGTGCCACATTGGCTTCTATAAGGCTGGGAAGCCGGTAGCCCCGGCTATATCCGGCACGCAGGGTGGTTTTTCCCGTGGGGGTATAAAGCAGAGCCAGCTGCGGGGAGAAAACCGGGTCCGTGCGGGAGTTGATATCTGCCCGCAGGCCGCCGTTGATGGCTACTTGCTCACTGATTTGATAGCTGTCGTGGGCGAAAATACCGAATGTCCAGTAACTGAAATCGAGATTGGCATCCGGTTCATTCAGTACAGTGGCCGTATAATTCGCTGTAGGGACATACCAAAATTCTGTCCCGAGCAGGAGCTGATGGTCCGGCTGAAATTTGAACAGGTGTTGGTACTCTGCCCCCGCCCATGTGCTTTCCAGTACCCTGTTTCTTTCCGTAATATCGTCAGTGTTCCAAAGGTAATCGAGCTGCTGCTCATCCCGGTCGTAGTTAAAAAACAGGCGTGCGTAGACGGATTGGTTTTCCTTGATGTCTCCCTCATAGCTCATATCGGCATACAGCGTTTGCTCCGTGAAAGCCCCTTCATCAAAAAAGGCAATCGAAATCAAATCCGGGGCATCTACCGGGTCTTCTGCGTAGGCAATGGCTCCTGTTCTTTGGTGGTAGCCGGCTTTGATCGAAAAATTTCGGTGATTCAGTTTGAATTGCAGGGCTGCGTAATCCATCTGATCGCCCGCAGGAACGATATCGCCATATCCGGGAATATAAATATCCTGCCCCGCAACGGCCCCCACCCGGGTGGAAAGCGCAAAAGAGGTGTTGCGCCACTTTTGCCCCAGGGATAAGCCCGCATCATATTTTCCAAAGCTACCGGCATCGATGAATGCACCAAGCCCTTTTCTGGCTGCTTTGGTCTTGATCTTTATCACGCCAAGCATCGCATTGTTGCCGTATAAGACCCCCACCGGAGACCGGATGACCGTCACGCTTTCAATATTCTCCATGGGAATACCGCGCAACTCATAACCAGAGGGGGCACGGCCCGTTATGGGGTCATTCAGCGGAATATTATCTATCAGGATCAACACGCGCCGGTTGTTGGATTCTCCGGGGGCGGCGCCTCTCATCCCATACTCCGTACTTTTCCAGTCGTGGGTAAGGTACATCCCCTGCACGGAGCTGATCAGCTCATCCAGGTTGTCGTATCCCCGGTTTTGAATGTCTTGGGCGGTGATCGTACTGGTGGAAGCGGCAATGTCCACGTTTTGCTCGTACTCCAGTACGGATTGTTCCAGTCTGTTCAGGAAGGTATCAACGGTGTTTCGGATAGAGTCCGTGATTTGGGCGTTTAGGGAAACCGCAAAAAAGAGGAAGAAACCGGTGGCTAAGGATATGGTTCTCATGGATGTTGCTGGGTTTATTACAGGTCAGTAGGTAAAAGAGGCGTGCCATTTTTTTAATCTGACACGCCCTTTATTTGCATAATGGCACTGTTAAGGCTGTGTATTGAGCTGAATCGACTGTGTGATACCGATGATAATCGGCATTCAGGGTTTTAGGTGTTCGTCGAATGCTTATCCTTAACGGCTGCTTCACTTACTTTCTACAGGCATCCCGAATATTTCTATTTCAGGGATAGACATATAATTGTTCTGATTCGTAAAAAAAAACGGACGTAGCGCCCCCTTGCATTTCCGGAATAAGATTCAATTACTTCGGGAGCATCCTGTTTGGCGATGAAGGTTGTTCCGCCGGCGTTTCCTGTAAAAGGAGTGTCAGACACCAAAATGGTGAAATTATTCAATCGTTCAGGACCGCATTATCGATGTAAAAGAAACCTTGATTGCCTCCCACTGCTCCAATATTAGGGCCTTTTTTAAAGTTGGAGTGATCTTTTTGTACGGGTACGGCAAAGCTGCCATCCGCCATCATCCCAAAAGCATACACATCCAGCCCCTTGTAGGACCAGGCATCGTGCACCTCAGCTGCGGTAGCAATAGTCCACCCATTTTGTCGGGCCGTACTCCTCGCCTGATCCGGGGTAAGGCCGCCTTGACTGTGAAACTTCACTTCCTTTACATTGGATATATATGAAGGTGTTGACTTTATGTCTTTGCAAAGAGGGTTTGCATAAGCCGCAGCGACTGAAGCGAGCCCGGTGGGGTCTACTCCTGCAAAATCCCGCCAATCAAAATTGTAGGTTCTTGTCGCATCATAAGCCATAGCGGCATATTCTTCTATGCCTTTCTTTTGGTGTGCTGGCATAGGCTGCCCATTTAGCTGTTTTCTGGCTTCAGCCATCAGGTCTCTCTCGATAGCGGCCTGTGTGATTTTCGATACGCCCTTGATTGCCTTCGCCGTGTATTTAAGCACCTTCCCGGTTGATGCCACGGCCGTAACTGCTCCGGAGCCTCCTCCTGTGACTGCCATACCCGCGATGCTTAAAACCGCAACCAAAGGAGATACGGTCATATCTATAATGGCTGTTGCACAGGTATTAGTAGATTGGGCACAGCCTGCTCCACAATCGGTCCATTGTGTACCGTTGACATAGGGGCAAGTCACTTCCCAACAGACCGGGCCTACGCCTTTAAACCCATCCTTACACAGTTTGTAACAAAGGCCGGCATTATTTTCCTTGCCATCTTCACAAATGGTGGGAATGATACCGACGCCCCGGCCATACGATGGCTTAGCACAGGAGACCCCTATATCGGTAAAACCTTCCGGGCAAACCGGCGAGCATACACAACACCCGGCAGCGTAGAAACCCTCTTTACATTTGGGATAAACGATTGCCCCGTAAATTTCGCAGTT
>CAZNHN010000198.1:0-5932 GCA_964572415.1 uncultured Phaeodactylibacter sp.
ACTCATCAGCGGTTTGTTCATCTGCCCGGACCCAAAGAGCAAGGCCCGGCAACCGGACCCGGAAAACCACGGCCTGGTCCCGGATGAACTGGGGGCGGCAGTGCAGGTCTCTATGGATAACGGCGCAGCGGGTATCTGCCTGTTTACTCCCGGACGGATGACGAAAAAGCACTGGCGGGCGCTGCGGCAGGCGATTTACCGGTAAGGAAACTGCAACGTTGGAGACGAAGCAAGTAAGGTTATCATTGTGTGCATAATCAATTGCACTTTTTGGATAGCTTGGCAGCATTTGCTGTTTGCCTATTAGATAAGCTGGAGCAGAGCGGGGAACTCTACCCCAGCAAAAGAAGCTAATTTTGTTTAACCCACTGAACACTTTTTAGCATTTTTGTTTAATCGGTTAAACAAAATCAGATGCCGCAATCGGAACGCTGCGGGAAACCTTTTTCTGTTCCATAAAGGGGTACAACTGTCATAACGGTTTTTGAGCGTACTTACCCATTTTCCACAAAGCAGGCCTACTTCCGGTCCGATTATACCCGCTATTAAATGTCAGAAAGGTTACAAATCATAAAAAAGCTGTAAATAATTAGCGGCTTCTCAAAACAGCTATCAACATGCTAGCTCAAAATTCAATTTTTGCTTTAGCTTTGCTGCACTAGTAATTGGTGGCGGTAGAGTCCGCTGCCATGATTTTATTTTAGAATATAAACTAAATCCTTTTTAGGTATGAGAGCAGCTATACTCTTTATTCTTGCATTATTTATGCTGCAGGCGACTGAAACGACTGCACAACTGGTATTATTCGAAGCAGACTTTGAAAGTGGCATGCCGGCCGAAATAACCGCCGATGACGTTTGGTCTGTGGGAACTGCCGGTCAGTTGAGCAGTTCATTCTTTACATTCCCCGCAAACACCAACTTCATTGGCGTCAACGATGATGGTGCCGGGCAAGGTGTTTCCAGCGACGGCCGGTTTATGACCCCTGCTATAGACCTTACATTGGTTGAAGGTGCGGCCATAAGCTTTGAAGCATTTTTCATAGACGGAGACTATGAGGGTGATGATGAGCAGGGAAAAGTATTAATTTCTTCCGATGGCGGGGACAGCTGGACTGAAATTGCGAACCTTGAAGGCATCGATGAATGGCAACAAATCTTTCTGCCGCTGACTGATTACGTTGGTGATACGATACAAATTGCTTTTGAATACCTTGACGGAGGCGGATGGAACTTTGGCATGGGCGTAGATGACATTAGTGTTTACGCTCCTCCACGTAACGAGGTAGCCCTGGAACGCCTGGCAATCAATCGTTTTGACAATTTGGTCGGCGAAGATGCTACCATCACCAGCGTAGTGACTAACCTGGGTTATGAAGCCGTTAATGCGCTGGAAATAACCTGGATGATTGATGGCCAAACGGTTACCGAAACCATCGAAGGCTTGAATATCCCTTTTGGCGAAACGGCAGAAATCGAGCATCCGGTGCCATTTGTTCCCAGCGAAGCCATCACCTATGATGTTTCCGTTTCCATCGCAAGCCCGAATGGTGAAATGGATAGCGACGAAACTAATAATACATCCGATGACCTGCTTTCCGGTGTTACGTTCCGCCCACATAAGAAGGTGGTATTTGAAGAAGGTACAGGAACCTGGTGCGTATGGTGCCCGCGCGGATTTGTAGCAATGGCAGACATGAAAGAGAACTACCCCGATAAATTTATCGGTATTGCTGTTCATAACGGGGACCCCATGACCCTTGCACCTTACGATGATGGGGTAAATCTCAATGGCTACCCCGGAGCGAATGTCGACCGGGTGCTCAACGATGTGGGCGTAAGTACGGCTTTATTTGAAGAATTTATCGAAGTCCTGGATATAACACCTCCGGTTCAGGCTGATGTTTCTGCAGAGTTCAATGCAGAAACCCGGGAGTTAACAGTTAATGCTTCCGCCGAATTCGCTACTCGAATGACAGGGCTTGACTACCGCATGAGTGTTGTGATTACAGAGGATAGTGTAGTCGGCACTTCTTCCGGATACAGGCAAGCAAATGCCTACAGTTTCCAGGCCAACAACCTTCCTTTAGTTGGTGCTGGCCTGGATTGGCAGGCTGAGCCCAATCCGGTTCCTGCTACTACTATGATTTATAACGAAACTGCCCGGGCTTTGCTTGGTGGATATAATGGCCTGTCTGGCATGATCCCTTCAGAAGTAGAAGCCGGCGATGTCTTTGAACATACTTTCACTTACACCGTGCCTGAAAACTACAGCTGGGAACACATGCACGCCGTCCTGCTTCTTCTTGATAATGAAACAGGTGGTATTGCGAATGCAGAATCAACAACTTTCGACTTGGCTGTTAGCGCACCGGAAGTCTTTGCTAATGAGCTCGTTGAGGTGTTCCCTAACCCTGCAAAGGATTGGGTCAATATTACCCTTAACCTTGATGGTGCCACTTCTGTAGACCTGACGGTATTCAATGCAATGGGGCAAACCGTTGCAACCCAATACCTGGGCACCCTGAACGGAGAAGTTTCTGTTCCTTTTGATGCCTCCAGGCTCGCTGCTGGCGCCTACACCTTCCGGCTCAACCTCGGCAATCAGGTAGCAGTTAAGCAGGTCATTGTAGAATAAGCTATCGCACTAACTTACCGGGTTAGCATTTGTTTTCCCGGATAGCTCACTGTCAGGTCAGTACTCCAACTTGGATTGCTGACCTGACTTTATTTCGTCGCAGCCACTACTTTAAAGTTTATTTAGCACTTGAGATGTTGATATTTCTATAATTTATTCGGACTTTTGCTCTATAAAATTAGAATCCATGAAGCAAACTATACTCCTTTTTCTATTTATTCTTTCCATTGTACTTGTGACTGAAGCGCAAGTTTCTTTGGTTTTTACCCCGGAAACCATTGAAAAAGAAGGCATGGCCGACCCGAATGACCTTTTTATGGAAATCGTTGGCAAAGCCTTTGTGATTAACGAAGGCACAGAAGCGGTCTCCATTCAGTGGGTCAGAAATCCGGATATTCCCGAAGACTGGGAAACGATGATTTGTGACAATAACCTCTGTTACCCTGCTCATGTATCTTCTAATATTATGGAAGACCTCGGTCTTAATGCACCTGTTACGCTGAACCCTGGAGATACAACGAACATTGATGTCCATTTACGCCCCAGAGGTGTAGCCGGTGAAGGGACGGTCACAATGCAAATTTTCGATATCGCCAATCCTGATGAGGTTGCCGTTTCGGCTGATTTTATATTCACCGCCTCACTGCCGAGCAGCACCAACGACCTCAACACAACCCCACTCACCGTTTTCCCCAACCCAACTGCTGATTACTTCAACATCCGCGGTGGCAATGGCGTCGACCGGGTGATACTGTACAATGTGTTGGGCCGTGAAATGCGCAGCTTCAATGTAGCGCCCGGACAGCGGTACTATATTGGCGATCTGCCAAATGGCCTCTACCTGGCTAGCATGGTGGATGACAACAAGGGCATCGTGAAGACGTTGCGCCTGAAGAAAAGCTCCGTACGTCCGTAAATTTTACAGACTTACCAGCTTAAAAAGCCTCTGTGGATTGCCGCAGGGGCTTTTTTTGTTCTGTGAATAGCACAACTATTATGAATGATTGGTATTTTCATCCTGCCAATTAATCAAACTAAGCATTATAGGTGAGTTAGATTACTAAAGTCCCAACACAGCCTTAATCTTGCCAGGCTTAATTAAGGGAACTAACAACCCTGAAGAATTGTATAGCTAAAAAAAAGAAGATGGAATATATATTCGAGAGAATTACATTAGATGCTGAGCTATGTGATGGTAAACCTACAATAAGGGGATTAAGAATTACAGCTCAAACTATACTGGAGTATTTGTTTAATGGAACAACCGAAGAGGAAATTTTAGAACAATATCCGATTTTAGAAAAAGGCGACATTGATGCCTGCAAGAAATTTGCACTTGAAATGATGAATAAAAATTACCGGATAAAAGATGTGGCAGCCTGATATTTGATATGACTAAATATTTAATTGACGTAAACTTGCCTTATTATTTTGGGTTGTGGAATACACATGAATATATACATCAAATTGATATTGATGCAGGGATGAAGGATAAGCATGTTTGGAGTTATGCAAAAAAACATGACTTAACCATCATTACAAAAGATAGCGATTTCTCAAATCGAATAATGTTTAATGAACCTCCACCAAAAGTGATCCATATCAGATTTGGGAATATGAGTATGAAAGAATTCCACAAAACAATGAAGGAAGTTTGGAGTGGAGTTCTTGAAATGAACAAGGATTACAAATTAGTCAATGTATATAAAGACAAAATAGAAGGGATCAGGTGAAATCCTTTGGTTGTATGCCAGAGCGCTTTGGCCCGCCTTCGCACAGCTATGGCGGACGGAGAAAAAGACTGCCCTAACTGCCTAGCAAACATTAGGTGGGTGTTTTCCACAGCCACCTAATTTTAACGTTTATAAGTTAGGGCACTCTGCCCGCCTTCGCAAGGCTACGGCGGACGGAGAAAAAGACCACCCTAACTGCATTACGCCGGAAACTCCACATAATTCCGCGGCGTCTCATACAGGCGCACACCGATGTCATACTTCTCATCCAGGTGCTCACGCAGGATTTGCCAGATCACGTAACAGATATTTTCGGCAGTAGGATTGAGGTTTTTGAACTCCTCGGTATCCAGGTTCAGGTTTTTATGGTCGAAGCGCCGCTCGATTTGCTCTTTGATGATGTCCTTGAGCACTTTCAGGTCGATCAGGTAGCCTGTTACAGGGTCCACCTCTCCGCTTACCTTAACCTCCAGTTCGTAATTGTGGCCGTGGTAATTGTGATTATTGCACAGCCCGAAGACCTCCTGATTCTTCTCATCGCTCCAGTTGGGATTGTACAGCCGGTGGGCGGCATTGAAGTGGGCGCGACGGAAAACAGCTACTCTCATGCTTGATTTGGATTAGATTCGCCTACCACAACAAAAAAGGGCAGGCTTGGTTGGGCAAAGGCCGGGAAGTTCTCCGCTCTACAAAGCGAAAAGACACCCAAACCTTTTCAATCCTCCCCAAAAAGCGTAATTTAGCCCGCATTATTAATACGCTGAACAGCAAATACCGTGAGGCATTTTCACACCTTTGAGGTGGACAGCATCAGTGGACAACAGATCGACTTTTCCGACTTTTCGGGAAAGAAAATCATAGTAGTTAATGTTGCTTCGGAATGCGGCTACACCCCGCAGTACCAGCAACTTCAGGAATTATACGACGAATTCAACGATAAACTGGTCGTTATCGGCTTCCCCTGCAACGATTTTGGAGGGCAGGAGCCGGGCAGCGAAGCCGACATTCAGGCTTTCTGCGACCGCAACTACGGGGTGGCCTTCCCGATGACCGCCAAAATCGGCATCAAAAAGTCGCCCCACCCCATTTATCAATGGCTGCAGCACAAAGCCGAAAATGGCGTGCTCGACCACGCTGTACAATGGAACTTTCATAAATTCCTGATTGATGAAACCGGGCAGCTCCAAGCCGCCTACCCTTCTTCAGTCAGCCCGTTTGATGACCGTATACTTTCCTGGGTAACCTCCTGATCCTCACCTTTTCTGCTCAGCGCTAAATCAGCATAAGGCATGCGCTTTAGCGACATCATAGGGCAGCCCGCAGTAAAAGACCGGCTCCGGCTTATGGCCAGCGGTGGTCGTATGCCCCATGCGCTGCTATTGCTCGGCCCCGAGGGGTCCGGCAAGTTAGCCATGGCGATGGCCTTCGCGCAGTATGTGCTTTGCACCAATCCCGACGAATCCGATGCGTGCGGGAAATGCCCCAGCTGTATCAAAGCGGGCAAGCTCATCCACCCTGACCTCCACTTTTCCTACCCTACTGTGGGCAGCAAGATGACAAGT
>CAZNHN010000198.1:5947-8761 GCA_964572415.1 uncultured Phaeodactylibacter sp.
CCGCAGTGGCGGTCGGCTATAGCCGAAAACCCTTATCTGAATACCAATGAATGGTTGCAGTACATCGGCGCAGAGAACAAACAGGGCAATATCACCAAAGAGGAGTGCGTAAACATCATCCGCAAGCTCAGCCTGAAAACCTTTGAAAGCACCCACAAAGTGCTTATTCTGTGGCTGCCGGAATACCTGGGTAAAGAGGGTAACCGCCTGCTCAAGCTCATTGAGGAGCCGCCCGACCGTACCCTGTTTGTGCTGGTCGCCGAGCGGCAGGAACTCATTCTGAACACCATCCTCTCCCGCTGCCAGATTGTGAATGTGCGCGCCCTGAGCGACGAAGCCATTCAGCAGGGGCTGATGCAAAGCGGGGTGGCCGAAGCACAAGCCGCCGGTATCGCCTATCTGGCCAATGGCAACTACAACGAAGCCCTAAAACTGGCTCAACATAATGAAAACGACCACGCCCGGCTATTTTTACAGTGGATGCGCAATGGCTATCAGGGCAACCCCGTTAAAATGGTCAAATGGTCGGAAGACTTTGCCGGGCAAGGCAGAGAAAACCAAAAGCATTTCCTGCAGTACGCCCTGCACTTCCTCCGGGAAATCACCCTGCTCATCGCAGCAGGCCCCGAAGTGAAAGTACGGCTGCAAAACCAGGAATTAGAGTCGGCCAAAAAGATGGCCGGCGTGATGGACCTCGATCAGGCAGAACAGCTGATGCAACTCTTCAGCGACTGCATCTTTGCGGTAGAGCGCAATGCCAATCCCAAAGTGCTCTTCCTCGATGCGTCCATACAAATGAACCATATCCTAAAACGAAAGCAACCGGACACCTATAAGGGCCTGAGTGCCCAGCGGCTGTATTAGCACGCGAGGCGTCCGTTCATATAAATTGACAATTGACATTATGGGATGTACAGGATGTACGACATGCGGAACAGGCACCCCAAACGGCTGCAAAAGCAATGGCGGCTGCGCTACCGGGGGCTGTAACCGACTCAATACCTACGACTGGCTTTCGAGCATGGACGTCGTGGATACCGACCCTTTCGATATCGTGGAAGTCAGCTTCAAAAACGGTGCGCACAAAGGGTTTTACCGCAATCAGGACCACACCCGGGCCATCACCGGCGACGATGTGGTGGTGGAAACCGGCAACGGGCTCGACGTCGGCAGGGTTACCCTGTCGGGAGAGCTGGTGCGCTTGCAAATGAAGAAAAAGAAGACCTCCGAAAAGGATGTTCTCCACAAGATCATCCGCAAAGCCAATGAGCGGGACCTGGAGCGCCTGGCAGAAGCCCGGAGCCTCGAAATGACAACCATGGTCCGCGCCCGCGCCATTGCCCGCAACCTCAAGCTGGATATGAAAATCGGTGATGTGGAGTATCAGGGTGACAAGCGCAAGGCCACCTTTTACTACACAGCCGACGGGCGGGTCGATTTCCGGGAGCTCATCCGGCACTATGCCAAGGAATTCCGGGTGAAGATTGAAATGCGGCAGATTGGTGCCCGACAGGAATCTGCCCGCATCGGCGGACTGGGGTCCTGCGGGCGGGAGTTATGCTGTTCCACCTGGCTTACGGATTTCAAGTCTGTGACCACAGCCGCAGCCCGCTACCAAAACCTGGCAATCAATCAGTCTAAGCTATCTGGTATGTGCGGCCGCCTGAAGTGCTGCCTCAATTATGAACTGGACACCTATCTCGATGCCTTGCAGCAGTTCCCCAAAAACGCCGACAAACTACAGACGGAAGCGGGTACCGCCATTCTGGTTAAGACAGATATCTTCAAAGGGTTGATGTACTATGCCTATCAGAAAGATTCCGGGCGGGGCAAGCTCTACACCCTGGAAGCCAGCCGTGTGAAGGATATCAAAGCCATGAACAAAAAGGGCGAGAAACCCGCTGACCTGGTCAGCCTGCAGGTCATCTTCGAGACCGATAGTGAGGAAGAGGTCGATATGGGCTTTGAAGACGTAACTGGCGTAATTGAATTGCCAGAGGAAAAGCGTTCCAAAAAGCGCCGCAAGAACAAGAAAAAGCCGGGCAACCGGGGCAAAGGCTCCTCCAAAGGAAGCAACAATAGCCAGGGGCAAAACAAAGGCAGCCAGGATAAAGGCAGCAACAGCCCCAGCAATAAGGGAGGTGACAACAAAGGCAGCCAGGATAATACAAAAGGCGGTAGCAAAAGCCGTTCGCGTGGCCGACGCCGCAAAGGCGGACGTGGCCGTGGCAATAATAACAATAACGGGAACAAGGGGGATGGTGATAAGTCCTAAAGTTCTGGCAGGCTTAAGGTTGAGGCTCAGTGCTTGTGCCCGTACATTTGCAAATTTTACAAACCATTGATGGGGTTGACGCTTTTTTGATCAACCCTTCAGGGTTACCTTTGGTATTCATTGATAAAAAACAACGCCATGAAATACGATGTTACCGTAATCGGCTCCGGGCCGGGCGGTTATGTGGCAGCCATCCGGGCTGCACAGTTAGGGAAGAAGACCGCTATCATCGAGCGCTACAACAGCCTCGGTGGCACGTGCCTCAATGTGGGATGTATCCCTTCCAAGGCAATGCTCGATTCCACGGAGCATTTCCATAACGCTAAAGAACATTTCGGTGAGCACGGAATTAAGATCAGCGCCCCGAAGGCAGACCTGAAGCAGATGATTAAGCGTAAGTCAGAGGTGGTCCAGCAGACCTGTGACGGTGTGGAATACCTGATGAAGAAAAACAAGATTGATGTCCTGCACGGGGTGGGGTCCTTTGTAGACAAAAACACCATCAAAGTATCCGGTAAGGAAGAAAAAGAGATCACCTC
>CAZNHN010000198.1:8771-11075 GCA_964572415.1 uncultured Phaeodactylibacter sp.
TACAATAGCCTCGGTGGCACCTGTCTCAATGTAGGGTGCATTCCTTCCAAGGCACTGCTCGACTCCTCTGAGCACTACCACAATGCTAAGGATAAATTTGAGCAGCACGGCATTGAGCTTAAGAGCCTCAAGGTCAACATGCCGCAAATGATCAACCGCAAAAATGAAGTGGTTGCCCAAACGGTCAAGGGCGTGGAGTTTCTGATGAAAAAGAACAAAATCGACGTTTACCACGGGCACGGCTCTTTTGTGGATAAGCATACCGTAAGCATTGCGAAAGAAGATGGCTCGAAGGAGGAAATCACCTCTGACAAGATCATCATCGCAACGGGATCCAAGCCTATTGTGCCGGCCGCGTTCAACTACGACAAAGAGCGGGTCATCACCTCTACCGAAGCCCTCAATATCGATGAGGTGCCCAAGCGCATGGTACTGGTTGGCGGTGGCGTCATCGGGCTGGAGCTGGGCTCTGTTTTTGCCCGCCTGGGCACCGAAGTGGAAGTGGTGGAGTTCATGGACCGCATCCTGCCCACTATGGACAAGGACTGCGGCAAGGAGCTGATGCGCGCGCTGAAGAAAATCGGCGTAAAATTCCACCTCAAGCATAAGGTGAGCGATGTCAAAGTCAACAAAAAGAGCGTAACCGTAACGGTGGAGAAGCGGGACGCTGAAGAAACCTTCACCATCAACGCGGACTACTGCCTGGTAGCTATTGGGCGCCACGCGTATACCGACAAGCTGGGGCTCGAAAACGTAGGTATCCAAACCGACGATCGTGGCCGTATCGAGGTAGATGCCCACCTGAAGACCAACGTAGACAACATCTACGCCATTGGTGATGTCATCCGCGGGGCCATGCTCGCCCACAAAGCCGAAGAGGAAGGCGTATTCGTTGCCGAAGTCATTGCCGGCGAAAAGCCGCACATCGACTACAACCTCATCCCGGGCGTGGTCTATACCTGGCCGGAGGTGGCAAGCGTTGGCCAAACTGAAGAACAGCTCAAGGAAGCAGGCATCCCCTACAAGTCCGGCAAATTCCCATTCAAGGCACTGGGACGGGCACGGGCAAGCACCGACACCGAGGGCATGGTGAAAATCCTGGCCCACAAGGAGACTGATGAGGTTCTTGGCGTGCACATGGTCGGCCCACGTACCGCCGATATGATTGCCGAAGCGGTGACGGCTATGGAATTCCGGGCATCCGCTGAGGATATCGCACGGATGAGCCACGCCCACCCCACTTACACCGAAGCGACTAAGGAAGCGGCACTGGCAGCTACGGCTGACCGGGCGTT
Source organism: uncultured Phaeodactylibacter sp. (assembly GCA_964572415.1). Taxonomy (GTDB): domain Bacteria; phylum Bacteroidota; class Bacteroidia; order Chitinophagales; family Saprospiraceae; genus Phaeodactylibacter. Next base: position 10,067 of record CAZNHN010000198.1, read on the forward strand.
GCATGTATAAATCCTTCCTGTCAGATACAGTGAGCGGGAGCGGGCATAAGGTGCCTGTTCCCGCTTTTCTTTTGGCAGGGCCTGAAAGTCTGGAGCGTCCATAACAAATTGCACTTTTTGAATAGCCTGGTAGTATTTGCTTTTTGCCTCTTGGATAAGCTGGAGCAGAGCGGGAAGCTCTACCCCAGCAGCCAGCGCTTAAGCCTATGCCTAAACCCCAACCTCAGTTCATCTGTTAGACATTCATCTAATCAACAAGACCATGATCGATATACAGGAGGCCACGCAGCTGGTCCTCAGCCGGAAACGGGATTTTGGGACGGAAAAGCTGCCCCTTGAGCAATGCAGCGGGCGCGTGCTGCGGCAGGACATTCGTGCCGACCGCGACTTCCCCCCCTTCACCCGGGTTACGATGGACGGTATTGCCATTCAATGGGCAGCATATGAGAAAGGGCAACGCCGCTTTCCCGTGGAGGGCATACAGGCCGCCGGCAGCCCGCAGCTGAGGCTCAAAGATGCTGGCCATTGCCTGGAGGTGATGACCGGAGCCACTTTGCCGCACCACACAGACACGGTCATCCGCTACGAAGACCTTCAAATGGAAGGCGGGCAGGCGCAAATCATTCCGGATGCCAAAGTCAAAGCGTACCAAAATGCGCACGGGCAGGGGACCGACCGTAAGGCAGGCGATCTTATTGTAGCCTCCGGTGCTGTGCTGTCTCCGGCCGAGATTGGCGTTGCGGCCACGGTAGGGCTGCCCGAGCTGGAAGTCGCCCGTATGCCCAAAGCCGTAATTGTCTCCACCGGAGATGAACTGGTGCCTGTAGCGAGCACACCCGAGCCCCACCAAATCCGGACCTCCAACGCCTACACCATACAGATGGCCTTGTCCCGCTGGGGTGTCCCCACAGACCGCCTCCACATCGACGATGAGCTGGAAGCCACCAAGACAGCGCTGGGAAACTGCATCCAAAATTACGACATCATTCTGCTGAGCGGTGGCGTTTCC
>CAZNHN010000199.1:0-11046 GCA_964572415.1 uncultured Phaeodactylibacter sp.
GAGATATGCTGAATGTTGCGGTAGGCATCGTCTGGCAAACCGCCCTGGCCGCCGGTGGCATTTTCCTGGTCATACAGGACTACCAGCAGTTGTGGTGGTGCCTCGGGGTGATTGCAGCGACCTCTTTGTTCCTCAAAATCAACTGGTATGATAAGATTGAAGGGGAAGAAGCCTACTAAGCCTCTCCCTCTCCGTATTTCCGTAGTCACTTCTTGTAGAAGAACTAACAATTATCCCAGGGGCCGTCTTTTTTCACGTTCGTAAAGCGGGCACCATCCAGCCGGAAGAGCCCTCCTCCGCCGCCGACCCACAGGCGGCCCATGCGGTCTTCAAACACCTCCTGAACGGCTGGCACGCCAAGCCCGTCCATCTCGTTGTAATTCCGAAGCCGGATACCGTCGTAGCGGTACAGCCCGTATCCTTCTGAGCTGAACCAGATTTCGCCCTGATGGTCCCGGTAAACTTTCCAGGCTTCATCGTCTCCAATGGTGTCATTTGCTTTGAAGTGCAGTTGGGTCTTGCCTTCTGCATAATAGCTGATGCCATTGAACATCGTACCCAGCCAAAGCCCGCCTTTCTCATCCGGCACAATGCTGGAAATAGTATTGCCGGCTAGTCCGTCATTTGCGGTAAAATTGGTGAATGCGGTGCCGTCATAATGGTACAGCCCACTGCCATCTGTACCAAACCAGAGCTGTCCTGCGGCATCTTCGGCAATGCACATGATCCGGTTGGCGTCCAGTGTTTCCAAAGGCTCGGGCGCATCGGAAGGCGGTAAGGCAACGGGGATAAAGCGTCCCTCATCGAACCGGGAAAGCCCTTTCAGCGTGCCTACCCAGATTTGCCCGTTCCGGTCTTCCAGAATACTCCAGGCCCAATTGCTGGGCAGCCCATCTGCTGTGGTATAAGTGGTGAAAGCCTTGCCTTCGTAGACCGAAACACCACCGTTGGTCGTCAGCCAGAGCCGCCCCTGTTGGTCTTCTACCATGCCTGTCACCTGCGAGCCGCCGAGCCCCTCTGCTGTAGAAAAGTACCTGAGCTGTTGCCCGTCATAGCGGCACACCCCAAACTGATTGGTACCAAACCAGAGGTCGCCTTTTTTGTCCTGAAAGATGCGGCGCACATACTCGGCGATTTGTAGTTCTTCGGGTTTCCGTTGCCCCAAGGCAGCATAATAGGCATCTTCCAGCCCGTAGCTGGCCGAACAACCTTTGCCGCTTGCAACAGCACTTTGGCCTGCACGGGTAAATACTGCTCTGCCGGTTTCGGTTTCAGCAGGGGTTGAAGACGAGCTGCAAGCCGCGCCAAGAAATACAAGCCCCGTCAAAATCAAGGCTGGGAAATCAATTTTCAGTTGCTTCATCATTGGTCGATTATTTTTCATAAAGCTACCGGGAAAGGAGGCTTGGTTGCCAGTTTGAATTGTAAATTAGTGTAAAACCCCTTGTAAAACAGTGCGAATGTGGGGATTTACCAATAGCTTTGAACTATGAGCGCGAAGTACTGGATTTTGATTTTTGGGTTATTCCCTGTCCTTTTTTGCCGAGCCAGCGGAACGGACGCCGCCTTCCTGCAGGAAGACAGTTCCCTTTTGCTTTTGAAAAGATCGACGATTGAGCTGCTGCTTAGCGTTGGAGATAGTACTTCAAGGGTATTGCCCGTACAGCAGGTAGGCAACCGGTATAAAGTGCCGTTTGAAACGGCATTTCCGCTCGACCCTACTCATCTTACCACTTTGGTGGAACAGGTCACTACAGGCCGGGCTTTCCCCAATGATTATATTGTGGAAGTGGAAGCCTGCCATGCCCTGGAAATCGTTTTCGCCTACGAGATCAGGAACGAGGCGAACAGCAACCTTATCCCCTGTCAGGGGCGGGCGTTGCCCAAAGATTGCTACAACCTCGTCTTCACCTTCCCGGAGGACAGAATGGAGGTGGCTACAGGTGGCTCTGCGCCGCTCGCCAACTATTATAAATATGCTGCCCTGGCCTTTATCTTCTTTCTATTGGCTGGTACCGTTTTCTACTTAAGCAAAAGGCGATCAAAAGCGCCTGTCGGGACAGCAGATCACCGCCCGCTCGGCAGCTACCGCTTTTCACCAACCGCTATGGAGCTCTCCATGGACGGGCAGGTCACCTCACTCACTGCCAAGGAAGCCGAACTGCTCGCGCTGCTCCATGACCATGCCAATGAAACACTGGAACGGGATACCCTCCTCAGAACCATTTGGGGCAACGAAGACAGCTATGTGGGACGTACCCTTGATGTATTTGTCTCCCGCCTTCGCAAGAAGCTGGAAGGCGACCCCGCTGTTAAGATTGCCAATGTCCGGGGCGTTGGGTATAAATTAGTGCTTGCCTCGCAGTAACCGACTTCTACGATTTACAAGACACGGAGCTACCGGAAACCGAAAGGTATCCTTTCAAATTAATCTTAAAACCGGCACGGAAAAATTGATAGGGTACGCAACTGATTTTGTATAGTTAAGTATCCTGAATCCTGTGAATTGGTCAGTCCATGGATTTTCTATCTGGCAGTTTACTACCTGCTACCAAGACTTTAAAGATGCGCTTATGCCCATTATTAACTTAATCCATACTGTGTTTTCCGTGCTTGCGCTACTGGCTGGTGCGTATGTTTTTTTCAATACCAAAGGCACCTCAAGACATGTACTCGCAGGTCGGGTTTATGGCATTAGCATGTTGGCGCTGCTTTTTACCTCGTTCTTCATTTTTGACCTATTCGGCGGATTTGGGGTGTTTCACGCCCTTACGATTGTATCCCTTCTTACCCTCGGGCTGGGCATGTATTTCCCATTATTTGCCCGCCATAACCCGGGTTGGCTCGTGCAGCACTATATGTGGATGTCCTATAGCTACGTAGGCTTAGTCATGGCGGCGGGGTCTCATCTTTTTGGTGTTGTGCCGGGATGGCCCAGTTGGTTAAGCATTACGCTATTCTGGGCCTTACCCTATGTAGTGGGCTCGGTGCTTATCTTCCGCAACCGGAAGCGTATCCTACAGGATGTGAAAGATCGTACTCACCTCGATTTTGTCGTTCGATAACCACAGGAAATAGCGGACTTATCTGACCGAATCGTAAATCTGCAGTTTGCTCCACACCCCCTTCGTCTTTTCAATAAAGTCGAGGTGCACCTGTTCCTTTTGGTATTGGTCATGCTCCGCCTTAGAAGCGAAAGTAACAATCAGGCAATAGTCATAGGAATTGTCCACTACTGCCCGGTCCGTGCCGGCAGGCGTACCGATATGCATGCTTTGAGCGTAAGCAGAAGATTTGATAAAAGCCTCCATATCCTTCCGGAAGGTGGCTTTGGTCACCTCGCTTTGCCCTTCCATCCAGAACAGGACGATATGGGCAAAGTCGCCACGAATAGGCGCAGGCTGCCGTAAGGCGGTGCAGGAGGACAGAAAAGCCAATGCAAATGCTAGAAATAAATACTGGTTTTTCATCACAAATATGATTTAAGGCATTATTCATTTTCATCATACCGGTCCCAGCGGTACTTCCAGTCTATGAGGATTGCCTTACGCCATTTTCCAATGGTCATCTGGCAAGCCTCCGGGCTTTGATCGAGGTCGACGTAGTAATTAGGGAAAGCCTGAGCATCAAAATGTCGGAAGCGCCCGCCCCAGCTTTCCTGTGTGGGGTCATTAATGTCCCCTACCTTTCCTAAAACTGGTGATACAAGGTAAAGCATGGAAGGGCTATCGCCTTCCTTTAAGCTACTCTTGGGGTAGTTTGCCACGGGGAAAACATCACCGCATTTTTCTGTAAATAGCCCATTGTGATCCGAACCGTGCCCGCGTATATTAGTGCCTGTAAATTGAGTATATGCCCACTCTCCGTTCTGATCTCCCGATTGGTAAACTCCCCGGAAGGTCTCGTGGCTGCCCTTGGGTAGTCTGCCATTCTCAATCCACCACAGCTCTGGGTATTGCTTTTCCATGAACTCAAAAACATAATCCCGGCTGGCCGGATCGTGCTGGGTATTGGAGGAACTAATGTAATACATCCGGATACGCTCCGCAATATCAGGTGCTTCGTACAAAGCCTGAGCCACGGTGGTCATACTTCCCCATACCAGCACCCAGAGAGGCCTTTCTCTGCTGTACTGGCGGGCGATTTCAATGATTAACTCTGCACCCGCTGAGCTTCTTCCAGGCGATGGAGGCCCGGGAGTCGGAGAGCCTGCTTTGACTACTGACAACAGGTCAGCTTCGCGCATGAGATTGGTATATCCATTTTGTCTCAGGTGCTCCACATCGACCCTTTTGATCCACTCGCGGATGAGCTCTGTATTGGGGATTGTATCCCAGGGATGCTGATCTTTACTGCTGTTAGGTGTGGAGACAATGCCTTTGATCTTGAGGATGTCACTGTAGTGAATAGCCCGGAACAGCGACTGTATATCGTCGGGATCGCCACCCAGATCGGTATCGATGAGGATATCGAAGGCAGGGGGGCTCATGTTCTGGCTGTAACAGGTTTTCCATGGCAAAAGCATAAGTAGGATTGCCCAAACTAATACCTCCAGTGTTATATCAAGGTGGACGGTGCCAAGAGGTAAAGTCATAGAGTAATGGTTTCTCATTGCGTGCTTTTTAAACAAAATAGGAGAAAAACTGCTGACTTTGAAGTTCAATGCTCAAATGATTTTAGATACCCCGCCATCCTTCTCCATCGCTCACACTGCCAGCTATTAGAAGTACGGAGCTACCTGATCATAATTGATGTGGTGAAGGCGGGGCACCAAAGGAGCTTATCGTGTTTAAGCCGGATTTAAGAGTTGCTTTGCTGTGGGATACAGAAAACATAAGTGGTGCTAACAAATTTTCATAGGCTATGGGTTGAGTTGGAAAGTGGTGACTACAATACCATGATCCGAAGGGTAAGGAATCTGCTTCCCATTCAGAAACAGGCTTTCGCCAAAATGGGCAAAATAAGTCTGAGCAGATACTGGTTTCAGGTCCTGACCTTTGTAAAATACATAGTCAATTCGATGCTCATCCACAGCGTTGGGGGTATCCCAGGTAATACCAGGATGAGTCAGAGGATTGGGATAAACCGTTCGGAAGGCATCAATCAGCCCCAAATCTTCAAGGCTTCGGGTAGTGGACCAGGGTACGATCAAGCCATTATGCAATTGTTGTGTAGCCGCTCCCCAATCCAGGTGAGAAGGCGTATTCATATCGCCGCCCAGAATCATCGGAATACTATCTGCTTCTGCTGCGTACCGCTCAAAATAGGGTAATACCTTTTGCAGCATTTCATACCGCTTCCCATTTTTTTCCCAGGCCAGCAGCTCGTTGGCAGTCCATCCTGCCTTTTCCGGGGCATCCAACCAGGGCAAATAGTGAAACCAATTGCTAAACAGCCTGACTTCAAGCCCCTCAATCCTGACGGTACGCCCACCCAGGTAAAATGGGTATGGGGTATCTATCCGCTTTCCGAATGGATATCTTGAGAAGATGGAAAGATTCACCGACTCCTCATCAGGTGGAGTGCCTTCCGGGGCAATCAGGTGAAAGTGATAACCTAAGGCTTCGGCAATCCCTGGCCCGCTGCCGTAAGTCTCCACCATCAGGATAATATCGGGATCAATTTCGCGGATGATCTCAATTACTCTTTCCTGCCCATCTTCCAGGTCATTCCCACCGTGAAGGATATTCCACGCCATAACCTTGAATTCCACTACAGGGGCCTGCGCATAACCTGAAATCCAACCCGTCATCAAAAGCAGTATACCAAGCATTCGAAGCATAAAAGAGGGATTAAAAAGTTGAAATTAATCGTGTGTATGACAAATTGCACAAAACAGGAAGTGGCTACCGGCTATAAACACCAGGGGGGCAACCCTCTGCTTAAGCGCGATATCTGCTGGGGTAGAGCTTCCCGCTCTGCTCCAGCTTATCCAAGAATGCTGCCAGGCTATTCAAGTAGTGCAATTTATTATGCACACAAATTAATCCGCCAGGATATCAATTTCTGCCATACAAGCCGCCCGCCCACCGCCAGTTCCCTGATGCACGTTAATAGTCAAGTAACGGGCTTTCACGGGTTGGCCAAAATCGTGCATCCGCTGAGTCGGATCATTCATCAGGTTCCCAAACCGGAAAGTTTCTCCCGGCATGAAGTATTTACCATCAAGGCTGGTCTCCACCTGCCCGCCTTCCAGCTTGCTAAGGCTTCTGTCGGCTGGCGGAGTGTAGGCAAAACCAGTCAGGGTATGCTCACGACCCAGATCAATCGTCAGATAGTGGGGCTCAGGGGAAGGCTTCGGGCACCAGGAAGTTTTTGGGTCGCCATCGAAAGCCAGGGCGGCTTCATAGCCGACTTCCTCACTATCGGCGCGGAGGACCGTCCAATCCGTTTTGAGCAGTCCAAACACAGCGGCAGCTACACTCCCCTGCTCCCGGGCTGCGATTGCCCGCGCTTTCACCACCCCTGAAAATTGCATAAAAGGCGAGGAATACCGAATCGCTTCTTCACCGGGCGTGGATCCGTCAGTGGTATAGTGAATAGCATATCCCAGGTTGAGGTTGCCCGCTACATCTTCCCCGTGAGGCTTCCACCCAAAATCGTGCTGCTTAGGTTGGATGTGGACTTGCCCCGTACGGTCCCTGCTGATAACCAGCTGTGGCAGGCGAGGCTGATAGTAATGAGCGGAAATCGTCGCAATAGCCGGGGGCAGCCGCCAGGCCGATACGACAAGCTTAAACCGCTGCGCGGTCACCTCCGGAAATCGCAGGATTCGCTGATAGCCAATATTAGTGGCCGCTGCGAGGTGTTCCCATTGTCCATTCTGCCAGGCATACAGCAGATGAGCCTCCACTCTTTCACTATGTGTGGCAATTGCCTCCTGAATGCGAAACCGGTTGATGGTTATGGGTTCGGGGGCTTCGAGGATGATGGCGCTATCGCCTTTGGTAAGCAACTGGAAAGTCGCAAGGTCATTATCCAGCACCTCTGCCGGACCTGTAGCTCCCTCCAGGAGATCCGCTCCATACGTTTGCTGAATCCGTTTCCCGACCTCTTCGAGCACGGCCACATCTTCATCAGAGAACCGCCCTTCCCGGTTGGGGGGAATATTCAGCAGGAAGATAGAATTACCGCCCACGGAACGTTCGTACATATCGTACACATCATCTGCGCTGCGCACCCGCTGCTTCGTATCATCCCGGTAAAACCAGCCCTCCCGGATGGAGGTGTTCGTCTCCGCCATTTGATAATGCAGGTAGCGCCCTTTCGCCAATTGCTCCCATTCGCCAATGGCTTCTGCTGTCAGGTCGCTGAAGTGGTTCGTTTGACGGGGATCTTCTTCGTAGGGTATGATGTTCCACTCCGTATCGCGGGTTTTCCCGGCTTCATTCCCACACCAGCGCACGTCCTGCCGGCCAAAGACTACGGCTTCAGGTGCCAGTTGTTGAATTAGTTCCTTCCACGCCAGGTAATCGTACTGCTGCCCGCCTTTGCGCTTCGGGTGGGCGCCATCCAGCCATACCTCATGGATAGGACCGTACTCGGTCAGTAGCTCAAAAAGCTGATTGAGGAAATATTCGTTGTAGTCGTCCACTTTAAAACTGAACGTAGTGGTATCCTTAAAGGGCCGCCCCGGTACCGGCCGGGGGATCACCCGCTCGGCCGCTTCACTCAGGTTACCATACAAGCCTTCCGGGTGTTCAATTTGATAAAGGTCAGCCGGCGACAGGTAAACGCCAAGCTCAAGACCGTACTTTCGGCACGACTTGGAAAGTGCCCGCATCACATCCCCCTTCCCATCCTGAAATGGCGAAGACATAATACCGTGCGTGGTGTACCGGGTCTGCCAAAGGCAAAATCCATCGTGGTGCTTGGCCGTAAAAACGACCCGTTTCATGCCAGCTGCTTTCATAGCCTTACACCACTGGTCGGAATCCAGGTTTTTGAGATCAAAGATCTTCGGATCTTCCATACCCGTCCCCCACTCCATCCGGGTAAAGGTATTGGGGCCAAAGTGGATGAATGCGATAAACTCATTTTGCAGGGCAGCATACTGATTGGGAGTGGGCACCACATGGGCTGCTTTTAGGAGGATAGAATCCGGGGTGTCATCAGCGTCCACTTCAATGGTGCTTGCGGTGGGCATGAACAAGCCTGAGCTATTATTTGGATTGCAAGATCCAAGCAAGCTCAAAATCAGGAGGGAAAGCAGTAGTCGTAGCATATACTTCAATTCTACCTTAAATATAGCGCTTTCATCGCATTACTACGGTTAGCCGAAATACGGTACTCCCATTTCAGTCCCTCGCTTGCAGCTCCTCCCGGACCACTTTAAATTCTGAATAGGAGGTAACCGGCAAAGCCAGTGTACAAATCGCTATGGTCAGGATCGCCCAGTCCAGTTCCCCGGTTTTCAAGTAGCCCTGTATGACGGCAAAAGCCAACGCAATGGCGAGTCCTATTGAAATGCTCATCATCATTTTCAGGCCTTTCGCTTTTTTCATCAAGTCCTCTCTGGATAGATCAGTTAGTTTTGGTTTAGCCATAATTTAATCCGTTTAGCGTTGAAATGGGAAATATCCAGCCCAGGTTATCCAATCATTGAACAGCACTGGGTTGTTCTTTACAAAACATTTACAGCAAAACACTGTGCACTTTTCAGATCAACTCTCAGCAATATACAGTAAAAAATATAAAGACATATAAGAAGATCTGATGCCCGAATTGATGATCTGTTATCCAGGCATTTGGTTTATTAATCTACATTATTTTATTCCTTGAGCATGACCATTTCCGTACTGATTTACCCTGTGGGCTGCAGCACACTATTCTTAAGATACTGTGGTATGAAAATCCGAATTTCTGTGCCCTTCTCAGGCTGGCTCACTTCCATTTCCGCTTCCAGCTTCCGCAGAAAAGCCCGGATAAGGCGGGAACCGAAGCCTTTCTGAACGGTTTCCGGGTTCATGCCCACACCATCATCCTTTACCTCGACAAGCAGCTGACCGCCCGTTTCCTGTATCTGGACCCAGATATTCCCTTCCGACAGTCCCTTGAAGGCATACTTGTAAGCATTGGTCAGCAGTTCATTGAGAATCAGGCCGAGCGGAATCATCACAGAGACATCAAGCAATAGGTTGGGCACTTCCTGGTGCAGCGCTATAGTCTTGTCGCCGGGCCGGTAGGAAGCCTCCAAATTGCTGCAGAGATTGGCAATATACTCCGGCAGGTTGACTTTACTCAGGTTTTCTCCAGTATACAAGTGGTGATGGATAATCGACATAGAGCGTACCCGGTTTTCCCCATCGCTCAGAGCTTCCAGGGCAGAGGGTTCTTCGATATAGCGGGCCTGCAATTGCAGAAGGCTGGAGATAATCTGCAGATTATTCTTCACGCGGTGGTGGATTTCCTTAATAAGGTACTCTTTCTCTTCCAGCGCAACCGCCAGTTGCTCCTGCTGACGGCGGTACTTGCGGTACAGCCCATAGAGGAAGATACTCAGCCCGGTGATAAGCACTAAGCCGACAATCCCAATGGTGATCGTCCGGTTTTTCTGACTGATGACGGCTCTGGCGGTTTGGTTCTCCAGGTCAAGCATAGCAATTTGCTGCTGCTTTTTTTCCGTCTCGTACTGCGCAGACAATTCATTAATGCGGTTGAGCCGCTCTATGCCCGTAATGCTGTCGCTCAGGGTTTTGAATTGCTCCAGCGCTTCGAAACCACGCCGGTAGTCTCCGGTCTGCCGATAGGCTTTGACCAGCAGTTCATAGGCCTCAGCCCGGTCTTTCAGCCCCATAGAATAGGTAGAATCCGTTTGCGGCAGCAGCATACTAATGCCGCGTTCGTACTGCCCCTCCTCAATCAGGAAATCAGCCAGCAGGCGGCGGCTGGCCGCACTCAGGTCAGGTACATTGATGGAATCAGCGAGGCGGGCGCAGGCTTCAGCGTAGGGCGCCGCAGCTTCCCACTTGCCCATTTGGGTGAGAATATGCGCCATATTGTAGCGGTTGAGAACTTTGTCGTAATCGCCCTCTTTGGCCTCGCCGATTTGGTAGGCCCGTTCGTAGTGGGTGTAAGCTTCAGCCAAATCTCCCTTGTTCTCATAAGCGACTCCCAGATTGGTATAGGCGATTTGCTCCTGCACCTGATTACCGGAAAACCGGGCCAGTTCCAAGGTTTCCCTTAACTTGATAATGGCGTCCTCCATGCGATCGGCTTCAGTGTACAGGGCGCCCAGCTTATTGCTTGTAACCAGCATGCCAGCGGTATCTTCTACAGACTCGTAAGCGCGGTAGGCATCTATGACGGCCTCCATACTGCGGGCAAAATCCCCCATATCAGAATACAAATTGGCCTTAGCCATATTGACGGCAGCTACCAGCCGGGGATGTTTGGCAGCCCGATGAAAAGCCTCGTAACGATTGAAATAAGCCTCGCTCTCTTCAAACCGGTTCAGGTTCTTGTTGAAGATACCGTAATAATACCAAACCACGTCCTCTTTATAACGGCTGCTGTCTTCCGTGTAAAAACTTTCGATATCCCCGAGGATACGAAGGCTCTCTCCGGGCTGCGACCGGGCCTGTGCCCAGGCTTCGTTTAATAAGGAGTCAATGGTAAGCTGCACTTCACTTTTCTGGCCATGCAGAACAGCCACAACAGCGAGGCAAAGCATCAGAAACAATTGTTTTTTCATCGGAGGTCGGTTTCCAAGTTATAGAGGGTTTGGAAATCAAAATCACCCCATGAAGATAGGGCATATCTCCTCAGCTTGCACGCTCTTCTCTCAAAACTATCCGAACGGGTAGCTTCCTGCCGGGGATATCCCTGTAGCTTGCAGACGTATTCTGATACCAAACCTTTTACACCCAAAACCATGCATATATTCCAACCACTCCTGCGATTGAGTTACACCCGTCCAAAGACGACTTTACTGGCACTGTTCGCCATCACCCTGCTAATGGCCGGGGGGCTGAGCCGATTGGAAACCCGCAATAGTTTCGACGGTGAACTTCCCGCCGATGACCCCATCAATCAGGGCATTGAAGC
>CAZNHN010000200.1:0-7001 GCA_964572415.1 uncultured Phaeodactylibacter sp.
AGTGCAAAACAACACGGCCAAAGTGGAGCACGAGGCTACGACCTCCAAGATTGGCGAAGATCAGCTGTTCTACCTCATGCAGCGCGGGCTGAGCGAGGAAAACGCAGTAAATACCATCGTTAATGGCTTTGCCAAGGAAGTCTTCAACGAGCTCCCAATGGAATTCGCGGTAGAAGCACAGAAACTCCTCGCCATCAGCCTGGAAGGCAGCGTAGGATAATTTTAAACTTTAACCCGGGAAGAAGCACCTCTTCCTTACCCAAATTGATCACGACAAAAATATCAAACCATAATGTTGACTGTAAAAGACCTGAAAGTTGCGGTTGAAGACAAAACCATCCTGAACGGCATCAACCTGGAAGTTAAACCGGGCGAAGTACACGCTATCATGGGGCCTAACGGCTCAGGAAAGAGTACGTTCGCCAATGTCATCGCGGGCCGTGAGGACTACGAAGTGGAAAGCGGCAGCGTACTTTATAAAGGCGAAGACCTTCTGGAAATGGAAGTGGACGAGCGCGCCCTGGCAGGTATCTTCATGGCTTTTCAGTACCCGGTGGAAATTCCGGGCGTAAGCACCTCCAACTTTCTCAAGAGCATCGTCAATGCCAACCGCGAAGCACGCGGACTGGAGGAGATGAACGCTATGCAGATGCTGAAGTACATCCGCGAAAAAATTGAGCTGGTGGGCATGGACGAGAAGTTCCTGCGCCGCTCCCTGAATGAGGGCTTCTCCGGTGGCGAAAAGAAGCGTAGTGAAATGCTCCAAATGGCGTTGCTTGAGCCTTCACTGGCTATCCTGGATGAGACGGACTCCGGTTTGGATATCGATGCCCTGCGCATTGTGTCAGAGGCAGTGAATAAGCTTCGTACACAAGACCGGTCTTTCATCATCGTTACCCACTATCAGCGTCTGCTCAATTACATTGAGCCTGACTTCGTACATGTGCTTTACAACGGACGCATCGTGAAGTCTGGTGACAAGTCGCTTGCACTGGAACTCGAAGACAAGGGCTACGACTGGATCAAGGAAGAGGTAGACGCGTTAGCTGTATAACTTCCTCCCCGGAACCACTTTAGTCATTTTATTACGAACCTAAGCTGCCGGCTTATTTTCTAAGCCGCACTTCAAATAATAGCTTACGATATGTCAACAACCGTAGCTCAGGACAGATACGCAGCCGAAAAACAGAAATTTCAGGAGCTGTTTGAGCAAACTGAAGCCGCGAATCAGCAGCCGGCTCATCCGCTGGACGAGTACCGTCAGCGAGCCATGACCCTGGCAGGCACACTCGACTTCCCTACCCGCCGGTGGGAAGAGTACAAGTACACGAGCATCAACCGTATCCTTCAGCCGGATTATGCCATCGGGAAGGTTCAGGGGGTGGACGCAGCTGATATCAAAACCTACATGCCTGATGGTATGGAGGCTCACCTGATTGTTTTTGTAAATGGTCAGCTCAGTGAGGCTTTATCACAGTTTGCTGAATTGCCAGCCGGGATGCACGTAATGCTTCTCCGGGATGCCATGGACAGCGACCGCTTTGGCAGCATTGCCCGCGAGCAACTGGATAACATTTTGAAAGATCAGGATGATATCTTCGTTGCCCTCAATGCAGCATTTTCACAGCACAGTCTGTTCCTGTACAGCGAGAAGAATGTGTCTTGCGAAAAGCCCATCTACATCCTCCACCTGTCTACCAATGCTGAAACCCCCATTCTCAACAGTCACATGAACATCGCGGTGGCAGAAACGGGCAGCGAGTTTGCCTACATCGAAGGGCAATTTGAGAAACCGGGTGCTACCGGCACTTACTTTAACAACATCTACAACCGCGTTACCGTAGGCGCCAATGCCCACATCCACCACTATTGCCTGCAGCAGGAAGGCGCAGAAGGCTTCGTGATCAACCGGGTAGATGCGGAGCAGAACCGTGATAGCCAATTCTCAAACTATACCGTAGACTTGGGTGGTCGCATCGTGCGCAACAACCTGAACACCGTACACAAGGGGTCTAACCTGACCACCAACTATTACGGCGTTTACTTTGGTAAGGAGCAACAGCATATTGACAACCATACCTTCATTGACCACGCTGTACCGCACTGTCAAAGCAATGAGCTTTACAAAGGCATCGTAACCGACAGCGCCCGCGGTGTATTCAACGGCAAAGTGATGGTGCGCAAGGATGCACAAAAGACCAACGCCTTCCAGCAGAGTAGCAGCCTGGTACTGTCCAATAAAGCCGAAATGGACAGTAAGCCGCAGCTGGAAATCTTTGCCGATGACGTAAAGTGCAGCCACGGTGCTACAATTGGACAGCTCGATGAGTCCTCCGTTTTCTACCTGCGTAGCCGTGGCCTCAACGACCTTCAGGCACGGGCTATGCTGCAACACGCCTTCATCGCAGAAGTGCTGGATTACTTTAAGCACGAGCAAGTCCGCGATTTTGCAGAAATGCTGATCAACCAGAAATTCGAACAGTAGAACAACATGGAAGTTACCGCTCAACAAGCGTTTGATATTGAAAAAATCCGCAAGGATTTCCCACTGCTGGAACAGGAGATGAATGGTAAGCCCATCATCTTCCTGGACAGCGCAGCCTCAAGCCAAAAGCCGGCACAGGTCATCGACCGGCTCAATGATTACTATCGTACCGGGCATGCGAATGTGCACCGGGGGGTGTATCAGCTGAGCCAGGAAGCGACTACTGCTTTTGAAGAGGCACGGGAGCTTGTGCGCCAATTCATCAATGCCCCTTCCGAAAAGGAGGTCATCTTTGTCCGGGGCTGCACCGAAGGGATCAACCTCGTTGCTTCTTCCTACGGGCGGAAATTTATCAATCAGGGTGATGCGGTACTGATTACAGCCATGGAGCACCATTCCAATATTGTGCCCTGGCAGATGATTTGTGAGGAGCGCGGAGCGGAACTTCGGGTTGCACCGGTGAACGATGCGGGCGAAATTGACCTAGACGCCCTTTACGAGCTACTGGATGAGCGGGTGAAAATCGTTTCTCTGGTGCACGTGTCTAATGCTTTGGGCACGGTCAACCCCGTGAAAGCCATTATCGACCGGGCGCACGAACTGAACATCCCGGTGCTGGTGGACGGCGCACAAGCCATCCCGCATACCCAGGTAGATGTACAGGCGCTTGACGCTGATTTCTATACCTTTTCAGGCCATAAAATGTTTGGTCCAACGGGTATCGGAGTGCTATATGGCAAGGAAGAATGGCTGGAGCAAATGCCGCCCTACCATGGCGGAGGAGAGATGATCAAAACGGTGACTTTCGAAAAGACCACCTATAACGAATTACCGCATAAGTTCGAAGCCGGTACACCGGATATTTCGGGCGTCATCGGTTTGGGAGAAGCTGTGAAGTATATGCAGGAAGTAGGGTACGACAACATCAGCCGGCACGAGCACGAGCTGCTGGTCTACGCTACAGAACAACTGGAGCAAATCGAAGGCCTGCGCATCATAGGCACCGCTAAGGAGAAAGCAAGCGTGATATCCTTCATCGTGGAAGGTGTGCACCCCTATGACCTGGGCGCCATACTGGACAAACTCGGTATTGCAGTACGCACCGGTCACCACTGTACCCAGCCCCTCATGGCCCGGTATGAAATCCCCGGTACGGTGCGGGCTTCCTTCGCCTTTTACAACAACAAAGCGGATATTGATGCGCTGGTGGCGGGAATTAACAGGGCGGTTTTGATGTTAAAGTAAAATTTCACAATGAACCCAATCAATAGCATACAAGACGAAATCATCGAGGAGTTTGCCTTCTTCGGCGACTGGATGGAGAAGTACGAGTATATCATCGATTTGGGCAAATCTCTGCCTCTGATCGATGAGCAGTACAAAGATGAAGACCACCTGATCAAGGGTTGTCAAAGTCAGGTTTGGCTACATGCGGATGAAGCAGAAGGCAAAGTGAGTTTTACTGCCGATAGCGATGCCGTTATAACCAAAGGCATCATTGCGTTGCTGATACGGGTGCTGTCCGGGCAAAAATCCGATGAGATTGCACAGGCAGACCTCTATTTTATCGACAAGATAGGGCTGAAGGAGCATCTCTCCCCCACCCGATCCAACGGGTTGGTCAGTATGGTCAAACAGATGAAAATGTATGGCTTTGCAATCAACGCGAAAAGTCAGTAACGGCGCCCTTTGTTTAGCGCACGCAACGTCAAAGAAGATCAATCATGGACAAAGCAGCATTAGAAGCCAAAATCATAGAAGCTACCAAAACCGTATATGACCCGGAAATCCCGGTGGACATTTACGAGCTGGGGTTGATTTACAGTATCGACATCAGTGATCAGGGTGTCGTCAATCTGCGTATGACGCTTACTACCCCCATGTGCCCGGTAGCGGATTCCCTACCTATGGAAGTACAACAGAAGGTTGCGATGGTGGAAGGCGTCAATGATGTAGAGCTGGAAGTCGTCTACGATCCGCCCTGGAACAAAGAAATGATGAGCGAAGAAGCCCGCTTTGCATTAGACATGTTTTAAATCACTGCCCCTTCATCTTAATCGCAAAAGCATATGAAAATTTCAGCACAGGATGAATACGGACTGCGCATCCTAATCCGCATCGCGGAAGGCGGTGAGCAGGAAGGATTGAGCATTCCGCAAATCAGCGAACTGGAAGGCATGTCAGACAGCTACGTTGGCAAACTGACACGTACGCTACGCCTGGCGGGCTTTATCGAGAGTACCCGTGGTCAAAAAGGAGGTTATGTACTGGCACAAGCACCGGAAGACATCAACGTTGGGGAAGTCCTTCGGGCATTAGGTGGAGCACTGTTTGACGAAGGGTTTTGCAATAAGCACTCCGCCGGATTCCGGATTTGCACGAACTCTGTGGACTGCTCCGTGCGATCTTTATGGCGGGTAGTGCAACAGTCCCTTGATCATATTCTGGGACAAATAAGCCTGAAAGACCTGCTCGCTTCCGAAGCGGAGACCAATTCTGCCCTGGAGCAAATCCTATCTCAAATACAACCGGCAACTGCCTGATTGGTTAGCCTCAATTCGCGCTCAAAATCCTATCTTTGGCAGTGAGAAAACACACTGCACATGCTAAACCGGTTATACCTCTTCCTCCTTTCGGTCATTGTACCTTGCTTAATTACCGCTCAACCAGCTTATATCATTGATGCTGACACCGGCAATGAAATGGATGACCTCTATGCCATTGCCAGAGCCTTATCACCCGATGGACTGCATGTCATTGCCTTACAGTCTGCTCATTTCAACAATCCACAATTACTTACAGACCCCAACTGGAACAGCTATCCCACGGACAGCATCAACACGTTGGAGATCAGTCAGCAACTCAACGAGCACCTGGCGGCGGAAACAGGCAATTGGATGGTACCAACCCTTAGCGGCTGTGACCGTATGCTGGGATTTGCATGGGGGTATTATGCCGGGGCCCCTGTTCCCACGAGCCCTGCGACAAGGTTTATTATCGATAAAGCCGGTAAATCTGACCCTGACAACAAACTGAATATTATCTGCCTCGGCCCTTCCACTAATGTAGCAGCAGCCATCGCTGCTGCACCGGAGATCGCCGGGAATTTGAGGGTGTTTATACTGGGTGCAAAATATGACCTCAAAAGAAAAGCCTGGAACAAGAATGAATTTAATATTCGCAATGACCTCAACGCCTTTGATCTGCTGCTCAATACCGAGGGATTGGAGCTTTGGGTCATGCCTGCCAATATCGCACAGGCTTTGACCTTTCAACGGAAGTCTTCCTTTCAGAAACTTGGGGCATGCAGTACGCCTCTCTGTCGACGGTTAACCAAAAGGTGGGATGCTGTAAGTGCCGGGACAAGCTGGATCATGTGGGACCTTGCCCTGATAGAAGCTATACTACACCCGGATTGGGCAGAATGGGACAAAGTGCGCACACCACCGGAAAACAACAGGCGGAAAATCAACCTTTGCACTTCTATAAATGCCCCGCTGATGGAAGCCGGCTTTTGGCAGTCGCTCCTCAGCTGGCAGGCACCTTAAAGCAAAGGCGTTTACTGCCCCGCAAAGCGGTAGCGGTCCTCAATGTACTTGATGATCTCGCTGCTCTTTTTGATTTTGATGTTCGCTGATCCTGTCCGGATATAAAATACCTCCTGCTCGTTGCCTTTTTTGTCTACATCACGGTAGAACACAGGCGACTTGGCAGGTGGGGTATCAATCCGGAAAATCATATGGTCATCGATTTTTTCAATGTCGAAGGACAACTGGGTGGCGAAGAAGGAACCCAGGTTGCGCTGTACCGCACTTGTGATGCTGCGCTTGAAGTTATCAATATCTGAAGTAGTGGCATCCAATCCAATGATTTTGCCTTCGTCATCTACGCCGCAGAAAACAGTGCCGCCGTTCAGGTTCATGAATGCAGAAAGGGTCTGAATGATTTTATCGCGATGGTATTTGTCAATAGACTCTTTGAACTCCACCATATCGCTTTCGCCTTTATCGATGATGCGCTTACTGTTAGCAGATTCATCAGCAACGAGGTAGGTGATGATTTTTTGAGTCAGTGCCCACGAAAGCTTAAGTTTTAGTTCTTCGGGAATTTTGGTATCATCAAATACTTCCGATTTATCAAAAACGATAAGTTTGGACGGCTCCGTTGCGCGGATAGTGCCAAGACGGGATGTTTTGTTGAATATGGCAATTTCACCGAAAAGCTGCCCCTTAGTGTAGGATTTAGGTTCCTTGCGGGATAAATAAAGGATCAAACGCCCGTAATGGACAATATAAAAGGACTCCCCTTTCTGTTCTATAGAAAAGACCTCATGCCCCGCCTCGTAATCCACCAGCTTGGTAACGCTGGCCAGTTGTTTGATTTCTGCATCATTTAAGTTGACCAATTCCTTGCAATCGCGCAGGGTTTTAAAAATGTCTTCGTTCATTGGTTGGCATCGTTTTTTCAGTCCTTATAATACGGCATTAGGATCAACCCAGTACCTGCGCAATAAAGC
>CAZNHN010000200.1:7011-8658 GCA_964572415.1 uncultured Phaeodactylibacter sp.
TTGATCAAGAGATAGATGGTTTACGTATTAATCCAGGTAATATTGGTAGTGAAGATAAGATTAAGCAGGTTGTAAATAAAGCTAAGGAAAAAAATGAAACTCGCCTGAAGAAAACCTGCTACCCTGCCACCACAACGGCTCAATGTACCAGATTCCGGGTTTGGTAAGCAACGTAGCCAATAAATCCAAGCAACCCCAAAATGATAAGGTACTCGTCGAATGGGTGATCCACCTGAAGGACTACAGGCTCAGATGCCTGAAAGAAAATACCATTCGACTCATTCACAAGGCGGTACTCATAGGCTTCACCGGGTTCGACGCGCACATCCCAAAAACTAAACTCACGTTGCCCGTCTGCCGCAGTCACCCGCCCAACTTTTTCCCATGCAGTATTCCCCAGGGCACGCTCAACAATAAAAGAAACCTCACTTACAGGCTTATCAACCACCCAGGACAATACAACTGAAACATGGTGCGCTTTGGCAACAAAGCTACTCAATTGTAAAGAGCGTTCGATGCCCCCGGCTGATCGGGTGAACTGAGAGCGGGATGTTGACACAGTTCGCTCGCTAAAGAACTGGTCCTCTTTGACTTCTGCTCCTTTTGGCGTACTGGCGGCATACACATTTAGCCGGAAAAATAAAATAGAAAAAACAAACAAAAACAGGTGTAATAAGTTTTTCATGCTAAGCAATAGTAAATAGTTGTTTCCAAATGGGTACAATAGTCCTGTCGAGCTTCCCGAAACCAAACGGTTCTTCAAAAGCATAAATTGGATGAGGGTCTCAACAATTGCTGAGCCTCCTGGGGGTGTCAGTTCTAGTATTTGCTTAAATTTGTTATATTCTATATTGGCAGGACACCCCAAATATAAAGATTCCCGAGAGAAACTACAATGATATGCGTCAATCCTTCAGAAAAGTGCTTCAGCAACGGCTCTTGGAAGAGGACTTTGAAGGGGTTACCAAGTCTCTGATCACCCTGTCGGATCAAATAGGCAACAACCTGCTTATGAACGATGCCATGCTGTTTTATCAGCGTTGGCAAGCCTTTCAAAAAGAGATTGCGAAAGACCTTCCTCCGTCTGCCAAAGCCAGGCACCTAAAGGCTCAGCTTAAGCATGGACTATGGCAAACAATTGAAAAATTGCCGGAATAATCAATAAAAAACATTACCTTTGTCCCCGATTTCGAGTAGCGGAAGCTTAGAATGAACGCACAAGACGGGTTTGTGCTCAAACTGCGGGCCTGACAGCCTGCTCAGGACGGTGATGCTCCGCCCAATACTGTAAAGCTCAAATGCTACTCATCATTGCTGCTGCGGAGTGCAGCTTAACATTTGATCATGAGTACTTTTGAGTCGCTGGGCCTCTCCCAGTCTATCACTGAAGCTGTATCTGCTATCGGCTTCGAATCTCCTACTTCCATTCAGGAACAAGCAATACCACGCCTTCTTTCCGGTGAAGAAGACTTCGTTGGACTTGCACAAACCGGCACGGGCAAGACGGCGGCTTTTGGCCTGCCCCTCCTGCACCGCACGCATCCGGCGCCAGAGCGGGCTGTCCGCATGGCTGTCGAAAAACGCGCGGTCCCAGGTCACGATCACGTCGGGATCGACGGCCAGCAGCGCCTCGAAATTCCCCTGCAC
>CAZNHN010000200.1:8668-10997 GCA_964572415.1 uncultured Phaeodactylibacter sp.
TTTGCCATTCGTACAGTCCCTGGTGCTGGCCCCCACCCGGGAGCTTTGTCTCCAAATCTGCCGGGAACTGGAGTCTTTCGCTAAAAATCAGCCCAATCTGAGAATCCTTCCGGTTTACGGAGGGGCGGACATCCGCCGGCAGATCAAAGCACTTGAACAGGGCGTACAGGTTTTAGTAGCCACTCCTGGTCGTTTACGTGACCTGATGCGCCGTGGCAAAGTAGATTATACCCACTTGCAACAGGTCGTGTTGGATGAAGCCGATGAAATGCTCAATATGGGCTTCAAAGAGGAAATCGACGAGATTCTGGAGGCCGTACCCGAGCAGCGCCGTACCTGGCTGTTCTCGGCTACCATGCCACCTGAAGTCCGCCGAATCTCCCGGGACTATATGGATAACCCCTTCGAGCTGTCTGTAGGCACACAGAACTCCGGCAACGTAGACATCAGCCATCAGTACGTTGTACTGCGCCCTGCAGAACGCTATGAGGCACTGCGCCGGTTTCTGGATATGGAGCCGGACCTCTTCGGGCTCGTGTTTTGCCGCACCCGGCGGGAGACCGCAGAGGTGGCAGAACGGCTGACCCGCGATGGCTACAAAGCAGATGCTATACACGGTGACCTCAATCAGGCGCAACGCGACCGGGTCATGCAGGGCTTCCGCGACCGGCGGCTGCGCATTTTGGTCGCTACTGATGTGGCCGCAAGGGGCATTGATGTCGATAACATCACCCACGTTTTCCACTTTAACATCCCGGACGACCTCAACTTCTACACCCACCGCTCCGGCCGTACCGGACGGGCAGGCAATAAAGGGATTAGCCTCGTGCTCGCCCATCCAAAAGACCGTCACCTGCTTCGTAAACTGGAAAAAGTCTCCAAAATATCCTTTGAGGCAGTGGAAATCCCTTCCGGGCCAGCAATTTTCGAGCAGCGTTTGATGCGCTTTTTTGATAAAATCAGTGAGGCATCACCAAATCCGGAACTGATGGACTACCTCCCGGAGATTGAGGCTAAATTTGAAGGTTTGTCCCGGGAAGAGCTCCTGCTCCGGGTCGCCTCTGCCACTATGCCCAAAAAGATGCAGGCTTATGCCAAAAGTAAACCGATCGGGCAAAAGCCACGGGCTGATAAAGCTTTCCTGAAACCCAATGAGTCCCGCCGGGTGTTCGTCAATATCGGGCAGATGGATATTAATGGCAAAGGGGAACTCCTAGCCTACCTGTGTGAAAAGGGTGGCATTAACGGAGCTGATGTTGGCAAAATCGACCTGCAAAAGAAACACGCTTTCGTTCAGGTGGAAGTACAGGCTGCCGCTACGCTGATGAACAAACTGGATGGTCAGACCTACGAAGGCCGCACCTTGCGCGTCAACGACGGCGGCCCACAGCCCGGTCAGTCCAAAAAGAAGCGAAGGTCTTTCCCAAAGCGCAAAAAAGGCAAAAAGAAGTTCGCAAAGTAAGCCCGTAAGGTTCCGAATTTAACGGGTTTTCTGCTATATTGGATCCCGGGGCACAGCAATTACCGTGCCCCGCTATTTCTTTGATCACAACAAACAGAAAACCCACATGATGGCAGATTCAAAAGGCACCTTGCCCCGCGTAGCCTACTTTTGTATGGAGTATGGGCTGGACAACCGCTTCAAAGCCTATGCCGGTGGCCTGGGCATCCTGGCTGGCGATTATATGAAAGGCGCAAAGCAGTACGACTACCCTATCGTCGGCATTGGTATTAAATGGAAACAAGGTTATACCGACCAATTCATTGGGGAGGATGGCAAGCCCTACGATTCTTACCGCAACTACAATTACGACGACTTCATGGAGGATACCGGTATTACGGTAAATGTCGAAATCCGTGGCCGGAACGTCGCTTGCAAGGTCTGGAAACTCGAAGCTTTCGATAACGCCCCGCTCTACCTGCTTGATACAGATGTCCCGGGCAATGAAGATGCCTGGATTACCGGGCAGCTCTACGGCTGGTTTGGAGAAGAGCGCATCGCGCAGGAGCTTGTCCTCGGCGTAGGCGGTGTGCGGGCCCTTCGCTCCCTGGGCATTGAGGTGGATGTCTACCACTTTAATGAAGGGCATGCCCTGTTTGCCGGCTTTGAGCTGATGCGCGAAAAAATGGAAGACGGTATGACCTTCGAGGAAGCCTGGGCTGCAAGCAAAGACGAAATCGTATTCACCACCCACACGCCGGTCATTCAGGGTAATGAGTCCCACCCGGTCGACCGCCTGAGCCTCGGCATCCTGAACCCGGCCAACGAGGAGATCCACCAGGTCGAATTCGAAATCCAGCCTGATCAGACCGAGCTGCCGGACGTGCG